>JBNJFZ010000013.1:0-27190 GCA_051747295.1 Myxococcota bacterium
GGCAAGACCGACGTCTTTCGCTCCAGCGGCGATAACTGGTGGATGTCGTCCGGCGGTGCGTCGAGCTGGCGACAACTCCGGGTCGCCTCGACGGGCGCCAGCGAGCTCGGATTCGGCGACTTCGACGGCGACGGGACCACCGATGTCTTTCAGAGCGGGTGCCTGTAGCAGGGCGATCCGCTAACGACCGCCGACTACTCTTCGCCGCGCTCGATCTCGACTCGCAGAAGCGAATTATACGTCACCACTTGAATACCCTCGTCGGTCTCGCGCATGCGCTCGTGCGCCGTAGGAACGCGCTCCTTGTCGAGCACCGCGCCGGTCTCGGCGTCCAGGGCGAAGAGATAGTCAGGCTCGGCGGTGAAGCCGTAGCCCGTCAAGATGACGTCGTCGAGCACCAGAAAATCGCCGCGCGAGACCACCGGCCCGGCCTTCCACAAGACCTCGGCCTGCCCCGGCGCAATCGCGTAAAAATAGGCCGTCTCGCCGCCGACCTCTTTGGCGTAGGACTGGTAGTTCGAGTTGACGTACAGGGTGCCGTCTGGCCCCAGTTGGATATCATCGAGCTCGCGATACGGCTCGAATAGCGGCGACAGGTCGACCGCCCATCGCGGCTCGAGCTCCACGTCATCCTCGCTGGAAAACGCCACTGCCGTGTAGAAGTAGCGCTGGTCGTAGATGCTGACGGCGTATTCGGTCTTCTCGGCCCGGGCGAACACGAGCAGGTACACCCGCTCGCCGTCCACGTCGAAGCGCTCGGCACGCAAGAGCCCGCCGTATTTTTCCTGATAGGCGGCCAGAGTCGTGCGAAACGGCTCGAGAAACCACAATTTGTACTGCTGTGCGGCGGCGGGCGGCAACGTGGGCGCGACGTCGTAGACCTCGCTCGCGTACGGCTCGACGCCGACACCCGAGGTGAATCCCGCACCGCGATTGCGCCCGGTGGCGTAGGCGAGCTGAAACGACGTCACCAGATCGCGGGGGGCGGGATCGGCCTGGTTCGCGACCGGGTCTTTCTTCGCTTTCTCGATGATCTCGATATCCGCGCGCGTGGTCGCCTCCTTCTTCGCGTCCTCTGCAGGCGCGACCGCCCGCGCTTCGAGCACCGGCGCCGCTGTGGGCGAGGTGTCTTCTTCGGCGTCGTAGTCTGGTCCTTCTTCGGTGGGCTCGGAGGGGGCGTCTGTTGTTTGTTTCGGCTCCGCCTGGGTCCCCTCACCGGAATCGTTCGAGGCGTCTGGCGGCGTTGCGCAGCCCGCGAGAATCGCGAGTGTTGCAAGGAAAACCACAACGAACGATTTGCGATTGGATTTAGACATTGAAATTCCTCGATATTCGGAGCGTCTGGGGTAACAAGCGGCAGGCTGGCAGCCTGCGCGTCAGACAGTCACGCCCCGCAAACCAAAACCTACCCACTCCCCCACATCTCCTACATCTCCTACATCTCCTACATCTCCTACATCTCCCACTCTCCCACATCCCCCAATCCCCCAACTTAAGAGAGCAAATCAACATCGCCCGTCGAACACACCAGCAGCGTCGTCGGCATGTCGTCGACGAAGCGGGTATAGGCACTGTGAAATGCCTCGGCATCCTCGCCGTCAGGGGGGCGGAAGCCGAGCATGACGACATCGGCATCCGACGACTGCTCGTGGAGCGCCTCGTCGAAGTCGCCCTCTGGCAAGATCAAGTAGTCTGCGTCCAGGCGAGCCGCGTCGATAAGCTCGTCCAGCCGCTCGCGAGCCCCTTCCTCGGTGTCGCCCGGATCGAGCATCTTGAGCAGCCGAATCCGAGCGCGCGCCCACCTCCAGTTATGCCGGAGCAAAAAGGCCAGCAGAGCCATCAGCGAGCCATTTTCGTGGCCGCGCCACCAGATATCGATACGCTCGGGCTCCTCCGGGAGGCCGTGGTCGACCAGGATCACCTGGCTCATCCCGAGCTCGTGGGTTGTACGAAGCTGCCGGGCAAACGCAGCGTAGTCGCGCGGCTGGCTGGGCCACCCGGCGACGACCAGATTCGGCTTAATCGGGCCGATCGACTGCGCCTGCAGCAGCACGCCGAGGCCATCTTGGAAGCTCGGAGCGACGATCGTCTCGCAGTAGGCCTGGATATTCTCATCTTCGACGTAGGCCTCGAGCTCGGCCTGTGACTTCTCACGTTCGCCGAGTTTGTCGTGCAGGTCGCCCTCGACCACGTTGACCAACGTCAGGATACCCCGTCCGGTTCCCATCCACTCGCCGAACTTCGACAGAGTCAGGCGAGTACGGGGATTGCCCGAGAGCACGAGCGCGGTCGGCCGCCAGTTCTTGGGGTGAGGCGTGGACTCACTGAGCTTGGCGAGGTTAGAGCGGACTCGCTCGTAGTAGAAGCCGCGGCGCGCATCGCCAAACGACTCCTCGAGCTTCCGCCTCGAGATAAAGAAGTAGATCCCCGTCACCAATACCAACGAGGCGAGCGCGGCGATCGGGTTGATGAGCACCGCGGCCGCCACACAGCCCAACCCGCCGATCAGCCCCGTCGACCAGTGAAACAACTTGAACCGCGGTCGGAAAGATGGGTTCTGGCTGAATTGCTCGATAAACGCCGCCGCGTTGGTCATGCCGTAGGCGAACAAAAAGAACATCGTCAGTACGGCCGCGACCGCGTTGAGCGCGGCTCCGCCACCACCTCCGCCGGCGAGCAGCAGAATCCCCACGCCGGTAAAGTAGGTCAGCCAGAGCCCACGCCGGGGCTCGTCTCCTTCGAGGGTACCCTTCCCGAAGAATCCCAGACCGGGAAAGATATTGTCACGGGCGAGCGCCTGCAGGATGCGCGGCGCCCCAAGCAGTGAGCCGATCGCGCTCGACAAGGTCGCCGCGAAAACACCGGCCACCACCGCGAAGCCCAGCGGCCCGGCCTGCGCCATCAATGAACCAAACGGGTCGTTGATGAGGTCTGCACGCAGAGTCGATCCACCCGAGACCACCATATTGAGCAGGTAGACCAAAAAGCCCACCCCGATCGCCGCGAGAGTCCCCCACGGGATCGACTTCTCGGGGTCTTTTAGGTCGCCCGACATATTGACACCGGCATCGATACCGGTGACCGCCGGGAAGAAGACCGCGAAGATGATCCAGAAGTTCGTCCCGTCCGTATAGCCCGCCTCCCAGTTCTGACGGGCGATCTCCATGTCAAAGTCCATGACCCCGCCGACCAGGAACGACCCGATGGCGACCACGAGGATCGACAGGACGACGTATTGGGTCTTGATCGCCCAGTTCGCGCCGATGAGGTTGATGACGAACAGCACGGTCAACATCCCAATCCCCAGCGGCAAGAAATACGCAGCGGCGTCCGGGAACGTCGTGACCACCGCCTCGACAAAGCCCAGGATGTAGAAGGGAACGGCCAGCGCCTGCGCGAGGAAGAGCGCCAGACCGATCGATCCGCCGAATTCGGGACCCAGAGACCGCGAGATTAGGAAATACGCGCCACCACCCTCGACCTCCGTATTCGTCGAGATGGCCGCGATCGAAAGACCCGTCAAGAACGTAATCGACTTGGCGACCACGAGGATAAGGATAGCGGCCCCGATCCCGGCCTGCCCGGTGACGTACCCCGAGCGCATGAACATGATCACGCCGAGGATGGTCAAGATAGACGGCGTAAAGACCCCGCCGAATGTCCCGAACTCGTTCTTGGTCTTCTCGGGCGTGTCTGTGTTCTCAGCTTTTTCGGTCATCATTCATCGTATTGGGGTGTGGCCATCTGTTCCGTGCGGCGATTTAGACGCGACGAGCTTCGCATCTACCGGGCTTTTGCGCGAGCACGGATTAGTTTCGGATGTGCTCGACCGGGGTTTCAGGGAAGACGCGAGCCCCGCACGTCGCCCAGTGAGACCCAGTCGAAGTTGGACTCGCCGACGATCGCCGGGCCGCCGCTTCCGCGGCTGCTGGATTGCTGAGTGTCGTCGACCGGGCCGCCGCTTCCGCCGAGGCTGCCGCCACGGCCGCCTCCGAGCCCTTCATAGCGACCGCCCGCACCGCCCGATGTCCGCCCGCCGGGGTCGCCGTCGTCATTGAACCGTACTGTCGAGGGCGCCACGCCGCCATCCCCCGGAGCGTAGCCCGCGCCGCCACCGCCGCCCACGGCGACGCCGAAGTTGAAGTTGGGGATATAGGTGCTCCCGGCCGCGCCACCGCCGCCCCCACCGCCGATGATGCCGCGGTTTTCCACCTCGAGCACGGTGTTCGGTTCCTGCGCCGCGACCTCGAGCGCCGGGCCTCCATCGGTGGGTTCGACGAAGCCCGTGGGTTGATCGCCGCTGGCGGTTACATCCCCGCCCTTCCCGCCGGCGCCGAGAAGCATGCCATCGACAATAATCGTGAGCTCGGATGCGTCCGGCAGCGCGTCGACCAAGAACGCAGGCTGGGAGTTCGAGGTCGATCCCACCGCTGCGCTCGCGGCGATGGTGATAGTCCCGACCACCGGGATGCTCCCGTCCCAGGAGTACCGAGAGGCGATCTCCTCGGAGACGACGACATTCTGGACGTCCGCATCGATGGTCATGTCGACGGCGAGCTCGGTCGCACACTGTGAGTTCAAGCAGGCGGCCCCGTCGACGCAGTCGGACGCATCCTCACAGGAGGTCGAGCACGCGTCACCGGCCTCGTTGCAGATAAAGGGCGCGCACTCGGTCCCCGGGTCGCGCAAGTTGCACGAGCCGGTGTCTCCGCACAGGTCGGGCTCGCGAAAAAATCCGTCGGTGCACGACGCACTGCCGCAAGGCTGCTCGGGGTCCGACACGTCGTAGTCGCAGGCATGGGCGTCGGTACACGTCGCTACCCAGCACTCCGTGTGACTGGTCGGTGGGTCCGTGCAGTCCTCGTCGCTGACGCAGCCGACACAACCTTGCTCGGCGCATACGCCGAGGGCTCCGCTCTCGAGCTCACACGAGCCGCCGACACTCGCATCGAACACACACGCGCCGGCCTCGCAGCCGGGCTCGACGCAACTGTTGTTGCGCGCGTCCTCGGCGCAATTGTTGCCGCACGCCCCGCAGTGCTCGACATTGGTCTGCAGATCGACGCACTCGCCCGCGCAGATCTCGGTTTGCTCCGATGTGCAATCGCCGCTCACTGCGTCGGCGTCCGTGTCTCCGCCAGCGTCGCCGGCCGACACGCCGTCGTCGCGCAGGTTGCAGCCCGCCGCCAGAAGGACGGTCAGGGCGATGAGGAGGAGGCGTCGGCACATGACGGTTCCGAGCAGCTCTCGTGAGAGCGAATAAAGTGTCTATTTCGCTTCCGATTATGACACCGAATCCAGGCGCGGTCGAGTTATCGAGGCAACCGCGACCTGAATCCCCTCTCATTCCCGCGCAAAACATGCATTTCTTGCGCCGCCAGCGATCATTGTGCGCGCCACGACCCGGCTCTCGTACGCGAGGCGTCATTCGAACCGATTTTGAGCCGGGAATTGATCTTGCAGTCACAACCCTCAAAGATACACGGAGCGAATTTGCCCACATCCCAATCCACGAGGAGTCGACCGTGACCACCTACGACGCATCTGTTGCCGATGCCTTCATCTTCCTGCAACGCGAATCTGGCACCCTGCTCTCGCGCATGGGCCACGACCTCAAGCTTCGCTTCGAGACCTTCGAGATAAACGCCGATCTGGACGCGGGGGAGTTGACCGCGCGCTTCGACGCCGACTCGCTGGAGCCCGTCGATGCCATCAAGTGGGAGGACAAGCAGGAAACCGGTGAGCTGAGTGCGGGCGACCGACACGAGATCAAACAACGCATGAACAAGCACGTGCTCGACGTCGAGCGCTTTCCCGATATCGTGTTCGAGGCCACCCGCGTCGAGCCCGACGAGGAGGGCTGGCATGTCGTCGGATCGCTCGATCTGCACGGCGAGACGCGCGAAATAGAGTTCGATATCGTCCGCGAGAACGGGCGTGCCCGGGTCGAGACGGTGGTCGACCATACCGATTACGGCATCGAACCATACTCCGCGATGCTCGGGAGCCTGAAGGTCGCGCCCGAGCTCCACTTACGGGTCGAGACGCCGCTCGAAGACGGATGACGCTCTCGCTTCACACATAGAAAAGCCCGGCCGGGATCTCGTCCGGCCGGGCTTTTTCAGCGCAAGCTTGTCCTCAGTAGTCGCCTACTTCCGGTAGACGAACGCCGTCTGGCGCGTCTCCATCCCTTCTTCATCGCGGCTGACGACCGTCACGCGATTCATCCCCTCGAAGAGCGGGACCTTGGTCGACAACGTGCTCGTCTTACTGCCCACGCGGGTATAATCGAGCTTGCGCGAGTTGGTCTTCATACCGTCTTCGCGGTTGTACACGAAGATGTAGTAATCCTTGATCGTCGCATCGTCCATGAGCTTTCCCTCGAGCTTGACCGTCTTCTTCGACGTCATGCGCTCGGCGGGGTTGAGGTCGATGCGCGGCGCCTGGAACCAGCGCATATCCACGCCGGACAGCTTGTCCCCGGCGTTGGTATCGAGGTCGACCATCGACTTCTGAATCCAGCCGTTGCGGTCGCCCAGGTCCAACTCCAACCAATCCTGCAGCTCTCCGACGACCGGAAGCTTGGCGTCCTTCTTGGCCATGGCCACCGTATCGGAGTTTGCATTGGAGCTGACGAACAGCTTCGCCGGGCCACTCTTGACGGTGGCCACGCCGCTCGCCTTCTGGAAGTCACCGGTACTCGAGGAGAACGGGATCTTGATGGTGCGCTGGACGAACTCGCGATACGCGGTGTCCAGGACGGTCAACTCGAGCTCGATATAGTCATCTTTGGGGAGTTCCTTGATGCTAAAGGCAAAGTCGAGCACTTCGGACTCGCCCTTCGCGATGGACTCGACCGTCTCGCGACCCTTGTTCAAGTAGACCGCCTCGCCGGACTTGTTCTTGACGAGCACCTGGGTCTCGCTGCTGTCGGCCTTGCCGTTATTCTCGACGACGACCTTGAGGTCGACGTCTTCGCCATTTTGCAACACACCGTCGCCATTCTTGTCGTCGATGGTGTAGGAGAACGCGAAGTGCGGCCGGTCGTGGCCTTCGGTCATAATCGCCGTGGCCACATCGTCGGAGAAGACTTTCTCGGGCCCGCTCAGCGTGAACTCGACCATGTCGTGGCGAGTCGGCACGTCCTTGGGGACGTCGACCGTGACCTTCCATTCCCTGGTCTGCCCCGGCTCGATCTTACCGAACAGGTACTCGCGGTCGTCCAGCACGCTGTTGGCGCTCCTGGTGATGGCCTTGACGCGGTGGAGTGCCTTGTCACCGTTGTTCTCGAGTTTGGCCGTGATCTCGATGCTCTCGCCGGCGCTGACCTTGTTATTCTCCCTGGAGGTGGAGACGGTCAGGTCGACTTTCGGGCTCGAAGGATTCGTCCCATCGGTCCAATCGATATCGAATCGCTTCAGATCCTTGATGATGGTGTCGAGCTCGCGGCCCGCGATCTTGTTGAGCTCGTCCTGGAGCTTCTCGAGGAGCTTGGGGCGTTTGTAGGTCTTCTTCGCGGCGGTCACCAGTTGGCTTGCGAACTCGATCTGGAAGTCCATCTCGAACTCGTCGGTGTCGAACTCCTCTTCTTCCTCACCTTCAGCGGGCACTTCCTCGAGGAAGCGTATGAACCCGACACCCTGGCCTTTCTTGGCTGCCTTGACGGCCTCGTTGGACAGGTGCGCGTTCAGATCCTCCTCACGCAGGATATTGTCCGACAGGAACATGTCGATCTCATCGTCGCTGACGACGACAGGGACCAGGCGCAGGTCGGGCGTAATTCCCTTGCCCTGAATCGAGCTGTCGCCGGGCGTCAGATACTGGGCGATCGTGAGCTTGAGCGCGGAGTTGTCATTGAACTCGTAGAGCACCTGCACGGAGCCCTTCCCAAACGTCGTATCGCCGACGACCAGCCCGCGGTTGTTGTTCTGCAGGGCGCCCGCGACAATCTCGGATGCCGACGCGCTGCCGGCGTTGACCAACACGACGATCGGGTAGTCGGGCTCGGTGCCCGACCGGGTCGCGGTCTTCTTGTCGCGCATCGTGTTACCGACGCCGACCGTGCTCACGATGACCCCCTTGTTCAGGAACGTGTCGCTGACCTTGATAGCCTGATCGAGCAGCCCGCCGGGGTTGTCGCGCATATCCAGTACGAGACCCTGCATGCCTCCCATGTCCTTTTTGAGCTTGTCGAGCCCCTTGACCAGGTCGGAGTGCGTATTGGCCTGGAAATTCTTGATGCGCACGTAGCCGACCTTGTCGTCGAGCGGCTTGGTCTCGACCGACTCGATACTGATGATGGCGCGCGTGACGGTGAACTCCCGCGGCTCGGTCCACGGCTTTCGCATGATCCAGAGGCTGACCTCGGTACCGGGCTCGCCGCGCAGCATGTTGACCGCCTCGTTGAGGTTCATATTGACCGTCGACTCGTCGCCGATCCGCACGATCTTGTCCTTGGCCTTGATACCCTTGCGAGAGGCGGGCGTATCGTCGATAGGACTGATGACGGTGAGTTGGCCGTCGCGAATCGAGATCACGATGCCCAGCCCCCCGAATTTCCCGCCCGTCTGAGTCTGCATCTCCTCGTAGTGGCGAGGCGGCAGCAGCGTGCTGTGCGGGTCGAGCGTCGAGAGCATCCCGTTGATGGCTGCGTACTCGATCTCGCGGTAGTCGAGGTCCTCGTCTTCCTCGAGGTGCTCCTCGACGAATCGGAAGATCTCCTTGAGGCGGAAGCTCATCTCCCAGAGGCTCTCGATCTTGCCGATCTCAAACGTCTTGGACTTCTCGCCGACCATCACCGTCACCGCCGAGGGAGCGTCGCGGTCCCCCTCGAAGTTGACGACGACCTCGGCGATGCTGTTCTGAATCTCGTCGAGCGAGGCGACCAGCATCTTATTGGGCTCGACGCGGTCCGGCTCGACGTAGTTCTCCTTGATCTGGAGCAACACACGATTGAGGATCTGCAGCGCCGACAGATCGTAGCTCCCGTCGTCCTTCTTGGACGCCGAGTGCGACGTATTCTGCAGGTCGAATTGCACGCCCCTGTCACTGAATTGCACGCTCAACACAAACGCAATCGCCAGCGACAGTGCTGCCACCAGGAACCGGCCGTGTCGTTTGAGCTTCTTCTTCATCGTCTCAATCATGCTTTGTTGCCAATTTTGAAAATTTTTTAGGGACGACTGGTTCTCGCCCTGAGTCCATCGCCGCGCTCGACGCCCTGTCTTCAGGATCCCATCGTGGCGTACACGATAGGGATGGTCAACGTGCGCGCCGCTCGCCGGCGGGCTCGAAGCACCCGGCTTGGTCCGCGCCTGTCTTCTCAGGAGATGAAACCGGCTGCCTGGGCGATTTAATCCTCCACGCGCGCATCGCTTCTATGGGATGCGTTGACCGGCTCGATGGTTTCCTCTGCGAGATAACTTCGGTATTTCCCGTTGTTCGAATAACGTCTGTTGCCTGATTAGTTTTCAAAAGCAGCGCACTGCGGTAGTCTGCGCGATACACGGCGCGAATGGCCCGTCTCACTGCCCTACGTACACGCGGAGTCTCTCCAGATGTCTCGGATGCCCGAAGTCGGCGAAGTCGTCGACGACGTCTTCCGGATCGAGTCCGAGCTCGATCACGGCAACTTCGGTGCTGTCTATCGCGTCCACGACGTCCTCGAGGACCGTACGCTCGCGCTCAAGGTCCTCAAGCCCGGCCCTCACGACGAAGAAGAACTCCGCCAGCGCTTCGAGCGCGAGGCCACGCTGATCTACAGCCTGCGCCACCCTCACGTGCTGCGCGTTTACTACTACGGTCAGACCGACTCCGGCCTGCCGTATATGGCCATGGAGTTTCTGGAGGGCACTGATCTCAAGACCCTCCTGCGCCATCATGGTGCGCTCAAGCCCAGCCTCGTCAAGCGCATCACGCAAGAGACGCTCGCTGCCCTCGAAGCTGCTCACGAGTTGGGCATCGTCCATCGCGATCTCAAACCTGCGAATATCTACCTCGTCAACGACGGCGGCCGCGGCCACGTCAAGGTCCTGGACTTCGGCTTCGCCAAAGCCCTCGAGGACGACAGTAGCGCCGACCTGACCGCCGCAAAGACACTGGTTGGCACTCCGGCTTATATGGCGCCCGAGCTGGTCCACAAGACCGACGTCGGGCCCCCCGCAGATATTTACGCGATGGGGCTGATCATGGCCGAGATGGTCGCCGGTGAGAAGCTCATCCAGATCGAGTCGGTCTACGATACGATCATGTATCAGGCATCGGACAAGCCCATCAAATTGCCCGCGGTCGTCGCCAATTCTGCCTTCGGCGGCATCATCGAGCGCGCCGTCGAGAAGGATACGGGGGCACGCTATACGACCGCCACCGACATGTACCTCGACCTCGAGGCGCTGGACTTCGGTGAGCGCCAGGCCGCACAGGTCGACGCCGACATGCCGACCGAGTTCGGAGAAGCCGACGAGGAGGAGATGACGACTCCCGCCTCCTCCGGCATGCCGTCCATGCACGAGGTCGACAGCTCGCTGGCCTCCGGCAGCCAGCGCGGCAGCATCGACCCGTTCGCCGACTTCCCCGACTACGACGACAGCGCGACCACGAGCAAGCAATCCGGCTTCGAGGTCGCCCCTGTCGAGGAGTCCCCGCGAGAAGAACTCGGGGCCACGTCCTCGTCTGGCGAGCACGAGCCAGGCGTCTCGGACTCACACCGAATCCCCGAACACGCCTACGAATACGACGCCACGGTCGAGTTCTCCCGCGATTCTCGCTCGCAGGCGATGGCCGCCATGGCCGGTCAACCCGACCCTCAGCCCAACCCACATCGCGACCAGACCGAGCAAGATCTACGCCTCGATCTCGAGCGCCCCGAGCAGCGTCAGCAAGCACCTGCGCGCCCTGCGAACTCCGGACCAAATGTCTTCTTGGAGATTCTGCTGGGAATCCTGGTCGGCGGCGTCGTCCTCGGTATCGCGCTGTACTTTCTGTCGCAATAACTCACGGGCCCATCGACATCATGGCGACCTACGACGACCTCAGAGCCTACCTCGACCGCCTCCAGGACGAAGGCGTCGACCGCCTCGTGGTGCGCTGGATCGACGAATCCCGCCCCATTATGCACGGAGAGTCCGGCGTGGAGGTCGCCCACGTCAAGCGCGCCATCTTCACCGCGAAAGTCGGCGGCGAGGCCGAGCAGACCGAGTTCGAGGGCCTGACCTACGAGGAGCTCAAGCGCATCGTGGATACGTATCCGTTCCAGACGTTGTATCGGAGTGATAATGTGGGGCGGTGACGTGCGTAGTTCAGGAACCGCACGCCCCATCGCTCTGGGTTTCGGCGAGCGTAGTTCAGGAACCGCACGCCCCATCCCCCTCGCTCACGCTCGGGTACTTCCCCAGAGGGGAAGGGTCGTTTAGCTCTGCCGCACCTCTCTGGGTTCGCCACGACACGTCGCTTAAGGGTCTGCGGGATTTCGACCGTGAAGCAGAAGCTGATCGTCGACGCTAAGCGACCGCTCCCCAGTTGGGGAGCTGCGCCCGACAGGGCGCTGAGGGGGGTGCGGTTCCTGTACTCCGTGCGGCGAAGTCTTCGAGACTGGGCACTCGTGGTGGTGGCTGGATGCCTGGGACGGCATAGACGTGATCTTTGCCTCAACGCGCGGCCTCAACCTCTTTGTCGTGGTCCCGCGGTCCGACATCATCGTAGACTGCACGCGCTGAGCGGACCCGCTACCCATCAATTGATCTTTTCTACGAGCCCGTCCGTCTCTTCGACCACGACGACGCCGTCGATCGGCGGTAGGCGTCCCTCTTCGAGGAGCGCCGGACAATTTTCTTCTCCATGCGCGGTGTCGAAGAACGCCGACGTCCAATACGTGATACCGGCTTCGGTCAGACACCCCGACGAGACGCTCACACTGCTGCGCTCACACCCCTCAAACGTCTCTTGGCTTCGGGCGTACGTCGTGTAGCAGGAACCTTCTCCGGACAGCTGGGTCCCAGAACTCGACCCCGACCCCGAGCAAGCGGTGTAGACGCTCTCGGCGGAGAGCGTGCCGTCGTCCTCGAGGGTATACGTCACCTCCGAGTCGCAAACCGAGCGGCCGACATTCTCTTCTCGCGGAGCGTCGATCCACTCAGAGCTGTCGAAAACATACTTGCCGGACATGTCCGGTGGATTCATACCATCGTAAATGGGCACCCCCATCTCGGCTATCTCGGCGAGTCGCTCGTCGGAGATAATCGCTCTCGAGGCATCGGGTCGTGTGTACATGTCACCGCACGCTTCCTCACCCGACGTGTCTCCACATGCGGTAAGTGAACAGGCGAGCGCAGCAATGGTAACCAAGAGTATATGCCGGACCTTCATCGTTCCTCTCTCCGTCTTCATTTGAGTCGAAAAAACTACAGAACGCCCCAATGACGGCGAGCGGCTGCTCCACGATACCTCGAGTATCGGTGGAGGATACCCACCACAGCGGCCTGACTGCAACACGAAGTTACGTCAAACGCTTGCGGGGTACGGGAATCCTCAGGACTTCGGCGGGCGTCGTTCAGGAACCGCACGCCCCATCCCTCAACGCTCGGCCAAGCGCCCCCTACTCCATATGCTCCTCCGACGTCCAATACACGAACTCGCCGTGCCAGACGACGCCGTTCACGTGGGACTCGCCGAAGTGATACGGCACGTACTCGGGGTGCGGGACGTCCAGCAGCGTGAGGTTGGCCGTGGCGCCCTCGCGGATGCGGCCGATGTCGTCGCGCTGGAGCGCCTTCGCCGCGCCGATCGTCACCGAGCGCAGCGCCTCGCCGGGCGTCAGCCCGTAGAGCGTGCACCCCAGCGTGAGCACCATCCCCAGGTCCTGGGTCATCGCGCTGCCGGGGTTGAAGTCGGTGGCCAGCGCGACCTCGCCGCCGGCGTTTAGCAGCTTGCGCGCCGGCGCCATGTGGTCGGTCGTCCCCAGGAACAGGTTCACCGCGGGCATCAACACGCCGGTGACGCCGCTGTCGCCCATCTGCGCGATGACGTCGTCCGGCGTAAACTCCAGGTGGTCCGCGCTCGCCGCACCGATCTCGACGGCGAGTTGTGCGGCGCCCGCGTCGGACAATTCGTCGGCGTGGATGCGCGGGATGAGGTCGTACTCGATGCCCGTCGACAGGATGCGCTCGGCCTCGTCGGTCGTGAACGCCCCGCGATCGCAGAAGACGTCGCAATAATCCGCCAGACCCTGCTCGGCCACCGCGGGGATCATCTCCTCGCACACCAGGTCCACATACGCGTCGCGGTCGTCGCGGAATTCGCGCGGGATGGCATGGGCGCCGAGGAAACACGGCACCAGATCGATCGGGACCTCGTCCTCGATGACCATCTGGATGGCTTTTAGCTGCTTGAGCTCGTCGGACGTGGTCAGCCCGTAGCCGCTCTTGACCTCGAGCGTGGTGACACCGCGCCGAATCGACTCGAACACCCGCTTTGCCAGCCCCTCGGCGAGGTCGGTGGTGCTGGACTGTCGGACGCTGTCGACGGTGTTGAGGATGCCGCCGCCCGCCTCCAGGATATCGCCGTAGTCCTGCCCCGCATTGCGCCGCACGAACTCGTCGGCGCGCTCGCCGGCAAAGACCGCGTGCGTGTGGCAGTCGATCCAGCCCGGCGTGACGACCCCGGCGTCGATGACGTGAACGTCCTCCGAATCGACCGCGCTCGGCCGGTCCGACCACGCCCCAACCCACGCAATGACGTTATCCTCAACCAGCACGCCACCGTCCTCGATGGCCCCGGTCAACTCGCGATCTCGCCCCTCGATATCCCCGTCCGGGTCGTACTCGGCGAGCACGGCGGGGTCTTCGGGCATGGTGAGTAGGTAGTTGGCGCGGATGGCGTATTTCATTTTGGGGTGAGTGGGTTGGTTGGTGAATGGGTGAATGGGTTGGGGGAGAGGGAGATGCGGGGGATGTAGGAGAGTAGGTCATTGGTCACAAGCCTACCCTCTCTCCCACATCTCCTACATCTCCTACTCCCCCTCACCTCGAATCGCCCCGCGATTCGAGGTGCGGAATATGCACCCCGCGCTCCTTCGCGACTTCGATAGCGTCTTCGTAGCCGGCGTCTGCGTGGCGCATCACGCCGGTGCCGGGGTCGGTGGTGAGCACGCGCTCGAGGCGCTCGGCCGCCGCGTCGGTGCCGTCAGCGACGATAACCTGGCCGGCGTGCAGGCTGTAGCCCATCCCGACGCCGCCGCCGTGGTGGAAGCTGACCCAACTGGCGCCGCCGACCGCGTTGAGCATGGCGTTGAGGATCGGCCAGTCGGCCACCGCATCGCTGCCGTCCTTCATGGCCTCGGTCTCGCGGTTGGGGCTGGCGACGCTGCCGGTGTCGAGGTGATCGCGGCCGATGACGATCGGCGCTGACACCTCGCCATTTTTGACCAATTCGTTGAACTTCAGGCCCGCTTTGACCCGCTCGCCGTACTCCAGCCAGCAGATACGCGCGGGCAGCCCCTGAAAATGCACCTTCTCCTGCGCCATGTCGATCCAGCGCATCAGGTGCTCCTTGTGCGGGAACAACTCGCGAATCGCCTCGTCGGTGCGATGGATGTCGGCCGGGTCGCCGGACAGCGCCACCCAGCGAAATGGCCCGGAGCCCTTGCAGAACAGCGGCCGGATATACGCCGGGACGAACCCCGGGAAGTCGAACGCCCGCTCCAGGCCCTCGTCCTCGGCGACCTGCCGGATGTTGTTGCCGTAGTCGAAGACGATCGCACCTTCGTCCTGCATGCCGACCATCGCCTCGACGTGCTTGTAGATCGCAGCGCGCGCGTCGGCCAGGTAGGCGTCGGGCTTGCGGTTTCGATACTCGCGCGCCTCGCCGACGTCGTACCCGATCGGGATATAGCCGTTGAGCGGGTCGTGGGCGGCGGTCTGGTCGGTGACGACGTCTGGAATCACGCCGCGCTCCAGCAACTCCGGATAGACCGTCGCAGCGTTGCCCACCAGCCCGACGCTGAGCGCCTCACCGGCCTCTTTGGCCGCCAGGACCCTGTCCAGCGCCTCGTCGAGGTCGTCGTACATCTCGTCGCAATAGCCCTTCTCGATGCGCCGCTCGATACGCTCCGGATCGACTTCGACCCCCAGAAACGCCGCGCCGTTGAAGGTCGCGGCCAGCGGCTGCGCGCCGCCCATCCCCCCGAGCCCGGCTGTGAGCACGAACTTGCCGCGCAAATCGCCGTCGAAGTGCTTCCGAGCTGCAGCCGCGAACGTCTCGTAGGTGCCCTGCAGAATTCCCTGCGTCCCGATGTAGATCCAGCTCCCGGCCGTCATCTGGCCGTACATCATCAGGCCCTTTTTCTGGAGCTCGTTGAAGTGCTCCCAATTCGCCCACTTGCCGACCAGATTCGAGTTCGCGATCAGCACCCGCGGCGCATTTTCGTGCGTCTTGAAGCGCCCCACGGCCTTGCCCGACTGCACCAGCAGCGTCTCGTCGTCCTCCAGATCCTCGAGCTCGCGGACGATGACGTCAAAGCACTCCCAGTTGCGCGCGGCCTGGCCCGTCCCGCCGTACACCACGAGGTTATCCGGGTCCTCGGCGACCTCTGGATCGAGGTTATTCATCAACATGCGAAGCGCGGCCTCCTGCACCCAACCTTTGCAGTTGAGTTCGGGGCCGCGGGGGGCTTTGATGTCGCGTTTACTCATAGAGAATTTTGGAGCTGGGGGATGTAGGAGATGTGGGGGATGTAGGAGATGTGGGAGATGTGGGAGATGTGGGGGATGTGGGGGATGTGGGGGATGTGGGGGATGTGGGTAGGTCAATGGGTGACCGGGTCGTCGAGCACCGCATGCCGACCAATGACCCAATCTCCCACATCTCCCACTCCCCCGCTCCCCCTACCTAGCCTCATCCACAAACGTATAGTTAATATTGACGTTGATGCTGCCGTTGCCGCCCTCAGCGTTCGGGTAATCGGCGCGCTCGAGCGCGTTCATCGCGCAGTTGAGGATGCTCTTGTCGGTGATGTCGGCGTGGACCCTGTTGACGCTCTTGACGTTGCCCTTGTCGTCGACCGAGACCTGCAGCAGCATCTTGCCGGTTCCCGCGAACGGGTTGCTCCGCACACGCGAACCGTAGCACGCCGACAGCTTATCCTGGACGGCCGTCACCGCGTCTTGCGCCTTCTGATTGTTTCCCTCCCCGAAATCATTCGCATACACGCTCTTGAGCTCGGCGAGCGGTGAGCGCTTGTAGCGGTTGGCATCCGTGGAGTACTCGGCCTTCTTTTTGGCGTCCGGGCCGATCACGACGATCTTGTCGTCGGTCACGACGAATGCGTGCGTGCCGGCGTCACCCATCCTCTTCACCACGGCCCCGACAGCCTCGCCGCCCAGCTCGATGCGGGCGAGCGCCTTGGACTTGGCCTTCGAGCCGATGACTACGGCTTTCCCGTCGGCGGTCAACCGCTCGTCGGCGTTTCCGTCACCATCCAGGTCGAAGTGCTCCTTGCCGTCCAGCATGCTCTTGCCCGCCGGCGAAACCTCGTCCAGGCTATTCGCGTCGTCCGGGATCTCTTGCTTGGATGCCTCGCCGTCGATGAGCTCTCCCTCCGCGTCGATGCGTGCGAGCTCACTCGATCCTCGATAGCTGCACTCCAGGTCGGCCTTCAGATCGCCGTTCCAATCACCCGCCCGGCAGTGCTCGATGCGCCGGTTGAGCCCCAGCGACCACACGAACTGGCCGTCGTAGGTGTAGACTTTGAGCTCGCGGCCGTTGTTGCACATGATGTCGAGCTTATCGTCGGCCACGAAGTCCGCCACGATCGCCTGATCACACCCGTCCTTGTGCGACCAGATCGCGTTGGCATCCTGATTCAGCACGAACGTCGGCGTACCCGCCCCCACGATCTCCGGCCCGCCATCCTTGTCCATATTCACAAAGTAGACAGCCTTCTCGCGCTCCCCTCGCTTCTGGGCCTTCCAATCGTAGGCGCGCTTTGGCTCACCTTTGTTATCGATGAAGATCAGGTTGCCGTTGCTCGACACAACCACGGGATACTCGCTGCTCGGCCAGTCGTAGATATCGGTCTGAGCGAACGCGCTCTGGCCGACCAGGAAAAACCCGGTGGCGATCAGCAGGGCAAGGAGTCGGGGATTGGGGGCTTTCATGAGCTCCTCCGGAGCAAGGTGTCGTCTGGGCGTAAGCCACTCGTAACAGTTCATGAACTAGGCACCGCGCGCGGTTTCGTCAACGTTCAGTTCCGCTCGCTGCGCTAGAGGTTAAGTGGTTAAGGGGTTTCGCTTGCGCCTTCGGCGCTGCGCTAGAGGTTAAGTGGTTCCGCTTGCGCCTTCGGCGCTGCGCTAGAGGTTAAGTGGTTCCGCTTGCGCCTTCGGCGCTGCGCTAGAGGTTAAGTGGTTCGAACTTCTAACCAGTGGCGTCCCGGTAACCGCTCAACCACTTATCCGCTCAACCTCCGCGAGCAACGCGAGCGGAGCGCCCGCGACCGCGAGCGAAAACCTATGACCTATGACCTATAAACCCGCCTTGCTTGAAATTGCCTGCTCTGTGGTGGTAATTCAGCCCGTATCTGTATGCACGTGCTTTCTGATGTGTTAACCGACGTGCGTACGGTTTTTTTGTCGATGCCTTTTGCCACACGGCGAGCATGAAGTTCAGACTGACCACAAGCGCGGCTGCGCTCATCGTCTTTGCGCTGGTTGCCGCCAGCTGCGGCAACCCGTTCGAGGAGCCGCTGCCCAGGCGGGACCGGCTCAACTATCCGGTCGGGCTCACGATCCACCCCAGCGGCGACTACGCGTACGTCGTCAACAGCAACTTCAGCGCGCGATATCGCCCCGCCGAGGGCGGTACGGTCACCATCATCGACATGGAATCGCTCGAGATGGTGCCCGTGAACGTGCCCTACATCCCGTCATTCGGCGGCAATATCGAACTCAACGGCGACGCCTCCAAGGCCTATATCACGGCCCGACAGGGCAACGCCGTGGTCGCGTTCGACGTCTCCGAGAGCGGCGACCGGCTCTTCTGCGTCGACAACGACGGCCAGGCGACCAACTTCCCGGCTGAGTGTGTCCTGGACCGCATCCCCGACGATCAGGACGGCTCGAGACTGCCCACCGACCCGTTCGGACTCGCCGTCTACTCGACGCAGCGCACGAATGAAGGTGGAGAAACCCTCGATGTCGACGTCCTGGGCCTGTCTCACCTGACCGGCCAGCGCGTCAGCGCGATCACGCTGCCCGGTCGCGATAAATCAGCAGCCACTCTGAGCATCGCCAACGCCATCCCGTCTTCGCTGTGCGTGCCCAACTCGAGCTGCGGCGCGAACGTCATCGCCCAGCGCCCCGGCACGGAAAACCTCTACGTCCTCGGTCGATTCACCACCGGCGTGTCGATCATCCAGCCCTACGTGAACGACGTTGGCGAAGTGGAAGCGCTCATTGGCCGCGGCTCATTTACGCTGAATCCGTCGACCGGCGGCCTGCAGGCCCGCGGCGCGGCGTTCTCCGAGGACGGATCGCGCATGGCCATCGTCGCCCAGCGCCCCGACGCCCTCTACATCGTCGACATCACGCCGGCCGACGCCGAGACCGGCACGGGCACGCAACACCGCGTCGTCAGCTCGATTCCGCTCGGCGACAGCCCCTCCGACATCTACGTCCACGAGACCTCCGACGGGCGCATGCTCGCCTACGTCCCGTGCTACGACGACCGCTCGATCAAGGTGGTCGACGTCGACAGCGAGGCCGTTGTCGACGAGCTCCTGCTCGACGCGAGTCCCTACGACTTCGACGTATCCCCGACGTGTGATCCCGACGGCCAGTGCCACGCGCTCGTCTCGCTGTTCGACGACACGCCCAGAGATTCGCAGAGCTGCAGCGGCGACGCCACCGGCTGCGGCTCCGTCGCGGTCATCGACCTCGGCGAGTCGAGCCCGCGTTACCATCAGGTCATCAAGAAAATTCACTGAGCGCTCCCGATTGCGCCCCTGGTCAACTCATGAATCGACGCGCTTTCACATTCGTAGCTGCCCTCGGTGTCCTCAGCATGCTCGCGTCCGGCTGTGACGACGAGGTCAGGACGTTCCCCCCGAGCCTCGATGGGCCCCGTGACGTCACCATCGTCAAGGGACAGGTATGCCTGGACTCGATCGGTGGCATCGACGCACGCGTCGCGCCGGTCACCCGCGCCTGCGACCCAAACCCGGAGACCGAAGACGGCGAGCCGCTACCGCCCGAAATCGGGGATATCGGCCTCGTCGCCAGCGAACAAAACAACCGCATCGGCGTGCTCGACATGTCTCGGGTGCGCCCGCGCTTCGTCGACCTCGACCCGAGCGAGCCGGGAGTCAGCCATATCTCGGTCGGACGGGCACCGGTTGCGGTAGCCGCAGGCCCCGGGGGCAACGCGGGCTACGCGCTCAATCAGATCGACAAGACGATCTCGCCGATCAACCTCTGGTGGCTCCGAACCGACCCCCAGGACGCCATCGAGCTCCCCCGCACCCCGCGCATGATGGAAGTCAGCCCGGCGTTCGAAGCCAGCGTCAACGACCAGACGATCGGCGAGCCCGATCGCCTCATCGTCGCGCTGACTCGGCCCAACTCTCTCTGGATCCGGGACGGCGTCTCCTGCCCGAAGCCCGACGGCGTGGGCTCGGCGAGCTTCGACCGGCGCGCCTCGGACGCGGACGTGAGCTGCACGCCGCCCGACGATGACGCCGTGACCACGCTTGCTCTGGCCGATACTCCGTCAGCGATGACCCTCAGCCCGGACGGCGACCGCCTCTATGTCGCCTACAGGGATCGCGGCTTCATGTCGGTCTTCGGCCTGGACGAGCGCGCGACGGCGGACGGAGCCGCGTGCCGCATCCTGGACTCCACGCCCTGCGAGATCGACCGTATCGGACTGGCCGCGCCGTGCTCCGATGGACTGGACAACGACGGCGATGGGCTCATCGACCAAGAGGACCCACAGTGCTACGGGCCTTTCGACAACGAAGCGCCCTCCGCCCCCGGCTCGCCGAGCGCTGCGTGCTCCGACGGCGTCGACAATGACGGGGATGGACTCGTCGACCGCGACGATCCGGGGTGCGCCTTCGCCGGCGACGACTCCGAGAGCGACCCGGACGAGCCCGTTGGCACGCGCGCCTGTTCCGATGGTGCGGACAACGACGGAGACGGCCTGGTCGACTGGCCCGACGACCCCGACTGCTACGGCGAGCGCGGCCGCTCCGAGCGGGATGCCGGTCGACTCGGCGTCGAGTCGATCAGCGTCGGCCCGATGGACCGCTTCGTCTACGTTGTCGACAAGGCGAATACCGAGCTGCTCGTGGCCGACGCCCAGCGCGGCGAGCTCATCGATGTACGCAGAGCCGAACCCGGCGACCGACGCGCGTTCCTCAACGATCGCGGCATCACGGTCGCAACCCACCCCGAAGCGGTCCAGGGGCGCGTCGTCCGAAGCGTCATCTGGCAAGACCCCGACTGCGACAACCGCGACACATGCTCGCACGGCGTCGTTCGCTACGACTTCGAGGCGATGGTCGCTTCCAACAACAGCAGCATCTACACCGTCAGCGCCGCGACCGCTTATTGCGAGGTCTACGAGACGGACGACCTGCTCACCACGCGCGAATTCCTCGAGCGCGGTGAGGCCTTCCAGAACTCCCGCGAGCGCGAGTGCCTCGACGTGCCGCGCTTCCCGCAGCCCGAAGACCCGAACGCCGACGCGTGTCAGGCCGTGCGAAGCTGCCAGGCCTGCCTCGGCTCGCTAGACGCCTGCCAGGAATGCCGCCAAGACCCGCCCGAGGGCGGCTGTAGCCAGGTCTGTGCCGCTGTCGGCGACGATGCTTGCACCGAAGAGTGCGACAACTTCGTCCGAAACGACGTCGAATGTCGAACCAGTGGCCGGCTCCAATCCTCCGCGCTCGTCAACGTGGCGTACAACCCCGAATTCGCACTCAGGGATTCGCTGGACCGCAACGCCCAGGTCAACGTCGGGGGAAGCTGTGACACCCCCTCGGCGCTGCTCGACGCTGCTCGCGAGCAAAACGCAGACCCCAGCACCGAGTGCGCGGCACCATTTCGGCCGCAACCGGTCGCGCTGGATACCCCGGAGCTCGACGGTTCCAGCACCATCACGCGTGCGTCCCTGCGTCGCGACCCCTCGCTCGTACTCGTGCCGGGCACCAGCATCCCCTCCGAGTTTCGCACCCCGGACGTACCGCTGGATGCGATCCAGCCCTTCACGCTCGACCCGACCGACGACTACACAATTCGATCCGAGACATGGACTGTGGCCTGGGAGGGCGTGATACCGGGGACCAACCGCGACGACGCCATCATCAGCGCGGATGAACCCGGGCTCCTCGAAATGGGCGGCGCGGACATGTGTTCTCTGGGCGTCGTGGCCGGCGACCGGCTCACCATCCGGAGCCAGCCCGACCTGGAAGACGGCCCCGAGTCCTGTGATGCATTCGATTCAACCGAGCGCGGTTTTCTGACCTGGCGCGTCGCCGAGGTGCGCCCGCGCGAGCTGAAGCTCGAGGTCATCGACGCCGAAGACGGCGAGTTCGCCGACGAACTCCCGCGCCGCGAGTGCTTCACGCGCGCCATCGACTACGAAGTTCGCCCGGAAGGTGAGTGGCTGGCCTACGGCAGCAACACCGGCTACCTGTCGCCCCGAGAGAGCTTCGAGGGCCGCTGCATCGAGTCCAAAAACGCAAACGACCCGCGCTTTACCAGCCGCGTTCGCACCGGCGAGATCTACCGCGGGCCTTACCTGAGCTTCGAGATGCGCCCCGGTGACGTCGACCCGGTTCGCAGCGACACCCAGGAGCTGCGCTACCGCTTCCGCGTCGAGCAAAACTTCAGCGCGGACCGATTCAGCAGCAACACCATCTTCCCGCGAGATATCCTCTACGATCCGCTGCTGCCCGGCGGCCGCATGGTCATGGTCCCCGACGCCAGCGGCGACTTCGTCTTCCTGCGTAACTTCGACGATCGCGAGCGGCGCACGGGTATCCGGCTGCAGTAGGCTCACTGCGTTCGCCGGGACTGGGACTCGGACTGGTCGCCCTACTTCGGCAACCCGACCTCATCCTCCACAAACGTCGGCCCGATCTTCTTATCCGACGACTTCCCCTCGGAGAGCGCGCGCGCCGCGGTCTTGGCGGACAGGCGTACGCGGCGGTTGGGGTCTTTATCGGCGACGGTCTCCAGGATATCGACGGCCTCGACGGCGCCCATTTGCTCCAGCACGACCGCAGCTTTTGCGCGCACGGCGGGGTTCGGGTCCTTCAGAGCGCCCACGCTCGCGTCGACTGCCTTGTCGTCGCTGACCATCGAGAACACATCCAGGACGTGGAGCTTTTGCTCGACCGCGGAGTCCTCTTTACCGAGCTGTTCGGCCATCGAGTAGATCTTCTGCTCGTAGGTGTAGAGCGTCTTCGCCGACTTCTCGTCCCGGCCGGCCTTGTCGTAGAGCTCGGCGAGCTCGATGAGCGCAAAGATGTAGTCGGGCTGCTTATTGAGCAGCTTGCGATAGGCCTCGATCGCCTTTGTCGTCTCGCCCTGATCGGCCAGCGATCGCGCCACGACGATCTGAACCTCGGGGACGTCTTCGACCTTATCGGCCAGCCCTTCGTAGAGCGCCACGGCTTCCTCGGTGCGCCCGCTCTCGTTGTAGATCTGCCCCAACGCGATATACGCGGACACGCGCGGGCCGGAGATCGGTCCGGTCTCCGTGAGCTGCTCGAAGAGCCGCTCGGCCTCGTCCATGCGTCCCGACAGGAACGCCGACTTGGCGCGCGTCAACAGCGATAACTGCGCCTCGGTCCCCTCCGGGAGCGCCGAGGGATCGGTCGGCTGGCCATCGCCTTGCTCCGACTCGCCCTCGAGCTTCGGCCCTTCCGGGGCGGGCTTCGTCTCGGCTGGCTCTTTGTCTTTGGAGTCGTCTTGCTCCGCGGCCTGCTCTTCGGAGGACTCCGCGTCGGGGTCCTTGTACTTGCAACCGAGCAGGGAGCTGCCGAGGAGGACGCCCGTCAGGGCGATCGCAGATACGGTCCTGAAGCGAATCGGGAGAGTCAAGTTCAGCCTCTTCGATGTTGGGGGTCGTGTAGCGAGCGCTGTCGGATAGTCAGACAACGCGCATGCTCAATCGTTCACTTCGCCGCTACTCTTCGGGAAACGAATGTAGAACGTCGTGCCCTCTCCGAGCGTCGTGTCGAAGTCGATGCGGGCGCGGTGCTCCTCGACGATCTTCTTGACGATCGCCAGGCCGAGACCGGTGCCGTGGGGCTTGCCTTCGGTGACGAAGGTGTCGAAGAGCGTGGCTCGAACCTCGACCGGGATGCCGCCGCCGGTGTCCGAGAACGCCATGACGATCTCACCGTCTTCCTCGTAGACGTGGATGCCGAAGACCCCGCCGTCTTCCATGGCGTCGGCGGCGTTTCGCGCCAGGTTGAGGATCGTGCGCTTCATCTTACCGGGGTCGATCTCGAGCGGGCCGTCGTACTCGAGGTTCACGTCGAGCACGACGTCTCTGTCGTCGAGCTCCGGCTCGAGCAGCTCGAAGACCTCGCCGATGAAGTGGTCGAGCTCGACGCGCTCGAGCGTGATATCCGACTCGCCCCGCGCGAAGACGAGCAACTCACGCGTCATCTGGTTGAGGTGCTCGAACTGGCGCTTGATGGTCGTGGCGTACTCTTCGCGCTTGCTGCGTTCGTCGGCGCGGACCATCAGCTGGACGTTTCCGGAGACCACAGCGATGGGGTTTTTGAGGTCGTGGAGCACGCCGGAGAGCATCTGCCCGATGGTAGCGAGTCGCTCGGCTTTCTGCTGCTCGCGGCGGTGCCGCCGGGCCGCGACTGTGCTGGCGATCTGGCCGGCGATGAGCGTCAGGATCTTGCGGTCGTCCTGACTGAAGCCGACCTGGTCGTCATCGTCGCCGCCGTCTCCGTTGATAACCTCGAGCGCGCCGATAATCTCGCCCTCGTCGAACAGCGGGACGCAGATGACGTTTCGCACCGTCATGCCGATCTCTTCGCTGGCAGCCTCGGCGATGTCCTCGCCGCATGTGCCGACATTGCAGATGAAGGGTTCGCCGCTGTCCATCACGTGCGAAGCGATACCGCGATTGCCGGGCAGCGTGCGCACGAAGAAGTCCCACTCGCGGGCATCGACTCCCTCGACGCGGTCGGCCAACACGTACATCCGCAGGCGGTCGTCCTCGCGCAGCGTCAACGCCGAGGCGTGTGCCGAGATGTGCTCGAGCGTCTTCTCGGTGATCGAGCGCACCAGCTCCTCGAAGTCCATCGCGAGGTTGACCTCGCGCTCGATGTCGTAGAGCAGGTCGAGCTCGGCGACCTTCCGCTCGAGCTTGTCCTTGGTCTGGCCGAGCTCGAAGTTCTTCTGCATGACCGACAGGTAGAGCTTGCTGTTCTCGATGGCGACCGCCGTCTGGCTGGCGATGGCGCTGAGCAAGTTCTCGTCCTGGGCGGTGAACTCACCGGTGTGTCGGTTGAGTACCTGGACGACCCCGATGATCTTCCCCTCCTGGTTGCGCACCGGCTGGCACAGGATATTGCGGGTCTTGAAGCCGGTCTCTTCGTCGACGGCCGGGTTGAAGCGCGGGTCGCCGTAGGCATCGCGTACGTTGATGCTCTTGCCGGTCATGGCGACCCAGCCGGCGATGCCCTGCCCTCGCTTGAGTCGGATTTCCTTGTTGCGCACGCCCTGTGAGACCTTGCTCCAGAGCTCGTCGTTCTCCTCGTCGACCAGAAACAACGTGGAGCGCTCCGCGTCCATCAACTTGGTGATGCGCTCCATGATCAACGCGAGCAGCTCGTCGAGCTGGATGGTCTGACCCAGCGCGCTGCCGATCTCTTGCATGCTGGCGACTTTCGCCTCTTGCTGGCGAACCAGCCCACCGACCTGCTGCAGGAGAGTGGCGAGCTGCTCGCCGTCGAGGTCGCGGATATCCTCCTGAATCTCGCCACCGGAGCGGCTCAACCAGGACACAATCGCACTCTGAACGTCTCCCGTCGGTCGAGCTACCGGGCCCTCATCGACCGGCGCAATCTCAGACTGTACGATGTCCTCACTCATAACGTGTCACTCTCGAAGATGTGCCCCGTGATTATCACACAGTCGATAGTCTTGGACCAGCGGGCGAGACACGCTCGCTTCGCGCTCAGGTGCAGATCTTCAGCCAGGCGAGCCCAGGCGGCGTTCATCCCTTGACACTCGTCGGGTTTAGTGCCACTGTCCCGCGTCCTCGCGGGGTGCGAATGCCCCTCGCCGACCACATTTTCGTGCCAGGCACACGGCCTGTGCAGCATTTAGCGTACCCGTGACCCTCGAGGCGCGGGCAGACTCGAAGCTCAGGGAGATCGCCATGTCTCGACGTTGCAACCTCACCGGTAAGAAGCCCAAAGTTGGCAACACCGTCTCGCACGCCAACAACCGCAATAAGATGCGGCAGAACCCCAACCTTCAGACCAAGCGCATCTTCGTCCCCGAACAAGATCGCTGGGTCAAGGTCAAGCTCTCGGCACGCGCGCTTCGCACCGTGACCAAGAAAGGCCTGATGAACTTCCTGAAGGACAAAGGTCTGCGCCTCAAGGACGTCACGGTCTGAGAGACCGCCGCAAGAACCAGAAGAAAGCGCGCCGCGATCGGCGCGCTTTCTTCTTTCTTGGTCTCGACCGCGGGTCCATACGCCCGCCCGACGCTCGGTACCGTTATCTTGCACTGGTCGTACCCGTGCGGTACATTGCCGATCGGTGAAATTGGACCCGTTTCATGCTTCGTCAGGCACCCCGTGAAGGACTCGCGCGAGCGCCCTTCCGCCCCTTTTCGAAGCGCACAGATAATGGGTCCGACTCATAGTGAATCACATCCGTCTGACGTCCCGCTCCTGGAGGGTCTTTCGTGGACGAGGGAAAGCTAGCTTCACAGGCATTGTCTGGTTCGGACTCCGAAGCCGACGGAGAGTCCGGCGACGAGGATTCGGGTATCAAGATGCGCGGCCGCTTTCGCAGCCCAGCCTCTGACAACCTGGATCTGAGCTCGGACCTCTCCGAGGACGACGAGGCGGTCAATCAGGTCGCCAAGCGTTTTCGCTCCAGCGCGCAGGCCCGTGCCTTCGGCGCGGCCGACTCCGCGCCCTCGCTCGACGAGCAGGGCGACGACACGGATCTATCGGACGACGAGCTCCAGAATTTCTTGCTGGAGGCGCTCGACGAAGAGGAACAATCCGAACAACTCGACGACTCGACGGCGACCACCGACGAGACGTCCAGCCACACCGATCGCATCGTCGACGACGAAGTCGCCGACACCCAGCGCATGGACGCCAAGCCTCCCAAACAAGAGGATGGTGTCACCTGCCCGTCGTGCCATGCCGACAATCCCCCCGGCATGCGCTACTGCGTCCAGTGTGGCGGCAGCCTCGAGACCGCCGCCTCATCCGGCGGTCCTCAGCGCGTCGCCCCCGCCGAACCCCAGCGCGAGCCGCCGCCTCCCTCCGAGGCTGCAAAGCAAGAAAACCCCTACGACATCCACCTCATCTCCATCAACGAGGACGGCAGCGACGGTATCTCCATCCCGCTGGAGTACCTCGAGACGACGCTCGGCCGCGACGGCGATACCCGCTTCCCGACCGACGCGTTCCTCAGCCCGAAGCACGCGCGTCTGCATATCGAGGATGGCAAGCTGTTCATCGAGGACCTCTACAGCCTCAACGGCACCTTTCTCAAGCTGCGCGACGAAATGCGCATGACCCCCGGCGACACCTTCTTGATGGGGCGTCAGGTGCTGCGCTTCGAGCGCTTCGAGCAATCGATCACCCCGAAGACCAAGTCCTCCGACGGCACCCGCTACATGGGCAGCCCCGCCCCCGGTGGCAACCACAAAATCCTCCAGATCGGTATCGGCAACGTCATCCAGAACGTCTACTGCCTGCCCGAATCCGGCGCGGTCCTCGGCCGTGAAAAAGGCGACATCATCTTCCCCCACGACAAGTTCATGTCGAGCCGGCACGCCCAGCTCTTCACCGGCGAGGATGGCCAGAGCTACCTGGTCGACCTCAACTCCTCGAACGGCACCTGGATCAAAATCTGGGAGAAGACCAACCTCGAGAAGGGCGACTACATCTTCATGGGCCAGCAACTCTTCCGCGTACA
>JBNJFZ010000013.1:27290-57925 GCA_051747295.1 Myxococcota bacterium
CCTCAACTCCTCGAACGGCACCTGGATCAAAATCTGGGAGAAGACCAACCTCGAGAAGGGCGACTACATCTTCATGGGCCAGCAACTCTTCCGCGTACACATCGGTACCGAGTGACGCTCACTTCGGTCGCGTACCTACCTTGACATCGCGCGCGCGATATCATTTACTTCGCGGCGAGCAGCTCATATGCACGGCGTATGCGCCGGAAGTCCTTTGAATGATTCAAGTTTCTAGCGAGTAGCACATGACGAAGTCCGAGCTTATCGAACGTCTCTCCGACCGGATCGATATCCCCAAAAATCGCGCGCAAGAAGTCGTGGATTCTGTCTTCGATGCGATGAAGACCGCTCTCCTGGACGAGAATCGGATCGAGCTGCGTGGCTTCGGTAGCTTCTCGATCCGCGAGTACGACTCCCGCATGGGTCGCAACCCGCGCACCGGCGAGGAGGTCTTCGTCGAGGCCAAGAAGTCCATCCACTTCAAGGTCGGCAAGGAGCTGCGCCAGCGCGTAGACCTCCTCAACGAGTACCAGGAAGAAGACGAAGCTTGAGGCTGAATCGATGAATTGAGCAAGAACGCCAGAGAGGCGGGCCATCGCGGCCCGCCTCTCTCATTTCTTGCCCCCGACATCCCCGACGCGATCTACTCCATCCCGAGGTATTTGTGCAGTTGTACTCCGAGTCGTACCGGCAGCCGCTCCTCGATGATCCACTGTGACAGCACACCCGGCTCCAACTCCCCGTGGACCGGCGAGAAAATCACCTCAGCGCGGTCGGCGAGCCTGTACTCGCGGAGGACCTGGACCGCCCAGTCGAAATCCTCACGGTCCAGGATGACAATCTTGACTTCATCCGTGGCCTTCAGGTGCTCCAGGTTTTCGTAGAGGTTCTTGTCGACTTCACCGCTGCCCGGCGCCTTCAAGTCCATAATGATGCGCACGCGCTCGTCGACGGGCTCGATATCGAGTGAGCCCGATGTCTCGATCATGACCTCGTATCCCTCGTCACAGAGCCGCGTCATCAGATCGTGCACCCCCGGCTGCAAGAGCGGCTCACCGCCGGTGATCTCGACCAGATTACAGCCGTAATCCGCAACTGTCCCCATGATCTGGTCGATACTCTGCTTCTCGCCGCCCTTGAATGAGTAAGGGGTATCGCACCAGTTGCAGCGCAGGTTGCATCGCGACAGCCGCACGAACACGCACGGCCGGCCTGCCTGCGACGACTCGCCCTGGATGCTGTAGAAGGTCTCGGTCAGCCGCAGCAAGTCGTGGCCGACGCGACCTGCCTGTTCTGTCTGATTCTCACTCACAATGTTGCCCGGTTTTTGGGTTGGGGCGGGGAGCTCCACAACGGAAACGCCCTCCTGCGGGGTCTATTCCACCACAGGAGGGCGCATGTTGTTACACGAGTCGTCACGGCCGCACAAGCTATTGCAGCGACGTCCTCGCGGTTACGGGGTGACGCACTGGTTATTCTGGCAGACGTCCGGGAACGTACAGTCGCTGTCGGCCAGACACTCGGTGCCGCCCTGGCACGTGCCGCCGATGCAGATCTCATTGTTCGGGCAATCGCTGTTGATATTGCACGACTGCGGCGGCGACTCGTCTCGGCAGAAGCCGAAGTTGCACACCAGATCGCCCGCGCAATCGGAGTCGAAGTCACATTCCGATGGCGGAATCGAGTAGCAAGCCCCCGCGTAGCACGACTGGCCGGACGGGCAATCGCTGTCCTGCGTGCATCCGCCGGGGTTCTGACACTCGTTGTTGATGCATGTCGACGGGCTTGGGCAGTCGTTGTCCGAGCTACAGAAGGGACCGAAAATGCAGCGATCGGCGACGCAGTCGAAGCCGCTCGAACAGTCGGCGTCAGACGTACAGCTCACCGGCTGGCAAAACTGCGCATCGCAACGCTCATTGGGGCCGCAATCCGCATCGCTGACACAGTCACCGTTTGCCAGGCAGACGTTGTTGCGACACTCGGTGCCGGACGGGCAGTCCGAGTCGGACTGACAGCCGGTGACCTCGGCGCACGTGTCGCCGATGCATGCCTGACCGCTGGGGCAATCTGCGTCGGTCGTACAGCTCGTCTCCGCAATGCAGGTGCCGCTGAACAAGTCGCAGACCTCACCGCTCGCGCAGTCGGAATCGCGACGACACTCGGGCGTGATCTTGCAGTCGCCGGCGACGCATTCGCGGCCGGCCGGACAATCGCTGTCGACATTGCACTGGCTACCCGTCGGGACGCAGACGCCTCGATCACAGACCTCGTTCGCCCCGCAATCGGAGTCGACCGAGCACTGAGACTGAATCGGCTGGCAACTCCCGGCGGCGTCGCACTCGAAACCATCCGGGCAATCCGCATCTGAGGTGCACTGCGGAGCCGCCACACACTGGCCGGTTGCGCTATCGCAGACTTCATCGTTGGCGCAATCCGCGTCGGACTGACAACCCGTCGTCGAGGTGCACTGCTGATTCTGACAAATTTCATTCGGTCCGCACTGAGAATCGTCGGTGCACTCACCGACGAACTGGCACTGGAAGTTCAGGCAGCGCTCACCCGCGCCGCAATCGGAGTCTGTCTGACAGCCCGGATTCTGAATGCAGAAGCCGAACTCGCAGATCTCGCCGCTGGGGCAGTCCCCATCGGAGGTGCATTGCGCGGGGGGAATCGGCAGGCAGCTTCCGTTGACGCATGTCAGACCGGCGCCGCACTCCGAATCGTCGGCGCAACCGCCGGGGTTCTGACACTCGTTATTGATGCATTCCTGACCGGGGAGCTGGCACTGGCTGTCGTCCTGACACAGCAGCGGTGGCGCACAACGGCCCGACAGGCACTGCCAGCTGGGAGGGCAGTCGCCATCAGCCGAGCAGGTCTGCGGCACGCAGCTCTGGAGGTCACAGCGCTCACCGGTGGCGCAGTCGCTGTCGACCTGACACTCGGGCGCGGGCTGACAGAAAAACCCGTTGCAGACCGCGCCGGGCGGGCAGTCGGCGTCCACGGTGCATTGTCGCGCGTCGACGCATCGGTCACCGATGCACTGGAATCCAGCCTGGCAGTCGGCATCGGCGGTACACTCGACGGCGGGCTGGCAGGTTCGGGAGACCGGCTCACATTCCTCGCCGGCGGGGCAGTCGCTGTCGCGGCTGCATCCGCCCTGCGCCTCACAGAAGTTATTGTTGCAGACCTCGCCGGGTCGGCAATCGCTGTCCGACTGGCAATTCCCGGTGAACACGCAGCTACCGTCAAGGCAGGTCTCATCCGCCGGGCAATCCGCATCGATCTGGCACTGGCCGGGTGGCTGACGGCACTCGCCGGACTGACACGTCAGGTCCGGGGGGCAATCCGCGTCGGTGGTGCAGGACTGGACCGGCACGCATTGGCCGCGCTCACAGACCTCGTCGGGGCCGCATTGGACGCCGGTGCAGAGGTCGACGCGCTCGCAGCGAAAGCTCGAGTTGCAGATCTCGTCGGGGCGGCAGTCAGCATCGACGCGGCAGTCACCCACGAAGAAGCAACGGTTATTCAGGCAGACTTCGGCGGTGCCGCAATCCGAGTCATCGGCGCATCCGGTCGACGGCACGCACTGGCCGGTCTGGCAGACCTCGTCGGGGGCGCAATCGCCATCGGACGTGCACTCGGGCTGGTCGACGCACTGCCCGTCGAGGCAGACCTCGCCGCCCGGACAGTCGAAGTCGGTGGTACACTCACGTTCGGGCTCGCAGACGCACTGGTCGGTGCATACGTCTCCGGACGGGCAGTCCACGTCGTCGATGCACTCGTCGGCATCGGTGCATTGGGGGCCACCGGGCACGCAGATGCCATTCTCACAGATATCTCCGTCGTTGCTGCAGTCCGAGTCGTTGGTACAGGTCTCGAACTCGCACTGGCCGTTGACGCAACTGCCGCCGGGGCCGCAGTCCTCGTCGGTCACGCACTGCGGTACGACGCAGCGGTTGCTCTCGCAGATCTCCTCGTTGGGGCAATCCTCGGCGGTGCGGCACTCGGCGACGCACTGGTTATCCTCGCAAACCAGCGGAGCCGAGCATCCAGCATTGTTGCGGCATCCAGCCACGCACTGGTCCTCGACGCAGATCGTTCCGTCGGGGCAGTCGACGTCGAGCTGGCACTGTGGCGGGATCTCCTCGCAGAGACCCGGCTCGACGCATTGCTCGCCGTCTTCGCAGTCCTCGTCGATGTCACACTCTGGCTCGAAGCGACAAAATCCTTCTGCGCAGACCTCGTTCTCGCCGCAGTCCTCATCGCCGAGGCAGTCGACGAATTCACACTCGCCGTCCTCGGCACAGACGCCGAATTGTCCGTTTTGATCGGGGCAGTCATCATCGGTGACACAACCCTGTTCCGGGAGGCACTGGCAATTTTCGCAGAAGAAACCGGGCGGGCAATCCGCATCGGTCTCGCAGGCACACTGCGGAACACACTCGCCGCCGATACAGGCCTCGCCGACATCACAGTCGGCGTCCCCGGTGCAATCGGGTTCGACGCAGGTCCCGTCCAGGCAGATCTCATCGCCCTCGCATTCTTCGTCGACCTCGCAGATGTCATCGGGCTCACAGGCCCCGTCGACGCAGACCTCACTGTCTTCACAGTCCTCGTCGACCTCGCAGGAGTCGTCCGGCCGACAGACACCCTCGTCACAGAGCTGACCTTCCGGGCAGTCGAGCGAGTCGGTGCACTGGGTCGGCTCGGAGCAGTAATTGCCCAGGCAGATCGCGCCGGGCTCGCAGTCGGCGTCGGACACGCACCGGTCTCCCAATGACGTACGTCCGCAGCTGGCGAGTAGCAACAAGGCGATTAGGCCGAACATCAGCCCGAGAATGTTGCGTTGAAGGCGCGACATGGCTGCCTCAAAAGCAGGTGGAAATCTGTAAAGTCCTATGCGCGCTCACGGTAGCACAGGGGTATCACACCTTCAAATTTCGCACGACGTAGGTCATAGGTTTCGCTCGCGCCTGCGGCGCTCGCGAGGTCAATAGGTTATCGTCTACGGCCGCTTTTACCCCGCTCAACCTCTGGTGCGGAACGCGCCGCGAACGCTTAACCTCGCGAGGGTCGGCAGGCCTGAACGAACCTATGACCTCGCGAGGGCCTCCAGGCCCGAGCGAAACCTATGACCTATGACCTTCCCCTCGCCTCCTGAACAAGGTCGACCATACGGTGGCGCACCTCATCGGCCTCTTCGATCGGTGGCTCGAACGCCACGCGCACGCGCTCGAGGCCGTCGGCGGTCTGGACCTCCAGGTCGAAGCCGAGGCGATCGATCCCGACCATCTTCGCGGCGTCGACATCCTCGAGGCCGGCCAGGCCGACCGCATAATCGACGAGCGCATCGGCGTGGTCGTCGTTCATGTGCTCGATGATCCCCACCGCGCTGTCGGCCAGGAGGTCGGGTTCTGCCTGCTGGAACGCGTCGGCGTCGAACCAACTCATCCGACCAAAACCCCCGATATAGCGCACTTTTTCGACCCTCAGCCGCCAGAATGCGAAGTCCCCGAAGTCGACGTAGTTCTGCGCGCTCGGGTGAACCTCGAGGTAGCGCTCTCGCCACTGACCGGGCTCCTCCATATGCTCGATCGTGCCGATCAACGTCGCGCGCTGCAGCGCCAGCGGCCGGGGCCCGGCGGTCGGGTCGGTCACGCACAGCGAGGCCCTCGGGTCCTCCTTGAAATTCTTGGTATGCGCTGCGAGATCGCTGAGCAGCAAGAGCGGATCACCGTCCGGACCCACGGCCAACTCGACCACCGAACCGTACGGATGGCCCGACCTGTGGTCGAGCGTCGACAAGACACCCTCCTCGGCGTGTTCGAGCAAGGTCCGGGTCGATACCGCGTGCGTCGGTCGCGGTGCATCGGACGAACGAGAGTCGGCGGGGGCGTCGTGATCCGTCATCGCTGCTCCTCGGTGTGCGTGTGGCGGGCCCGACGCCGTTGCGTCGACCCGAATTGTCGTGTAGGTTGCGGCTGCTTTCAGGAATCCCAGACCGATCAAAGGGAGACGAACGACCGATGGGACAAGAAGTCATTCAAGGTATTTTTCTCGGCCTCAGCGCCGTGATCGCCGTCGTCCTCGTGGGCGTCTTTATCACGCTCGGAGACATCATGATTCTGGTGGGCGCCGGAATCGCTGCGGCCGCCGTCGCCGTCCAGTGGTTTATCTACCGAAGTCGCGAAGGCGAGTTGGCCGACTGACGTCGGGAGGCGCGCTCGTCTTCGTGCGACGCGCCTCAGGACTCCAGGGCCTCTTCACGAATCAGCCCGCCCAGCAGAATCTCGGTCGCCGTCGTCAGCAGGCGCTCCAGATCGGGCGGGTCCCCACCGATGGCCATTCCGGCCTGAATCCCGTCGACAATCGATTTGAGCAAGTACGCGGTCACGTGGGCGTCGACCTGGCGCAACTGCCCCTCGTCCATCGATCGCTGCAGGACCTCCGCGAGCCGATCGATATAGCTCTTCTGCAGGTCGTAGAGCATGTCCCGGATATCTTCGTCCCGCAGCCCCATCTCGGCGATGATGGCCGTGAAGCGGGGCTTCTCCGTCTCGGTAAACTGCCGCATGAAGTGCTCGCCGAGCTCGACCAACATCGACGTGATGTCGCGATCGGCGTTGATCACTCCGTCGATGAACTCCATGTCGCGCTCGTATTCGAGCTCGACCAGGCTCCGAAAGATGTCGCGCTTGGAATCAAAATGAAAATAGATCCCTCCCTTGGAGAGACCGGATTCCTTGGCTATTTCGTCCATCTTCGTGGCGAAATAGCCCTTGCGCATAAAGCAGCGCCTCGCGGCTTCGAGGATCTGCGTGGCACGTTCATCGGGACTGCGATGCTTCGTCATAACCCAACCATCTAGTTACCGCCCGTTTTTTTAGCGACGTAGAGGGTTTCACGCTTAGCTCCATGTTGCAACAGAATTCTAGCCTATCCAAGTCGGGAGCACCCTCCAGTGCCATCGGTCGACAGACGTAGACAATGTTCGCCGCTTTGGCGGTCTGAGGGTTGGATTTTTTTGACGCTTCCGTGCTAAGGTTTTATCTCGAATGCGTCGCGTTTTGGGCGACGATGGTGGTAGATTTCGATGCGGTGACGCTTCGTCACCCACGACTCATCAGATGATCCGCTCCCTGCCCGCACCCGCGAACGCTCGAGAACTCAGCTGGATATTTCACGCGCGAAGGCTCTACTGGTGATCGATAGGATCGGCGAAGGCACAAAGTTCGGGCGATATGTCCTGCTCGACAAGATCGGCACCGGGGGCATGGCCGAGATCTTTCGTGCCAAGACATTTGGGGCGGCCGGCTTCGAGAAGGAGTTCGCCCTCAAGCTCATCCTGCCCAGCCTCGTCGACGACAGCGAGTTCGTCGATATGTTCATCAACGAGGCCAAGATCGCCGTCAGCCTCTACCACGCCAATATCGTGCAGGTCTTCGATCTGGGTGAGATCGACGACCAGTACTACATCGCGATGGAGTACGTCCTGGGCAAGGACTTGCTCGAGGTGCTCGCCACCTGTGCCGACCTCGACATCAAGATCCCACTCAACCTGGTCCTCTTCGTGACCATGGAGATGCTCAAGGGGCTCAACTTCGCTCACCGGGCCAAAAACCCGTACGGCGAGGACCTCGACATCATCCACCGCGATGTCAGCCCCTCCAATATCATGATCAGCTACGCCGGCGACGTGAAAGTCGGCGACTTTGGAGTGGCCAAGGCGGCCATCCAGCGCAACCTCACCGAGAGCGGAACGCTCAAGGGCAAGGTCGGGTATATGAGCCCCGAGCAGGTCATGGGTGACGAGATCGACTCCAGAAGCGACGTCTTCTCGGCGGCCATCGTCTTCTTCGAGGCGCTGAGCATGAGCCGACTCTTTACGGGCAACTCCGACCTCGAAGTCATGCTCCAGGTGCGCGACGCGGACATCGATGAGCGCATCAGCAAGGCCGAGCCGCTGCCGCGCGACCTGATCGAGATCGTCCGCCGAGGCCTCACCAAGCATCCCGAAGAACGATTTCAAACCTCCGGCGAGTTCTATCAAGCGCTGGTGGACTTCTGTTATCAACACAGCATCAAGGTCACCGGCACCGACCTCTCCAACTTCATGCGGCGGCTCTTCGCCGAGGAGATCCAGAAAGAGGAGACCCGGCGACGCGCCGATCCTCGACGCGTCGAGCAGCATATGCGCGACGCTCAACAGGAGAACCCGGGGAGCGTTCAGCAGGGCGACGCCGAGAGCGCATCCCCCGAAGAGGCGCACGAGCCCGTGAGGCCGGTCATCGAACCGCCCCCCAGGATGGGCGGCGGTGCCGGCTCTGAAGACGACTCCATGCCGGGCCCCCTCGGGGTCGCGGACTCGGAGGCCGATGAATCCGCCGAGCTCCACTCTGGCATCAACGAGCACAAGTTCAACGCCGAACTCAGCCAACAACACAAGGAGCGCGAGGAATCGAAGTCGCAGGCCGCCCCGGACGACTCACTCGAAGACATCAAATCTGCCCCGTCCAACCCTCAACCCTCCTCCGAGAATCACGAGTACCGCTACCGGGATAGGAACGGACTGATCTACGGCCCCGTGGACTTCAACACACTTGTAACCCTGGTCGAAGACGGCGGGATCGACGAAGACGATCTGATATCCGTCGACGGCGGTCCGTGGAAATCCCCGAACGACATCGAGGGGCTCGCCGAACAGCGCGACGAAATGGCGCCGCCCGACGACGACGGCCTGGAGACCATCGATGAAGACGAAAGCCAATACATCGCTGAAGAACTCCGCGCCGCAATGAGCGCCCTCGAGGAGGTCAGCTCGGCGATGGAGCTCGACGGTGGAGCCGGCATGGGCATGAGCCTCACCTCGACGACTGCCGACGACCAGGCGAGCGACGCCATCGACAGCAAGCCCGACGAGAAGTCGTCACCCGACCAGGAAGACGAGATCGCCGCCGATGCCATCCGCGAAATGCGCGAGCAATACGCCAGCTATAAGGGCAACCTCTCCGACGCTCCGTTCGCGCGCATCCTCGCCAGACTCCACCGCAATCGCGCCACCGGACGCCTCCACGTCGAGGAAGGAGATGTCGAAAAATCAGTCTTCTTCCGCGAAGGTGAGCCGATCCTCGTCAACTCGAATAAGCAGGAAGAGTTGCTGGGCTCCTTCCTGATCAAGAAGGACATGATCAGCCAGGGACAACTCGAGCAAGCCCTCGCTCGCCTCAGCGAATGGGGCGGTCGACTGGGCGACGCGCTCGTCGCCATCGGCGCCATCCCCGCCCACGAAATTTTCCGGCTGCTCGCCGAGCAAATGCGCGAGAAGCTGCTCGACGTCTTCACCTGGCCCGACGGTCACTACGGCTATTACGAGAACCAGGAGCCCGACACCATGGGCTATCCCCTGGGCGTCGATGCGTATTCGATCATCGTGGAGGCGTGCAGAGAGGAGATCAGCGTCGAGCAGATCGAGGAGTTCTACGAAGACCGCAAGCACGTCGCCATCTACAAGCGCGACCAGGCCCCCGTCGATGTGGAGCGCCTCGGGTTGACCGCCAGAGAATTGGCGATCCTCAATCGATTCGACGGCGGCACCAACCTCGAGAAGATGCTCACCAACGTCGACGACCGCGACTTCTCCCTGCGCACCGTCTACCTGCTCCACCAGGTCGAGTTGCTTCGCTTCGAGGTCACCGGCGAGTCGGACCTTCCGGATTTGTAGGGGAGTGGGAGATGTAGGAGATGTGGGGGAGAGGGTATGGCAACCAATGCCCCACTCCCCTACATCTCCCAGTCTCCCACTCCCCCAACGCTACATCCCGCCACTCGCGGCCGACCGCGCCACTTCCGCGATCTTGGGCGTCGAATCGCGCACGATGCGCGTGACCGCTTTGCTGATAGCGCGGGTGACACCTTCGGGGTCCCGCTCTTCGACGGCTTCTTCCTCGCGGTAGACCTGCGACCAGACCAGCGCACCGGTCTTCGCGTCGCGCAACTGCAGCTCGATAAAGACGCGACCGACCCACTCTCTCTCGGTGACATCCACCTCCTCGATAGCGGTGACCCGTCCGGACAGGACGACATCGGCACGCGCGCCACCGCCGACGGTCACGAGGCTGAAGTACCCTGACTTGCTATACCCCTGGCGCATCGCGTCGGTGAGCATCAGCCCGGGCGACGCCGCCCAGCGGTGGTAGTGGTAGTAATCGAGCTTGTACGGACTGCTTCGGTAGACAATGCGGTCCTGATCGTAGGCCACATCGGCAGAAAACGGCTCTACGGCGAGCACGAGGTTGTTGGTCTCGCGCTGGGACTCCTCGATTTGAGGGGCGACGGTGACCTGATATCGCTGGATGGTCGGCGTGCTGCTGCAGGCGCCGAGGATCAGCAGTGAAAGCGTCAAAATAGCGGCCAAACGGGTCGTCATGGCATCTTCCTCTCTGTTTGCTCCTCGTCGAAGATCAGACGCGAAGGCTTCGATTCGAGCGAACGGCTGAATTCCTTGAGGCTCTCCGAAGCCATCCGGAGGTTGTACATCGTGGCGCGCAACTGGTCCTGGTTCTGGCTGAGGGTCTCGGTGGCCTCGGTGAGCAAGACACGGAATGTATCCAGCGCGCCGGCGACCTGCTTCATCGTCTGGCCGACGTCGAGCGACTCCAGGCGCGCCTGGATCATCTCGTTGGTATCGCGCACCCCGGCGACGGTCTGAGCCAGCTCCATCCCATCGATGGTCTGGCGCGTCTCCGCAGAGGTCGCCGAGATCTCGTCCATCATCGTATTTGCTCGCCGCGAGTTTTCGTTCAGCGAGATGAGGAGCTCGTTGACCGGCTCCTGGTTATCTTTGACCATCTTACGTGCTTCCTGGAGCGTCAGGCTCGTGTCCTCACTGAGCTTATTGAGGTTCTGCATCGACTCGTCCGTGCTCGCCAGGATCGAGTCGACCCGGCGGCGGTTCTCCGGCCGCGTGATATACAGGACGTTGTTGAGGACTTTCTCGACCTTCAACCCGATATCGCTGGCGCGTCCCGTCAGCTGCTCGAGGACGGTCTGCCCGGCTTCGATGCGGCTGCCCGGTGGCAGGCGGTCGGCGCCCCCCGTGCCCTCGGCCAGCTCGATGAACTTCAGGCCGGTGATGCCCTGCATATTGATGAACGCCTTGGTATCGGTCTTGATCGGCGTGTCCTTCTCGACGGTGATGAAGACCTTGACGATCTCGACGTTCTTGGGGTCGAGCTTGATCTCGGTGACGCTGCCGACCCCAACCCCTCGGAGCTTGACGGGCGCACCGATCTCGAGGCCGCTGACGCTCTCCTTGAACTCGATGTAGTAGCGGTCTTGATCTTCCCACATCTCCATGCCGGTGAGCAGCAGGAAGCTCAGGATAAACAGCGCCACCGAGGCGATGAGGAAGATGCCGAGTTTAACTTTTTGCGACTTGGTAGCCATGATGTCGCTCGTAAAAGAAGCAGCCTGACGAACAGGTTCTTCCGCGTGTTAATCGGCCTTTGAGAGCATGCTGAGCACGCTCTCGCCGCCGGTTTCCAGATAATCGGGGGCGATTCTGTGAAAAAAGTCATGCACGATCGGGTCATCGGACTCGGAGAGCGTTTCGATGTCGCCGGTCGCCCGAATATCCCCATCGTGAATCATCACCACGCGGTCGGCGAGGATCTTGATGCTCTCCAGCTCGTGGGTGACGACCACCATCGTCATGTTGAAGAGTCGCTGCATGCGTCGCAACAAATCATCCAGGCCGGCCGCCACGACCGGGTCCAGCCCGGCCGACGGCTCGTCGGCAAAGATGATGTCCGGGTCCATGATCGTCGCCCGCGCCAGAGCGATTCGCTTGCGCTGGCCGCCGGAGATATCGCTCGGCAGCCGGTTCTGGAGCCCGTCGAGCCCCACCAACGACAGCCGCATCCGGATCATCTCGTCGATGACCGAATCCGGCAGCTCGGTGTGCTGGGTCACCGGCAGCGCGATATTCTCGCGAATCGTGCGCGAGCCCAGCAGGGCCCCGTACTGGAACATCATGCCGACGTGGCTCAGGAAGCGCGCGCGCTCCTTTTGCGGCATCTCGTACAGCTCTTCACCAAGGACCGTGCACTTGCCCTCCAACGGAGGGATCAGCCCGATCATCGTCTTCATCAGCGTCGACTTACCCGACCCGGACCCGCCCAAAAGCGTGGTGATCTCCCCGCGATAGACATCGAGGTTGATGTCCTCGAGGATCGCGGTGGTGCCATAGCCCGCCACCAGGTTCTCACACTGGATGATGGCCTCCCGGCTGTCTTGTGATGGGGCGTCTGCCATGAGCTTGTCTACGTCAGTGTCGAGAACATCGCGAAAATACTGTCGGCGACGATGATGCTGAAAATACTGGCGACGACGGCGCGGGTGGTGGCCTTGCCGACGTTGCTGGCGCCACCGCGTACGTTCATGCCCGCGTAGGTAGCAATCGTTCCGATGATCCAGGCAAAGACCACGCTCTTGGACAGACCGTTGAACAGGTCCCCGAGGTCCAGAGATTCCACCGTCTGGTTGATATACGACTCGGGAGACAGGTCCAGGTACATCACGCCGATCAAGAAACCGCCGAAGATCCCGACGAAGTCCGACATCAGCGTCAACGCGGGCTGCACGATCGTGATGGCGATCATGCGGGGCAGCACCAGAAAGCGGCTCGGGTTGATGCCCATCACCCGCAGGCCATCGATCTCCTCGGAGACCTTCATCGTCGACAACTCGGCGGTGATCGCAGATCCACTTCGACCAGCGATCATGATGCCGGTCATCATCGGGCCGAACTCGCGCACGGTGGAGATCGCGACGAGGTTGGCGACGTAGATATTCGCGCCGAATTGACGCAGTTGATACGCCGATTGGAAGGCCATGATCAGACCCAGCAAGAAGCTCAGCAAGGCGATGATCGGGAACGCATCCACGCCGATCGCCACCGATTGCTCGGTGACCGAACCCTTAGGCGGCAGGCGCCCCTTGAAAACGCCCATCGTCGCGACGACCGTGTCCGTGAGCGTCTCGTAGTACAGCTTGAGCTCATTCCAGCCGTTGACGGCCATCTCTCCGGCGGCCTCGAGCACCGAGACCGTCTCGGGCGGTGGGACGTCGCCGTGAGCCGGCATCAGCTGTAGCGCCTCGCGCTGGGAGTCGCTCATATTCTCACCGACCAACGTTCGGCCGGTGTTTCGGAACATGTCTTCGGCCAGCGAGATCGTCGCGATCGCCGCCGAGTCGAAGCGGTCGACCTCGCCCAGGTCGAGGATCACCTCCTCGACCTGACTCTGCTTGCCCAGCGACACGAACTCCTCGTGGAGATCGTTCGTCGTGTGAACATCCAGATCGCCGCTCGGCGTGATCCGGACGACGCGTCCTCCCTCGAGATGCTGTCGGTTTAATTCCATGGAGTGAGGCGCCGCGTACGGCACCTACATGAGATTCGTTCAATGTATCCGGGCCTACACACCATCATCACTTCGCCCGTCGCGCCGACCCCAGCGGGGTCGCGCTGTTTCAATCGCTCGTACCATACCAAAGTTACCCAACGCCGCCAGCTTTTGCACATACTGGGACGATACACGAGCGCGCTCAATGATCACACACCCACGGCCCCTCCGACCAGTGACCCGCGTTTGTTTTTTGAAACACCCCGCCCGGCGAGTTTGTCGATCCTGGACTCAAATTGACGCTCTGCCTCACCTCGGTCACACTGGTGGGTACGCGAGAGCAGTAGCTGGCGACATACCGGCGTTGACCGGGCCGCATCCGCGTTTACATCCGAGGGCCCGGGTGCGATAAGACTCGCCCCTTCGCATGCTGTGTGCGGCGGAGGACGTCCACGAGGGACGGATCATTCAGGCTCCACGAGCAGTGCAAACCTAACCTGCCAATGACACTACTGATTCTATACGTCCTGTTAGCGCTGGGCGTGTCATTTCTCTGCTCGGTACTCGAGGCCGTACTGCTGAGCGTGGCGCCGTCCTATATTGCAGCACTGCAGCAACGAGATAAGAAGACAGGCGACCGCCTCGCCAAGCTCAAGCGCGACATCGACCGCCCACTCGCCTCCATCCTCAGCCTCAATACGATCGCCCACACCGTCGGCGCCACCGGCGCGGGTGCTCAGGCTGCCGTGGTCTTCAACGACACCGGCGTTGGCATCTTCTCGGCGCTGCTCACGCTGGCGATCCTGGTCTTCTCGGAGATCATCCCCAAGACCATCGGCGCGACCTTCTGGCGACGGCTGGCCCCCTTGTCCGCGCGCATCATGGGTCCGCTTATCCTCTTGATGTACCCGCTGGTCGTCATGTCGAAGAGCATCACGCGGCTGATCTCGGGCGGCCAAAAAGTCTCGCACACGGTCAGCCGCGAGGAATTTACCGCGCTCGCCGACCTCGGCACCCGCGAGGGCGTCATCGAGGAGGAAGAATCCCGGGTACTTCGCAACCTGTTGCGCTTCAAGTCGCTGCGCGTCAAAGACATCATGACCCCACGCACGGTCGTCCTGGCGGTCAACGAGAAGACGAAGGTCCTGGACTTCTTCACCGACCGGCCCAACCCGCGGTTCTCGCGAATCCCGGTCTTCGGTGAAAACCGTGACGACATCACCGGCTACGTCCTCAAGCACGACATGCTCCTGGAGTTGGCCAACGACCGCGACGAGGTCCAGCTCAAGGACCTCAAGCGCGACGTGCTGGTCGTCCCCGAGTTGCTATCGTTGCGTGAGCTGTTCGAGCGGCTCATCGAGACCCAGGAGCACCTCGCGCTCGTCGTCGATGAATACGGCGGCATGGCCGGCATCGTCACGATGGAAGACCTCGTCGAGACGCTGCTGGGCCTCGAGATCGTCGACGAGGTCGACGTCATCCAGGACATGCAGGTCCTGGCCCGCCAACAGTGGTACAATCGGGCGCAGCGCCTCGGTCTGGTGTCCGAGGACGAGGACATCGACGGGCTCAACTTGCCGTTTCGAGACAAAGACGAAACCTCGCTGGCCGAGCAGAGCGAGTCGAATATGGTCGACCGCGCCGGCTCCCTGAGCGAGTCTTCCTCGCCGGACAGCCCGACCGAGTCGGCTGACGGCGAGCGGCCGGCGGTGAGTAGTGAGTAGTGAGTAGTCACGACTCGCCTATCTTTTCTGAAACCCCCGAACGACAATCCGCGTCTGCTCTTACGAAGCGAGCAGCTCTGTTCCGGCCGGGCCGAACGCGATGACTAACATCGTGATGCCCCACAGGCCGAGGTTCACGATGAAAGGCGGGTCCTCGAGGATGAGGTCCGTCGGGCTCTCCGGCACTTCTTTGTTGATGAGTTGGTAGAAGCGCGTGATGCCGAAGACGGCGAATGGGATCGTCAGCGGCAGCCATGGTGACGAAAACGGTGTGTGCTGGCTTCGAAGCGGCTGCTCGGGAAGCGCGGCGGTCAGCGTGTAGATCGTGTACACCGCAATCGTCAGCCCGGCGACGAACAAGACCCCGAAGTCGAGGTGCTCGGCGCGATACCGCTCCAGCACCTTCCGGGATTTCTGGACGTCACCGGCCAGATACAGTCGCAACTCGTGGTCTCGCTTGCCGAGGCCGAGATACAGCGCCAGGAAGAAGGTACACGCGATGAGCCACTCGGAAATAAAGACGTCGATGGCAAACGCCCCGGCGAGCACGCGCAACACAAAGCCCGTGGCGATGATGCTCACATCGAGGAACGCAACGTCCTTGAGGCGTGTCGAATATGCCAGGTTCATGACGAGGTATCCCGTCACGACCGCGCCGGTCCAGGTGCCCAGCACGAACGAACCCCCGATGGCGATGCCACCGATGATGAACGCGCTCGCCCAGGCCACATTGATGGGCAGATCACCACTGGGGATCGGCCGGTTCTTCTTGACCGGGTGATTCCGGTCCTTCTCGATATCGAGGATATCGTTGAATAAATACACCGTCCCAGCCGCCAGACAGAATAGCAGCGCGGCGGACAGCCCTTCGATGAGCTTGGTTGGAATGAGGAAGGTCTTCGAGAAAAACAGCGGCGCGAGCACGAAGAGGTTCTTGACCCACTGGTGCGGCCGCAGCGTAGATAAAATACCGCGCAGCATGGTCCCAACGGACGGTTTGGATTCCTCAGGCGAGGAGGTTTCACTCGTGGACATCGATTCCCTACACTGCGCGGCGCAATCGTGTTTTCGGAGCGTTCGGCCTGACTACGGCGATCGAACACCCCCTCGAGAGCAGAATAAATTCAATAGATGGTGTGCCCACAGTTTGCAAACTTCTAACAATCTGTCATCAGTTGGGATGCGCGCGTGACAGCGCCCCCGGTGAGGCGCGATCGACGCGGCCCACCGAGATGACGACGACTTTTTGAAAGACGTGCACAGGTCATGTTTCACTTTGAAGACCTCAGCTCACTACAGATCATCGTCCTGTCGCTGTACTTCGGCATCTTGTTGGTGCTGTCGTTCTACGGCTCGCACCGCTACGTGATCGTCAACCTGTACAAGAAATACGCCTCTGGGGACGACCCTGAGCCGATGGAGCGCTTCGACGAAGAGGAGCTCCCACAGGTCACGGTCCAGCTCCCGCTCTTCAACGAGCGCTACGTCGTCGAGCGGCTGATCCGCGCGGTCTGCCGGCTCGACTACCCGAGAGACCGGCTCGAGATTCAGGTCCTGGACGACTCGACCGACGACACCACCGACATCGCGGCCGGGCTCGTCGAAGAAATGCGGGAGGAGGGCTTCGACATCGTGCTGCTCCACCGTGAAGATCGCACCGGCTACAAAGCGGGTGCGCTCGAGGAGGGGATGGCGGTCGCCAAGGGCGAATTCGTCGCGGTCTTCGACGCCGACTTCGTGCCCGACCCGCAATTTCTGCGCGACACCGTCCATCACTTCACCGATCCAGGCATCGGGATGGTCCAGGCGCGCTGGGAGCATATCAACCGCGAATACAGCCTGCTCACACGCGCTCAAGCCATCCTGCTCGACGGCCACTTCGTGCTCGAGCACGCCGCGCGCAACCGATCGGGCCGCTTCTTCAACTTCAACGGCACGGCGGGCATCTGGCGCAAGCAGACGATCCACGACGCCGGCGGCTGGGAGCACGACACGCTCACCGAGGACCTCGACCTGTCTTACCGCGCCCAGCTCGAGGGCTGGGAGTTCGTCTTCCTCAAGAATATCACCGCCCCCAGCGAGATCCCGGTCGAGATGAACGCCTTCCGCTCCCAGCAGCACCGCTGGGCGAAGGGCTCGATTCAGACCGCGCTCAAGTTGCTGCCGCGCATCATGCGGAGCGACGTGAGCTGGAAGATCAAACACGAGGCCTTCCACCACCTCACCTCGAACTTCGCGTACGTGCTGATGGTCATGCTGGCGGTGCTGATGCCGATCGCGACCATCATCCGCGTCCAGCAGGGGTGGTACGAAGCGCTATTTCTCGACCTGCCCATCTTCTTGAGCGCCACGTTTTCGATCTGCTACTTCTACTGGGTCTCTCAGCGCGAGATCGGCCGGGGCGCCTGGGAGACGTTCCGCATGATCCCGGCGGTGCTCGGCCTGGGGATCGGCGTGTCGGTCAACAACGCCAAGGCCGTATTGGAGGCGATGGTCGGCCACCAGTCGCCGTTCGTGCGCACGCCGAAATACGCGGTGCAGAAGGCCGGTGAGTCATGGACGTCTAAGCTGTACATCAAGAAATCGACGGTGCTGCCGGTGATCGAGTTCGCGCTCGGCGCGTGGTTTACCTTCGCGATCGGCTACGTCATCTACAGCACCGCCCACAGCGTCTTCGCCGTCCCGTTTCTGGTGCTCTTCCAATTCGGCTTCTTCTATGTCGCGCTCCTGAGCGTCTACCAGATGTTCAGCAGTCGACGGCAGCCACCGAGCCTCGAGGCCGAGCCGGTGACCGAGCAAATGGCGGAGTAGCGTGAGCCTTGATGGACCGAAAACCGCCCTCGGACTGCTCGCTGCCGCGACAATCGCCCTCGCATTCAGCGGCGCCAACGTGTCGCCCTGGTGGGTGCTCGGAGGATATGCGGCGCTGTTCCCGCCCTGGTTCTACCTGCTGGGCCGACGCGACAAACTCGAACTCCCGCACATCCTCGCCGCGGCCGTCGTCGTACGGCTCGCGCTCGCATTCGCCGAGCCGCTTCTGAGCGACGATCTATTTCGGTACGTCTGGGACGGCCGCGTCTGGGCCTCCGGGACGAACCCATTTGTGCACGCTCCGTCGGCAGATGCGCTGGCGCACCTGCGTGATTCGGCCATCTGGCCCCACATCAACCACCCCGACATCCCGACGATCTATCCGCCGCTCGCCCAGATGCTGTTCGGGGTCAACGGGCTACTCGGCGGCGGTACCGCGCTTTTGAAGCTGCTGCTGCTGGCCGCAGAGGGTGCGGGTCTGGGGGCCGCATGGTGGTGGTTCGGTCGCCGCCAGGAGCGATGGACTCTCGTGCGCGATATCTTCGTGATCTACGCGCTCAACCCGCTGGTGATGGTCGAGGTCGCGTGGAGCGGGCATGTCGACGTGCTCGCCTGGACGCCGATGGCGGTGGCGTTGGTTGTCTGGACGCGTGGACACGGATGGAAGGCCGCCGTGGGCGCCGCCGTGCTGCTGGGCCTGAGCGTGGCCGCGAAGTTCTTGAGCCTCGCCGCGCTGCCTCTGATGGTCGCGATCGCCGATAGGGACACACCGCTATTCGGCGCGCGCTCGCTGACACGCCGCGCCATCCTGATCGCGGTCGTGCCGCTCGTCGTCTTCGCGACCTACCTGCCTTTTATGAGCGCCGGAGAGCAGTTGTTTAGCGGCTTCAATACGTATGCGAGCGCCTGGCGAGGTAACGACGGGCCGTTTCGCGCGGCGTATACCGTTGCGCTCGACGACTTGCGCTCGGTCGACGTCGCCACGCACCCGCACGCCGAGCGCGAGGACGACAAGGTCATCTACCGCTACGAGCAACACGACGAGTTCTTCGAGGACATGGGCTGGACGAAAACCTGGCAGGGCCGCGAGATTCCAGCCACGAGCTTCGCCGCCGACCAGATCGCCCAGCAAATCGCGAAGTTCTGGGCCGCCATCATCGTCGGGCTGGCCTTGCTGTGGTCCATCATCGTGGTGCGCGATCCCATTCGCGGCACGCTCGTGGTGCTGGGCACGCTATTCTTCGTCGCGCCGGTCGTCCACCCCTGGTACGTCGCGTGGCTGGTCCCGCTCGCCGCGCTGCTCCGCGTGCACGCCGGCGACTCGCGCCTCGACATCGGCCACGTCGGCTCACCGACGGCCCTGATCTTCAGCAACGCCGTGCTCTTCGCCTACCTGGGCTGGGCGCAGGCACGCACCGGCGGCTCCTGGCAGGTGCCAGACTGGGCGGTGGCCGTCGAGTTTGGCATCATCGCCGTAGTTGCGGTCTGGGAGCTCACCCGCACGCCGCGAGGTTGAGCGGTTAGCGGTTACGTTCACACAACTCCCCACGCATACGTAACCGCTTAACCTCTAGCGAGCGCCGCCAGGCGCGAGCGAAACCGCTCAACCTCTTGCGCAGCGGTCGCGTTGCGCTCGCTCGTGTTGATAGAGTCGCCACTACCAACTACCAACTACCAACCACCAACTACCAACCACCAACTACCCATGCTCATCGTCACAGGCACCAAACGCTCGGGCACCTCGATGTGGATGCAGATCCTCAAAGAGAGTGGCCTGCAACTTATCGGCGAGGCGTTCCCAAAGAACTGGGGCGAGACGCTGCACGAGGCGAATCCACACGGGTTTTACGAATCGCCGCTGCGGCGCGGCGTCTTCTACGCGACCAATCCGCACCCGCAAAACGGCCACTACCTGGCGCCGAATCGGACGACGAACGTGGCGGTCAAGATCTTCATCCCGGGGCTGTGTCGAACCGATCTGGCCTACATCGATCGCGTCATCGGGACCATGCGCCACTGGCGTGAGTACACCGCGTCGATCGAGCGGATGCGCGAGATGGAGGACGAGGCCGCCGAGGAGCGCGGTCGCGAAGGTGGGCCGCCCGAGCGACTCGACCCGGTCCTGGAGTGGTGGCTCGAGAACTTCGCCCTGATTCGCAACATCGTCACGCGCAAGTACCCAGCCTACCTGACGACGTACGAGCGAGTGGTCGAGGAGGCCGACGACGTGCTTCCCCCTATTCTCGAGTGGCTGGGCGCCGAGGATATCGACGCGGGGATTGCGGCGGTGTCGCCGGAGACGCGCACGCAAAACCGGGACCGAATCGAGCGCAGCCACGAATTCGAGGACGTCTTCGACGAACTCTACGCCATCGTCCAGTCGAGCGAGCCGATGTCGAACGCATTTTTAGAGAAGATGAACGAGACGCACCAGGAGTTGGTGCCGGTGATCGAGGAAGACCGCAAGCGGGTGATGCGCGACCATATCAAGCGCCGCCGCAAACGCCGCCGCCAACCCGATGCACTACACCCCGACGCCCTCGAAGCGATGATTCATCGCGACCCCGACGATCACTCGTAGCAAACCGAGTAATAATCGTGCAGCTCGTAGCAACTCGGCTCGGAGTAATCGATACTCACCTCACCATTCGAGCAATAGGCCCGGCTTAGCTGACACTCCCCGAACGCGTACCATTCGTTGACGCATTCGGTGGGGTTTTCGGCGTACTGTGCGTAGTACTCGGAGTAGTATTCGATATTCGTCTCGAGATACTCGACGCACTCCTGAACTGTAGCGCCGTAGGACTGCTGGAAATTCTCCGGGTCGCAGTCCTGCAGGAACTGACAGAAGCTCTGGAGCTCGAGTTGCGAGATCTGACCGTCGTCGTTGAAGGTCACGTCGCCCCCTCCACCGTTGTTGCTCGAGCCGAGGTCGATACCGCCGCCGTCGCTGCTGCCTCCGCCGTTGTTTCCGCCGCCCTGCGGCAAGCAACCGGTAAACGACAGGCTGGCCGCGGCCACGGTCGGGATCAATCGACGCACGAAGCGGCTTCCGGCGCTCCGCATACCTGTTGACTTCGAGCTCTTCGAATCAGATTCGTTGTCTCGCCCCATGGTACTCTCTGCTGTCAGCGCGAAGGAATGATACGCGTACTCTAGCGCACTTCTGGTTGGCGCCGCAAATCAGCGGTTAGCGGTCAGCGGTTAGCGGTCAGCGGTTAGCGGTTAGCGGTCAGCGGTTCAGCGGTTAGCGGTTCAGCGGTTAGCGGTCAGCGGTTAGCGGTTAGCGGTCAGCGGTCAGCGGTCAGCGGTTCCATTCACGCAACTCCCCACGCATATGTAACCGCTTAACCTCTAGCGAGCGCCAAAGGCGCGAGCGAAACCTCTTAACCTCTCGCGCAGCGCCGCCAGGCGCAAGCGCAACCGCTTAACCTCTAGCGAGCGCCAAAGGCGCGAGCGAAACCTCTTAACCTCTGCGAGCGCCGCCAGGCGCGAAGCGCGGCGGCTCGCCATCGACCATCGTGACATCGCCCGCGCTCGCCAACTCTCGCAGGTGCGTGTCGATGAGCCCGAGGTGCACCCACCAGCGATCGCGCGGCTGCAGCGGCTCTCCGGTGTAGCTCATCGCGAGTCCGATCTCGTGGACGGACAGCGGCTCGTCAGCGTCGCTCAACTCGCCGAGGACCCCCGTGCGGAACTCGTCGAGGAACGCGCGCGAGCGGTCGAATGTGTTGGAAAGATCGCCTTGGCGGTGGAGTCCGTGGCCGGGTAGCAACAACTCAGCATCCAGGGATCGCAAGCGGGCGAGCGAGTCGCGGTAGGCACTCAGGTCGTCGTTCATGGAGCGCAGGATCGGCGTGGGGGCCGCGATGACGACGTCACCGCTGAACAGCCAGCCGCGCTCGGGCTCGAAGAACGCCACGTGATAGGGATCGTGGCCGCGGGCGTCGACGACCTCCAGGCGCATCGAGCCGACTTCGAGGGTGTCCTCGAGCTCGAAAAACTCCGCGCGCTCGACCGACATCGGGCCGGCCTCGCTCAACATGCTGCTCTCGGCGGCATGCTGCTCGAGCATCGACGCGCGCACCTCGCCGACGAACGTCTCGCGCAGCCAGTCGCTCCAGTCGGCGACCTCGTCCTGAAAGGCGTGCCACTCGGGCAGCTTCGGCTCGAGCGGCCTCCAGACCAGGTGCGGCGCGTCGCTGCGTTCCTGCAACAGCGCGGCACCGCCCATGTGGTCGATATGTGCGTGGGTGTAGAGCCAGCGGTCGACGTCGTGCAGGGCATCGCTGCTACCCTCACCGACATTCAATTCAGTGAGCGCGGCCTCGAGCGCGTCGACGGTCCAGGGCCAGCCGGGGTCGATCACCACCAATTCACCGTCCCCGCGGTGCACGTAGGTATTGACCTGCAGTGTGCCGCGCGGGTTCGCGAGCCGGATCCGCCAGAGGCCGTCGGCGACCTCGACGGCGCTTCCCCAGGCCGAGCGCCAACTGGTCGGCCGCTCCTCGTACATCTTGTCTGTCATGGTACTTCCACCGGACGCGGCGAAGCGCCGCGCTCCGATCTTACATCTCGGGTTGTACCGGCGGAGTCAGAAAGACCGAGCTGGACATATTCTTGACCACGCCGCTCGCCACGCTGCCGAGGATGAAGTCGTCGAGACCACTTCGACCGACCGTACCCATGAAGATAGCGTCGGTGTCCTGGTCTTCTGCGTAGGCGACAAGCTCCCGCGTGGGATACCCGGTGATGACCTCGCTCGTCCAGTCCACGCGCTCGAGCAGCGGCTCGAAGTCATCGAGCAGCCGCTTCATATCCTCCTCGGCGCGGCGCTTGACCGACTCGAGTTGCTGATACTCGCCGCCGGAGTATCCGACGAACCCGTCGGGCAGGGCCACGGGGCCCGGTGGGTAGACCACGTGCATGATATGCAGCCTCGCGCCGAAGCGCTCAGACATCACGATCGCGAGCTCGAGGGACTTCTTGCTGGTCTCCGAGAAGTCGACGCCGGCGACGAACTGCAGGTCGCCGTCCCAGTCGAAGCCTTTCTCGTGGATGATACTCATCGTACAGGGAGGATCGTGTGCGAGCTTGTGGGTCGTCGAGCCCACGACCATCCGCGCAATCGCGCCCTGGCCGCTCATGCCGGTCACCAACCAGTCGGCGTCGAGTTCCTCGACCATCTCGCGGAGCTGCTCCCAGGAGCGTCCTTCCGCGAGCACGAGCTCGTACTCGGGCGGGTCGTCGTGGTTTTCGGCGATCCACGCCTGGACCTGATTCTCGAGCTTGACTCGCGAGTCCTGGTCGTCGAGCAGGCCTTCTGTTCCGACCTGTGGATACCAGGCCCCCGTGACGTGTCCGACGTGCAGCTCGACGTCCTCTCCCTGCTGTGTCGCGCGGCGCGCGAACTCGAAGCCCCAGCGCGAGGCGACCAGCGCCTCGTCCGACATATCCGTGCCTATCAGAATGTTCATCGCATCTATCCCTTGGTGGTGGTCTCTCCGTACGACCGCGTGGCCAGATACCGTGCGGCCTATCCGGGAGTTTATCGGCCCTGTGACAATGAGCGTATACGCATCCCTACCATAGTGAAGGTCACACAAGTGACAAGACGACTCGATGTTGCGCTGTTGATCAACGAGATCCAAACGCGTAAAGCTGACCCCAAGATTCGTTCGACGAACGGTGACCCGTTGAATAACGACGAGATCCTCAAATACGCGGCTGCGACGGCCAACGAAATGCCGGCGCGAGTGCCCGAAGCCGAGCGCAGGCGACAACCCTTCCGGGTCCTCGAGATCTGGCGTGAAAGTCACACCTACCTCGGCTTGCGCGTCGAGGTCGACGACCCGGAGTACCTCCAGAGCTACACGCGACCGGGACAGTACGTGACCTTCCAATACGGAGGGCTAGACCCGCGCTTTCTGGTCATCGCGAACGCCCCCGATACCGGTGATTCATACTGGGAATTCCTCATCGACGACGACGGCGACCTCGGCGAGGCCGTCGACCAACTCGAGGCCGGTGAGGACGTCGTACTCAGCCCGGCCGAGGGCAGCGGATATCCCAGCGCAGACCTCGCTGGCCACCACATTTTGATGTTTACGACCGGCAGCGGGATCGCCAGCATGCGCCCGGTGATCCAGTACTGGGCCCAGCGGCGCGAGGGCGCCCCCGATGCCCTCGCCCTGTATTACGGCGAGGTCGCCGAGGAAGACTTCGCGTACATGCGGGAGTTTCCGGACTGGCGAACATCCGGCGTACGGCTGTTCCGCGCGATCGAAGAGACTCCGCACCCCGAGAAAGGCTACCGCTACGTCCAACACGCCTTCGACGATGACGACCCGAACCTCGACCACGCCTACATCTTCGTCAGCGGAGCTCCGATCATGATGGAGATGATCATCACGAAGCTGGTGGGGCTGGGGGTAGATCCGGAGCGGATCTTCACGAATATTTGACGTGCTGCGCCCATCTTGGGCGCAGCGAGCATGCGGCCAAGATGGCCGCATGACACAGGATTCGACACACACTTTGTGCTGCGCCCATCTTGGGCGCAGCGCGCATGCTTCAGACCTTAGGGAGTACGCATGTTGTTTATTAGCCCGCGCATCCAGCGCCTGATCGACATGGCCATCGACGAGGACGAGGTCGGCTTCGACGTCGCCTCGGCGGTATTCTTCGAGGCAAATGAGACGGAGGCGCGCCTGGTCGCCAAAGAACCGCTGACCGTGGCCGGGCTGGCGATGGTCGAGGCCGTATACGACCGCGTGGACGCCTCCGTCGACACGAACTTCGAGGTCTCCGACGGCGACCAGCTCGAGCTCGGCGACCAGCTGGGCACGGTGACGGGCCCGAAGATATCGCTGCTGCGCGGAGAGCGCATCGCCCTGAACTTCTTGCAGCGCATGTGCGGCATCGCGACCGCCACCCGCGGCTACGCCAACGCGCTCGCCGACAGCGACACCCGGATCGTCGATACCCGCAAGACGCTGCCGGGATACCGCGAGCTCGACAAATACGCGGTGCGCTGCGGCGGCGGCTCGAACCACCGCTTCAACCTGTCGGGCGGCGTCATGATCAAGGACAACCACATCGCCGCGGCCGGCAGCATCGCCGTGGCGGTCGAGCGGGCCCGCGAACGCGCTCCGCTGACCCTCAAGATCGAGGTCGAGACGACCACGCTCGACGAGGTCCGCGCGGCCATCGAGGCCGACGCCGACATCATCATGCTCGACAACATGTCGACCGACGAGATGATCGAGTGCATCGACATCATCCGCGACGCCGCCGGCGACCGCATCACCATCGAGGCCAGCGGCAACATCACCGCCGAGCGCCTCCCCGAGATCGCTCACATCGGCCTCGACTACGTCTCCTCCGGCGCACTTACGCACTCGGTGCGCGCGGCGGATATCAGTATGCGGATGGGATGAGCGGCTTGATAAGGGGGGAGTGGGGGACTGGGTGACTGGGTGACTGGGTGAGAAGGTCATTGGCTGCAAATCACTCAATCACTGAATCGCGCAATCACTGCGAGCGCCGACGGCGCGAGCCCAACCTATGACCTGCGTGAGCGCCGCCAGGCGCGAGCGCAAACCTATGCCCTATCGCGAGCGCGCCGCTTGCCCGCGCTGCGCCGCTAAGTTATGGTCCCGCGACGCGGAACCCGGTCGGGTTCACACCCAAATTCAAGTATTTCTGGCGACCTTTCGAGGTAGAGCATGCCCGCGCCGTATTTTCACCTGCTCGGACACGTATTTCTGGCCACCGAGGCCTGCGAACAGCACTCCAGCATTGCCGATGCGCTGGCCAAGGCCGGCTTCGGCAAGGCCAAGATCAAAGAGGGTGCAGAGCTGGCCGAGAAGGGCCAGGACCTCATCGATCGCAAGCTCGAGGAAGGCGGCGAGGACCGCATCGTCGAACACTCCGTGCATACTTCGGCCGACGAGGTCGAGATGTGGCACCAGACTACCCGCTTCTTGCTCAAGAAGGCTCTCGACGACGGAGCGCTGCTAGAAAAGGCCCTCGGCAGCCACATCCACGCCGAAGATCACACCGTCACCGTCGCCGCCAAGAGCCTGCGCACCATCGCCATGATCCGCACTGAGCCCAAGCTCCACGAGGCGCTCGGCAAGGGCCAGAAGACCCGCGACGTCATCATTCGCGGCTTCACGCTGCTCACGAAGATGTTCAGAAACGGCGACCTGCTCATGGCGCCCGGGGCTGCTGGTGACACCGACGCCGCGGTATTCGACGAAATAAAAGAACAGGTCGCGCAGATGCAGGAGTGGATCGCCGAGCTCGGCCGCGCCACCGACAAGATGGGGACCGACCAGGCCTCGATGCTCGGTGAGCTCGGCTACGTCCCCGAGGGCGTCGGCATCCCGCTCGGCGGCACCGCCTACGGCGTCCCGCTGCATCAGAAAGCTCAGCGCTCGACCCCGCCGGACCCCGACGACACCAAGCCCGCACCGGGCTGGTCGATCGGCCGCCAGGGCCAGAACCGAGAAAACCTCGGCAAAGGCTGGGTCCAGCCCAAATTCGAGTAGTGGTTTGAAACGCAGCCTCTACGACATTCTGGGCGTCGACCCCGACTCCGACGCCCGCACCATCAAGTCGGCATTCCGCCGGCTCGCCAAGCAGTATCACCCCGACGTCAACCCCGCACCCGACGCCGAGGAGCGCTTCAAGCGTATCCTGGCGGCCTTCAAGGTGCTCAGCGACCCCGAGCGCCGCTCGAAATACGACGAAGGCGGCTATGCCGGCCAGCACTCGCCGCGAGGCGGGTATGGGCAGGACTCGGAGGGCTTCGACGAGGACATGGGCAGCATCTTCGCCGACGTCTTCGACGGCCGCAGCCCCATGGACACAAGCCACATGCAGGACTTCGGGGGCTTCGATACGTCCATCGGCGACGGCACCGACCTGAGCGCCAGCGTCACCATCGACTTCGTGACCGCAGTGCGCGGCGCGACCCGCAACGTCACACTGCCGGGCCGCTCATTCGAGATCGAAATTCCGCCGGGCATCGAGGACGGGCAAACGCTGCGCTTCGAGGCTCGCGGCGCGCCCGCTCCCGGCATCGACGGGCGCTCGGGCGATCTGCTGGTGACCGTGGAGGTCGAGCCGCACCCGTTGCTCAGCCGCGACGGTCTGGACCTGCTCATCGACCTACCGATCACGATGGCCGAGGCGATCAAAGGCGCAAAAGTCCGGCTTCCGACGCCCCACGGCGACTTCGACGTGACCACGCCGAGCGGGGTCGACTCCGGCCGGCGACTCCGGCTCGAGGGCCTCGGCATTCGCACCGGCACTCAGCGCGGCGATCTCTACGCGGTCGTGCGCATCCGCACCCCCGATCGGGATGACGACGCGGTGCGCGAGGCCGTCGAGACCCTCGAAGACGCCTATTCCGTGCCTGTTCGGCGCGATTTATCGATCGATTGATGACTTCTGGACGAGGACAGACGATGAAATTCCAAACCGCAGATATCTGGGACGACCACGGCGACGAGTTGCAGGTCGCAGACCCGATCTTCAACAGCTACGGCGGGCGCGAGATCTTCCACGGCGAAATCGTGGTCGTGAAGGTCTTCGAAGACAACGTAATGGTCAAAAAGAAGCTGCGCGAGCCGGGCGAGGGTCGCGTGCTCGTCGTCGACGGCGGCGGGTCCACCTGGTGCGCGCTCATGGGCGACAACGTCGCGGGCCTGGCCGAGGAAAACGGCTGGGCCGGGCTGGTCATCTACGGCTGCATCCGCGACTCGGTCGAGGTCGCCGACATCCCGGTCGGCGTGCTCGCGCTCAATACCTGCCCGCGCAAGAGCCGCAAGGAAGGCAAGGGCGACTACGGCGTGCAGGTCAGCTTCGCCGGCGTCACGTTCAACGACGGAGACTGGATATACGTCGATCAGGACGGCATGGTCGTCGGACCGCGTAACTACTTCGGATAATATCGATGAGGGGGATACATGGCCCGCAACTTGTTTTATGTCGCCGCGCTGGCTCTGTGCGTCAGCGCCTGCAGCGCGTCGAAATCGACGGTCAAGCCGATGAACCTCTCGGAGGAGGAAGCATCGGAGCTCGAAGCTCGCTGCGATGATGAAGACGCCTCGGCGTGCATGAAGATGGGCAAGGCCTACGCACGCCGTGACGGGCTGAAGGCCCGAAAGCGCGCCCGCGAGTTCTACGACGCGGCCTGCAAGCTCGGAAGCCGCACCGGCTGCCTGCTGCGAGAGGTCGCCAACCCGGTGACCAAAGAGATGCTCGGCGAGCTCGACGACAAGCTGATTCAGTACCAGAAATACTGCCTGGGCGGCGAGGACGACTACTGCGGCTACCTCGCCTACTACATCTACGACAGCGACGCCTCGGCCAATGAGACCCTGGTGATGCGTCGGGCGATGGCGGTCAGCTGCGTCAAGGACAACTACGAGGACTGCTACTACCTCGCCCGCGCTCTGGACCGTGGGTACGGCGACCTCGAGCGCGATCCACACGCGGCATTCTTGATCTCGGAGTGGTCCTGCCAGACGTCGTCAGATCCGTCCTCCTGCCACTTTGTCGGGCTCTCTTACGAGATCGGCGAGGCGGTCGAGCGCGACCTGGGACGCGCCTGCGAGTTCTACGTCCAATCGTGCGATGACGGCTACTATCACGGGTGCGGAAATGCCTCGATCGTCTTCGACAAAGGCGAGTGCACGCCCCGCGACGAGCCGGACTACGAAAAAGCCCTCGAATACGCGCAGGAGGGCTGCAGAGAAGACAAGGGCAATGGCTGCGACATGGTCGGTCAGCTCTACCAACGGGGCTCGGGCGTATTGAAGTCCTATCAAACTGCGCTCGAATACTACCACCGTGGATGTGAACTCGAGGATGGTGACGCCTGCGTCAAAGCCGGCGAACTCCTCGACGAGCGAGACGTCGAGATGCTCGAAGAAATCCAGTCTGAGACCGGCATCAGCGCCCCGGAATACTATCGCAAGGCCGAGAAATATATGCAGCAAGACTGCGAAAAAGCGCTTCTGGGCACCGCCTGCGACTCGCTCGCCGACCTCTATGAAGCACACGAGATGAATCGGCGCTCGCGCTACTCGGTGAAGTTGCTCCGCAAGCGCGCCTGTCGGCTGGATATCCGCTTCTGTGACGAGGCCGAAGCATCACCCGACGAGGTCGAGGGAACCCTCTGAGGTCAGGTCGATCCCGGCAGACATGAATCTCGGAAATTTCACTGGAAGAATTGGCCGAGTTCGATATAGAAGAACACTCGATCTGCCGACTCAAACACCCACTTCGGGGGGAGGCACCATGAAAGCCCGCAATATCATCATCGCCGCCGCGTTCGCGGTCTCATCGATCGCCTGCAGCGCGACGCAATCGAGCTCGAGCTCGGCCGAGCTCACCGAGTCCGAACAGAGCGCGCTCCAGGAAAAGTGCACCGCCGAGGACGCTTCGGCCTGCAAGCGACTCGGCAAGATGTGGTCTCGCCGCGACGGTGACGACGCCCGCGAGCGCGCTCGCTCCTATTACGCCAGAGCCTGTGAGCTGGGCCATCGCACGTCCTGCCTGCTGCGCGAGGTCGCCAATCCGGTCACCCCCGAGATGACAGAGACGCTCGGGGATGACATCGAGGGCGCCGATCTGCCGCAGTACCAGCGCTACTGCCTCGGCGGCGAAGAGGACTACTGCCACGCGCTCACCTACTACCTGTGGGACGAGAAGGCCGAGCGCGATGATATCTGGGTGTTGCGACGCTCCTTCGCGGTCGCCTGCGTCAAAGGGCATAACGACTTTTGCGGCTACCTGTCGGCCACGCTCGACCGCGGCTATGGCGGCTTCGACCGCGATCCCCACGCGGCGTTCTGGATCTCCGACTACGCGTGCGACAAGCGCGAGCACGGCACGAGTTGCCACTTCAAGGGCGTCGCCTATCAGACCGGCGAGGCGGTCGACTACGACGAGGCGCTGTCGGCGAAGTTCACGATGAAGGGCTGCGAGCTCGACGACATGCACGCCTGCGCCGACTCCGCGCACGATCTGCGCATGGGCCGCGGCACCGAGGCCGACCCCGAGCGCGGGCTCGAGCTCGCCGATGATAGCTGCGACGATGAGAACGGCTCGGGGTGCCGCGCGTTGGGCTACTTCTACCTCGAGGGCAAGGCCGTGGATCGCTCGATCAAGAAGGGCATCAAGTATCTCGAAGAGGGCTGCGAGCTGGAGGATCCGCGCAGTTGCTTCGAGGCGGGCCGCGCGGTCGAAGAGACCGGCTTTCGACCGCGAAAGGTCGCCGTCCAGTACTACCTCGACGCCGAGGAACAGCTGCTCGAATTCTGCGAGCGACGTCGCATCGGCTGGTCCTGCGCGTGGCTCGCGGATCTCTACAGCATGACCAACATCAAGCGAAACTCGCGTTACTCTCAAGAGCTATTGCGAAAGCGCGGGTGCCGACTCGATCCGCGCTATTGCAATATGGAGAAGCTCGAAGAGGAGCAGTACGACGGGACGCTATAAGGGCGAAGCCGTCGCCAGCCGCGCAATTCGATGCGTGGGGTTGTCCACTGTCTCGCCGCTCGGCCCGGGTTCGAGCTCGTGGAGCGCGGCCTCGACCGACTCGAATTGCCGAATGCCCATCGCGGCCACCGCGGCCATCTCGGGCGCACCGACCAGACAGATATCGCAGTGTTGGAGCGCC
>JBNJFZ010000014.1:0-55305 GCA_051747295.1 Myxococcota bacterium
TCGTCGAGACGCTCGACAGGTATGCCGCCGGCGAGCTCGAGCCGACCCCGCAGGACGACGCCGAGTCGAGCTATGCGTCGATGCTGTCGAAGGAGGACGGTCGCGTCGACTGGGAGAAGACCGCCAAAGAGGTGGCCGACCACATCCGCGGGTTCAACCCGTGGCCGGGCGCGTACACGTTTCACAACGAGGAGACGAACTCGCACCGACTCAAGCTCCATCTGGCGCGCGCCGTCGAGGGCAGCGGTGAGCCCGGGCAGGTGCTCGAGGCTGATCCGTCGGAGGGTGTACTTCGAGTTGCCTGTGCGGGCGACGGCGCCGTGGACATCCTGACGATCCAGGCGCCCGGAAAGCGGGCGATGGACGTGGCCGACTTCCTGAATGGCTACGATATCGAGGTCGGCGACCGGCTTGTCTGACCGTGATGCGCCCATCCTGGGCGCATCTAGCGCATGCGGCCACGATGGCCGCATGACCTTACACCCTCATAATTGATCAATTCTGCTAATATCGCTTTCGGTGCCGGGAACGACATCGAGATCGAAACCGGCATCGAGAACGAAAGCGGTCACGAAACCGAGAACGGTAACAGCAGAAAAATGGTTGCCCCCGGCCGAGTGAAGCGAGACCGGGGGGCGTCGGTAGGCGCTACCGACGCCTGCTTTTCCACGCTCCACGCGCGGTATCGTACATCGGTATCGGTATCGTTCATCGGTATCGGTATCGTACATCGGTATCGGTATCGTTCATCGGTATCGGTTTCGTACATCGGTATCGGTATCGGTATCGTACATCGGTATCGGTATCGGTATCGTTCATCGGTATCGGTATCGTTCATCGGTATCGGTATCGGTATCGGTATCGGTATCGGTATCGTTCATAGGTATCGGTCATCGATAACGCTCCACGTGCCGTTGTCTTCGCGACACCGTCGGCCGGCCCCTCTTCGAGTGAGGGCCGGCCGACGGTCCCGCTTCGACAACCCACACACGGAGAGACACGATGAACGACAACGAACTCTACTTCCCACACGAAAACTGGATAGCCATTCCGAGACTCGCTGCACGTCTGACTCGTTCTCGACGACGCTGACGGCGTTGCTCCTCCTCGACGATGCCTCCAGCATCGCCTCGTCGTTGCTCCTTGTCAGCCCCGCCGAGCACTTCGTCATCTGGGTGCAGCGAGTCTCGAAACGGCCATCTCGACTGCTACCGACTCGCCGAAGAGGTCGCCCAGTGGGTCGCTGACGCGACGTTCCGGCGTGGCGATGCCGACCTTCGCGACCAGGCGGTCCGTTCGGCACGATCGGTGGTGCTCAACATCGCCGAGGGGTCGGGCAAGCGCGGCAAGTCGCGCCGCCATAGCTACGACCTGGCGCTCGGGGAGGCCGGTGAAGCCTGCTCGGCTATCGGGATGGCGCGGCTCGACGGCGGCGAGGCGCAGCAGGACAAGCTCAGGCGCGTCGGGATGATGCTTCGCGCGATGATTCGCTGAGCTTAGCCGGGCGGGTCGCCAGACCCGCCCATGCCCTCGGTGGTCTCAATAATGCCCTCAGGGCCTTCTCAAACTTATGTATGATCATGACCTTACACCCCAAACGGATAGGTCTCGGGCAGATCGTGGGTGTCGTACGCCTCGGACCACCCGCTTTGCTGCTCGAGCGGCACGACCCCGCTGCTCTGATCGATGTGGATGACCGCGTCGAATTGCTGGGATAGCTTCGCGCCGAAATAGTGGCTCTGCCGCTCGGTCTCTGGCCGGTAGATCACCCCGATGGCCCGCTCGAGCATGGGCTCGGCCAGACCCTCTTCGATGTCCGGTTGGCTCAGGTCCAGGAAGAAATTCGGCTCGTCGAGCTGGTGGAACAGCCGCTCGTAGCTCTCGGGGAGCGCCGGGTTGACGGTCTTGAACTCCTCGGGTGCGCCCCAATCCGACGCGGCCGTGACGGTGCCCGACCAGGTCGTGAACCCGATATTTTTGACGGCGCTTCCGTATTTTTGCCGCAGCAGTTGACCGACGTTGTGTTCGCCTCGCCGCGACATGTCCGTGGCGCGGGCGTCGCCCAGGTGGCTGTTGTGCGCCCAGATGGCGACCTTTGGGGTGTCGGTGAGCTCGGCGAGGTGGGCGGTGAGCTTGTCGACGGTCTGGGACATGTGCTGGTCGCGCAGGTTCCAGGACGACTCGCGTCCACGGAACATCGAGCGGTAGTATTGCTCCGCGTTACGGGCTACCCGGGCGTTTTGCTCGGCGAAGAAGTGTTCGTCTCGCGTGAGGATACCGTCGCGGCGGAAGCGCTTGGCGCGTTGGGATTGCAGATCGAGCAGCTGCTCGACGACCTCGTCCTCGCAGTCGGCCATGCCGGAGCTCGCGGCCATGCCGTAGGCCTGCGGGTTGTCGCCGTAATGGTCGAAGCAGCCGTAGCGCTCGCGAGCCCGGGACGCGGCTTCCGAGTCGACGTCGTCGAGATACTCGATGACCGCGTTCATCGAGGTATGCATCGAGTAGAGGTCGAACCCGTAGATGCCGACCTGGTCTTCGTACTCGCGCCCTTCATTGTAGTCGCGCAGCCACTCCAGAAATGAGACGACGTCTTCATTTCGCCACATCCATCGGGGAAAGCGCTCGAAGTCCGATAGCGCCTCGGCTCCCGTCGAGTCGTCGCTCTGATGTCGCACGTAGCGATTGGCCCGGTACATATCAGGCCAATCGGCTTCGACGAGTACCGCGTCGCACTGGCCGCGCTCGATGAGTTCCTGGGTGAGCTCGGCGCGCATGCGATAGAACTCGTGGGTGCCGTGGCTCGCCTCACCGATCAGGTAGTACTGCGCGCCTTCGAGCGAGTCCGCGATTGGGCCGTAGTCGAGCTCATCGCGATCGAAAGGGACGCTGTGGTGGCTGATGTCGAGCAGCAGCTGATTGTTGTCTGGCATCGTCTGACCTTCCAGTGAACAGGCTGAAGATTCGTGCTCAACTCAGCACCCCGTATTCGATGCGACCCAGAAGTCGACGCACGCGTTCTGCGCCGGCGTCCGTATCGAGCATGCTCAACGGAGTGCGGCCGCCGAGCGTGGCGTTCGGTGACTTGAGCCACGCCAGGGCGCTGTCGGAGGACGAAAGAACCATCAGAGCGCGATGAGTCATGCGCGCGACGCGGTAGAGGCGGTCGGAGAGTTCCTTGGTGAGTGGCCCGGACTTGTCGCGGTTTCTAACGAGTGTCTATCGTGTCACTCCAACGGCTTCCGCGAGTTCGGTCTGGTTGACCGCGAGAAAACGCTGCAGAGCAGGGATCGAGTCCGGGGAGAAGCCGTCGCGGATCATCCGCTCGATGGCTTGATTGGGGCTCAGGTCCAGGATGTCTTCAATGCGCGGTGCGGTCGACATGGTAGCTCCGTAATATATGTTACAAAAAATAGTAACACCTTGAGAGCGCACGACAAGAGCTTGCGCAGGGCTTGCATCGAACAGTCGGCGCGCATAAGCAGAGCACGGTGAAACCGAACCACCTGGAGTGAACATGCCTAGAATCCTGGCACAACGAGTCCTGGAGCGCGTCGAATTCGACGACGCCTACAGCCATATCGCGCTCGACAATGCGCTCGAGCAATCGAACCTGAGCGCCCAGGACAAGGGGCTTACGACCGAGCTCGTGTACGGAACGCTGACCTGGCAGCGCGCGCTCGACAATATCCTCGACGAGGTCGTCGACGGCGGCATTCGACGGCTGCACGACGAAGTCCTGATCGCGCTGCGCGTCGGGGCCTACCAACTGGTGTTTCTGGACCGAATCCCGGAGCACGCGGCCGTCGACGAGACCGTGCGCGTGGTCAAAAAGGGCGACCAGGGCAGGGCGTCGGGACTGGTGAACGCCGTCATGCGCGAGGTGACAAAGCGCGCCGACGAGGTCACCTGGTGGCGAGAGGACGAGCGCCAGAAACGTCCGGCGCAGTACCTGGCGGACCGATGGTCGCTGCCGACGTGGATGGCGAATCGTCTGATTCAGATGCACGGGCTCGAGCAGGCCGAAGATCGGGCCGAAGCCTACAGTCAGCGGCCGCCTCTGTTTTTGAGGGCCCCCGCTGGAGGCGATGTTCAGGCGCCCGATGGCGCCAGCCCCGTCGCGGGCGTCCCGGGGGCGTTTCGCGTCGAGGAGATGTCAGATGCGGTGCGGCAGGGGCTCGAGGACGGTCGCTGGCATGTGCAGGACCTGGGGAGCCAGCTCATCGGATGGTTTGGCTGTCCAGACGAGGGTGCCCGGGTGCTGGATGCGTGTGCGGGCCTTGGCGGGAAGACGCTGCATCTGGCCGAGATCGTTGGCGAGTCGGGGCGTGTCGACGCGCTCGACCCCGTTCAGACCAAGCTCGATATGCTCGCCGACGCAGCCGGGCGCTCGGGGCATATGGACGTCATCGATGCGCACGTGGGCGAGCTCGAGAGCTTCGAGGCCGGCGAGCCGTATGACTTCGTGCTCGTGGACGCTCCCTGCACAGGACTGGGGACCATCCGGCGACACCCTGAGACCCGCTGGACGCGAAAGGAACACCATATCTCGCAGCTCGCCAAGAAGCAGAGTGCGCTGTTGGACGCGGCGGCGCTGCTCGTCGCGCCCGGAGGGATACTCGAGTACAGCGTCTGCACGTTCACGGTCGAAGAGGGGCCCAAGCAGGTGAAGCAGTTCCTGGAGCGCCATGACGACTTCGAGTTCGCCGAGGCTCCCGAGCGCGAGCCGTGCTCGCGCGTCGAGTGGGCCGACTACCTCGACGAGGCTGGCACGCTCGTGTTAGATCCCGCCGCACACGGCACGGACGGTTTTTTCGCCGCCCGCTTGCGTCGACGCACCCGGTAGCTCTTCGGCCCTGACATCCGTACCCGTTTGCTCCTGAATCAGAGAAACCATGAAACCACTGATTGCGCCGTCGATTCTCTCGTCCAACTTCACGCGCCTCGCCGAAGAATGTGGGGAGGTCCTCGAGGCCGGTGCCGACTGGCTGCACGTCGATGTGATGGACGGGCATTTCGTCCCGAATATCACCATCGGGTTGCCGGTGGTCGAGGCGCTCCGCGAGGAGTTTCCAGACGCGGTGCTCGATGTGCACGTGATGATCGACGACCCGGATTTCTACGCCGCGAAGTTCGTCGAGGCCGGCGCTGATATCCTGTCGTTTCATCCGGAGGCGACCGCCCACACCCACCGGGTCGTCCAGAAGATTCACGAGGCGGGAGGGAAAGCGTCGGTGTCCATCAACCCGGGCACGCCCCTGGACGTGATCGACTACGTGCTCGACGACCTGGATATGGTGCTCTTGATGAGCGTGAACCCGGGATTCGGCGGACAGTCGTTCATCGATGAGACGCTTCGAAAGTTGCGGGACCTGACGAATATGGCGAGGCGCCGCGGCCGCAAGGACCTGCGCATTCAGGTCGACGGCGGCATCAAGATCGACAATATCGCGGAGGTCTACCGCGCCGGCGCGAATTGCTTCGTGTCAGGCAGCGGTATCTTCAAGAGCGACGACTACGCCGAGACGATCGCGCGGATGCGCGACGAGCTCTCGGGGACCGTCCTGGTCTGAGTTCGTCGCTCCTATCGACAAAAAGCCCGCCGCGGTGCTCTCGAGGCACCGCGGCGGGCTTTTTTTTGGTTCGTTGCGGGCGATGGCGTTACTCGGTGGCTTCCATGTCGGTCGGCCCGGACAGGTGCTCGTCGAGCCACTCGGTCGCCAACTCCCAGGAGTCTTCGGCAGCCTCGGGATCGTAGTGCTTGCCCGAGGGGTTGGCGAATGCGTGGTCCACACCCTCGAAGACCCTGATTTTCGCGGTCTTGTCGAGTTCCTTGAGCATTCCATCGAATTTGACGACGCTCTGCGGCGGGATCGCCTGGTCCTCGCTGGCGAAGATGCCCAGAAGCGGCGCGTCGAGCGCCTCGAGCTTGCCTTTGTCGAGGACGAGCTGACCGTAGTACATGACCGCGGCGTCGATATCGCCGGGGAAGTTCAAGGCGGTTTGCAGGGTCCAGCCGCCGCCGAAGCACCAGCCGATCACGCCGAGCGTGTCGGCGCTGCGTGCGGTCTTGAGATAGGCGATACCGGCCTCGATATTCTCGAGGGCCTGGTCTTTGTCGGCCATCGCTTCCTGCATGAATTTCTTGGCCTGGGCCGGCTCCTCGGCGACCTGATTGTCGTACAGGTCGACCGCGAGCACCACATAGCCCTCGCCGGCGAGGCGCTCGGTCATATTCTTGATGTTCTGGTTGAGGCCCCACCACTCGTGGATGACGAGGAGTCCGGGATAGGACACGGTGTCGTCATCGGGGCGAGCCATGTAGCCGGTGAGCTCGGTGTCTCCGACCATGCCGTAGCTGACTTCCTTCGAGGTAACCGGTTGCGCCGGCTCCATCGACGACCCCTCGTTGGCTTTGGGCTCGTCACCTTCGTGCTCGCCGGCCATCTTCTCGGTGATGCCCTCACCTTCTTCGGTAGTTTGTTGCATGTCATCCTCGGTGGGTGCCTCGTCAGCTTTCTCCTGGCCGCCGCTGCAGCCGATACCGAGTAATAGCAAGCACGTGGTTAGTACGAACATCATTCGTTTCATGGGTCGTCTCCTCGCGTGGGTAACATACATTGCGTCGTACCTGAGGAATTAGCACGAGCGGCGAAGGGTCTAGCTTTGCGGCGGTTAGCGGGTAGCGCAGGCGGGCGCCGACGACGGGCAGTCTACCGATCAACGCCGAGCACACCCGCGATTGCAAAGACACTGGACATAGACAGATGTCACGAAGGATACTGTTCGGAATCCACGAGCATCGGGAGCGATATGAGCCACCTGAAACGACTGATACTGCTTTGCGCCGTCGTTGCGCTGGCGTCTGCGTGCGACCGTAAGACTGAGCAAGCAGACACGCCCGAAGGCGTCGAGTCCGAATCTGTTGCCCCGAGAGAATCCGAATCAGAGCCCCCAAAAGAGCGGGAGGGGGCGGCGAAGAGGGACGAGGCGGAGGCGGAACCGTCGACCAGAGACGAGGCAGACATGCAGACGGCAGCCAACGCGGTCAACGATTTCTCCCACGACGTCTTCCTGGAAACAGGGGAGGGCAACGTCGCCGTATCACCGATCAGCATTTCCGCGGCTATGGGCATGGCTTACGCCGGTGCAGCAGGCGAGACTGCAGACGAGATCGCCTCCGTTTTTCACTACGGCGACTCGGCGGTTCCATTCCTGGGAGCCCTTCAGACGGAGTTGGGCACTCGAAACGCCGAGTTCGACAAGGGGCTGTCGTTGCAGTTGAGTATCGTCAACGACCTCTGGTTACAGCAAGATTTCGAGGTCGGCGATGACTATCTGTCGACCGTTGAAGAACACTTCGATGCGAAGCCGCGTGCCGTCGACTTCAAGAACTCACCGGAGTCCGCACGCAAGACCATCAACGAGCACATCGCGGACAAGACCCAGCAGAAAATTCCGGAGTTGATCGCCGAAGGCATGATCAAGCCGAGTATTCGCACCGTTTTGACCAACGCGATCTACCTCAAAGCCCCGTGGGCGTACCAATTCGAAGAGAGCGCGACTAAACCGGGTACCTTTCACGCGCCAGACCGGGATGTAGAGGCTCAGATGATGGGGCAGTCGGAGTATCTCCGTCGCAGTTCTGGGCAGGGGTTCGAGGCGCTGGAGTTGCCGTATAAGGGCAACGAGCTGGCAGCCCTTATCGTGTTGCCCGAGAAGGGGAAGATGGCACAGGTCGCCGATGCGCTGGACGCCGAGGGATTCGCGCAGACGGTAGACGGGCTCGAGCAAAGGTATACCCGTGTCCAGATGCCACGATTCGAGGTTCGTAAGAAGCTGACGCTCGGAGAGACCCTCGGCAAATTGGGCATGTCTTCTGCGTTTGCGGATGGCGCGAATTTTGACGCCATCGCCCCGGAGATGGCGATCAGTGAGGTCGTCCACGAGGCCTATATGAAGGTGGACGAGCAGGGCACCGAGGCTGCGGCGGCTGCGGCAGTGATGATGGGCTCGACCGGGATGCCACCCGAGCCGACCTCGTTCGTCGTCGATCGGCCGTTCCTCTTCTACGTCTTCGACCGACCAACCGGGACGATTCTTTTCGTCGCGCGGATCGTGGATCCGACGTGACCGGTCGAGTCACCATGCTGTGAGAGGAGAGAAGAGCCAGCGCGGGTCGGCTTGCTACTGGTGCTCGCCGCTACAGCAGCAGGAGCCCCGTGATCCCGAGCGCCCAACAATACCACGAGAAGTGAAAGAACTGGGCTTTCTCGAGCAAGTTCACCAGCAGAAGAATGGCGAGGTAGCCGACGGCGGCGGAGACGAGGGCGCCGACGACGAGCGGGATGGTCTGGATGGCGCCGGAGGTGAACACGCCGGGTTCGAATTTGAAGACCAGCGCGCCCAGGATGGCGGGGATGGACATCAGGAAGGAGAAGCGCGCCGCATCGGTGCGCCACACGCCCAGAAATAGCGCGAGCGTGATGGTGAATCCCGACCGGGAGAAACCGGGCGCGACCGCCATGCCCTGCACGACGCCGATCATCAGCGCCATCGCCGGGGTGATGTTCCAGAGCGTGAATCGGCCCTCGTTCTCGGCTGGCTCCTTGTTGCGCATGAAGCGATTGGCGAAGAGGATCACGCCGTTGACGATCAGCAATACGCACACCACCTGGACGGTGATGAGGCGTGGGCCCGTATCAGGGTCGAGCAACTTGTCGAGGAAGACCCCGAGCACTCCGGTCGGGAGCATCGTGAGCAGCACCAGCAGGCTCAGGCGCATGCCCTCCGGGGCCGTGGCGGCGTCGAGCGAGCGTTCGCTCAACCCGTCGGTGATGCCGCGGTACATCCCGCGCACCACCTCGAGCACGTCTGCGCGGTAGAATGCGACCACCGCCAGCAGCGTGCCGACATGGAGGATGATATCGAATAGCAGTTGCGGCTCGGACATGCCGAGCAGGTGCTGTCCGATCATCAGGTGCCCGGAGGAGCTCACCGGCAAGAATTCGGTCAGCCCCTGAATGACACCGAGCAGGAGTGCTTCGAGAGTGGACATCCGTCAATCACGTCTTTGTGCAGGCGTTCAAGCAGACTCCGAGGACTCGACCTGAATCAGGTCGCCCTCGAGGGCCTCCGCTGCGGGGTAGTCGTCGGGCGTCATGAAGTCGTCGGACGCGATCCATTCGCGCATCGCAGGAACCATGACTTCCTCCCATGCGTAGGTCAGCCGGACGTCGAGAAATTCCTCGAACAACTCGTCGAGGATCTCTTCGAGTTCTTCGACCAGGTACATGCGCTCGTAGAATTGCTCTTCTTCTTCGCGGGAGAGCAGCGATGGGATTTTGACGCTGGTCAGATCCAGGCTCTCGGCCTTGATATTGAAGGTCCACTCGCGGCCCTCCTTGATGACGCGGAGCTTGGCGCGCTGGACGCGCTTGCCCTCGCGCAGTGCCACGCGAGCCTCCGGAGAATAGGCCGGGGCGCCGCCGCGGAACATATTGCGTTCGGTCTCGGCGAGGTACGCCTCGAGCGTCATGCGGTCATCGTAGACGACTTCGACGCGGTCGTGGTTCGGGACGTCGAACATGCCGTCGTAGCACTCCGACTTGAACCACAACCACATGAGAAATTCGCTGCCCAGAAAGCGGCGACTATTGATAAGGTCAACCAGATCCATGGTGTCTTCGTTCCTCAAAGGTCAATCGTTTGGCGCTGCCCGGGGTCTATCGGTCCGAGAATGGCGTCGTCACGAAATTGGTGGGCTCCACGCCCTGCAGGGTCTCGACTTTGTCGGTGTCCAGGCCCAACTCCACGGCATTGATGTAGGGGTTGCCGGGCAGGAGCTTGGGGCCGAACGTATCTTGGAAGAAGCCCTGGAACAGCTCGCACATCTTATTGGACTGGCTCCAGAACCGGACGCGGCCGGCTCGGATATCCCAGCTCATGTCGATGATGCGCATCCGCGGGAGCTGTTGCTCCTTGAGGCGGCGCTTGACCATCTCCTTGATGTCTTCTTGCTCGAATTTCGACAGCTTCTTCTTCTCGTTTTCCCTGAGGTACTCGCGCTCGGCCTCGGTGACGTGGGCGTTGAGAAGCGCCGAGGGCACCACATAGCGGTCGTGTCGCAGGCTGAGGTTGATGAAGTGGTCGAATAGCATGCTGTAGAGGTCGACCTCGGTCTGGAGCGGCCGGTCGATGACGACCCAGCCCATCGACTCTTCATCTTCGTTGTCGGGGGTCAGTTCTTCGAAGGCGTGCTGGTTGACCGCCTCGACATAGCGCTCCTTCCAATTGCGCGGAAGGTCGCCTTGAACGTGAAAGAGCTTGTAGGAAAGTGTGCCGGAAATAGCGCCCAATGTGGACTCCTTGTCGTGGACTCGAGCGAACGGCTGATTCGAGGCTGGTGGTGATAACACGTGTCCTCGAGGTTGCAAACTGGGAGTCGAGAAACAGCGCGCTCGGCTTGTCGTCACCGGTCAACCGTGGTTCTCTTAGGTGGTGTTGGGGTTAGATGCTCCCGCATGGGAGTTGCGACAGGAGAGGGATATGGGGCTTGGTCACGTTTTGGACGACTTCGTTCGGCTTTGTGTGTGCGTTGGGATATGCGCTGCAGTAGCGCTGGCGAGTTTCGACGCCGGTGCAACCGATTTTCGGCGACCGTTCGAGGAGGCGGTCGGCCCGAACTACGGCTACGACAACAACTACGGCGATAGCGGCTGCACCGACTACAACTGCGGGAGCCGCTGCTACGACGGGCACTCGGGGACCGACTTTCCACTGGTGGTCGGCACGAAGGTCGTCGCTGTGGCTGACGGCACCGTCACCGCCACGAACGACGGCTGTGACAACTACGGAGGTCTGGGCAATACCTGCGGTGGGCGCTGCGGCAACTACATCAAGATCCAGCACGCCGACGGCGACCACAGCCTGTACTGTCACATGAAGAAGGGAGCCCATCGGGTCTCGCGCGGCGATACCGTCTCCTGCGGTCAGGTTATCGGCGAGACCGCGAGCTCCGGAAGTTCGACGGGGCCACACCTGCACCTCGGGTGGGAGCGCGCGGGCGGTGACCGACCCGATGCATATCGAGGTCAATGCACCAACTCGCCGGGTACATGGCGCGAACAGCGCGGCTACGACAGCTATCCGAGCGCCGAGTGCGGCTGCGTGCCGAGTACCGAGGTATGCGACGGCGTCGACAACGATTGCGACGGCGAGGTCGACGAGGGAAATGCCTGCGCGGTCGATCTTCTCGTGCAGGCTCCGCACGCCTACACCACGCCACATAGCAGCGACGTCGACGGTGACGGTGACCAGGACCTGTGCGCGCGTTTCTACGGCGGCTACCGCTGCTACGAGTCGACCTCGTCGGACTGGGGCGGCGCCATCATCGACTCGAGTTTGTTCGCGGAAGAAGGCGGCTGGGGTGCGCCGGAGTACTACGCCACGATTCGCATGGGTGACGTCGATGGGGACGGGCGTGCCGATGTCTGCGCGCGGGCCGCGGCCGGATTTCGCTGTTGGCGCTCCACGGGCACGTCGTTCGAGCCGTTCGGTGGCATCGACGCCTGGTCGGATGCCAACGGTGGGACCGATCCGCGCTTCTACACGACGATTCGCCTGATAGATATCGACGGCGACGGGGATGACGACGTTTGCGCACGCGAGCCGCAGGGTGTGGCGTGCTACCCGGCCGAAAATGACGGGTTTGGCGATCGCATCGACGGCCCGAATTGGTCGGATGAGAGCGGATTCGATGACGTGAAGTACTTCGGTACGATTCGCACCGGCGACGTCAACGGAGACGGGCGAGGCGACCTGTGCGTACGCGCCGCGGCGGGCCTGAACTGCTACGTCTCGGAGTCCTCCGGGTTTCGGCGGCTCGATACCGACGCGACGTTCTCCAACGAGAACGGCTGGGGCAGCATGGTCTACTTCAGCTCCATACGACTCGCCGACATCGACGGAGATGGGATGGATGACGCGTGCGGCCGCGACGCCGACGAGCTGTTCTGCAACCTGGCGACGGGGTCTGGCTTCGTTCAGCGCATCTCGCTAGCCGGGCTCAGCGACGCGCAGGGTTGGGATGACCGCACCAATTATCAGACGCTTCGCGTGGGCGATATCACGGGCGACGGCGCAGATGAATTGTGCATTCGAGCCAACGCGGGCATGCGTTGTTACGGCTGGAGCGGTTCGGAGGCCACGCGAATCGAGGGGCCCGGCTGGTCGGATGAGAATAGCTGGGACGCCGCCCATCACCACCAGCCGCTCTTTTTGTCGGATATCACCGGAGACGGGCTGGCCGATATGTGCGCCCGGGAATCTGGCGGGCTCACCTGTCGACGATCAACGGGCAGCGGCTTCGACGGGTTCCCGACGTTTCAGGAGTTGACCAACGACGGTGGTTGGACCGACCGCAAGTACTACAGCACGATCCGACTCGGTCGGGGTGCGGTCGACGACGATGAGGATGACTGTGCGGCGTCCGGCGGATGTGACGCGGGTGGCGGCAGTGATGCGGGGGGCGACGGCGATACGGGCGCTCAAAGTGATGCTGGAGACGCCGACGACGCCGGCGGTGATGTCACCGTCGACGGGAGCGGAAGTGACGATGCGACAGACGATGGAGGCACGAGAATCGAGACGTCATCTTCCTGTTCGACCACGCCGGCTGGTGCGCTCGACCTGTCGTGGGCGCTGTTGGCGCTGCTGTTTGTGGTGACCGGTCCGCGCGGCCGATCGCGCTACACCATGCTCGTGATCTTCCTGGCTGCATGCGCGGTCGGCTGTGACTCGCCGAAGACGTCGGGCGCCGAGGCTCGCGCGACGGCACCTGCGGAAGAAGCATCCGAGACGGGCGGGGCGCCAGGACCATCCGCGGACGAAGACCAGAGAAAGCGTGTGGTGCTTAGCGTCGCCGGCGAGCACACCCTGGTCGGCCTGCAGGAGCCGGCGCCAGACAGGAGCGACGGCCCGGCGCGGTACGCGCTGGTACTCGAAGATGCGGAGGGGCGCGAGTCACTCCATCGTGGCCGTTCGGTCACTGACGCCGTATTCTTAAGCGGCGGTCGCTACCTGTTTGCGGACGTGTCTGGCGGTCTGTGGCACGCAGCGATCGGTGAAGACGCGACGAGAGTTGCCGGCGACGTCACCTCGGCGCTGGCGACGAGTCTGGACGGTGAGTACGCGACCTATATCGAGCGAGCAGGGGGCGAGCAGCGCCTGGTGGTGCTCGACGCGGCGGGCAGCGAGGTTCATTCGCTCATGCTGGGCGAATCGATGGCGTGGTCGCCGGTGATCTCGCCGGACGCCACCCGAGTGGCGTGGGCCTCTTCGCCGCGCGGGTTCCCTGAGCTCATCGAGTACGACTTCGACGAAGACAAGCGCCGTAGCGTGGTCAACGAAGGGGCTGATGTAGATATCGACGCGCTGGAGCCGACACCGACCGGCTCGATCGTGTGGGGCGACGACGGCATCGTCTTCGAGAGTCGTGGCACGCTCTACCGGCTGGCCGATGGCGGTGCGCCTGCGGCGATCGAGCGTGGCGGGCGCCTCGTGGTGGATGTGGAAGATGGCGAAGTAGAGAGCCAGCCGTAGCGAGCAGCCCGGGGAGCTACCAATTCTTGCGTTCTGGGACTTCACCAGTTTCGAGGATATGCTCCAGTAACGGTATGTCCTCGATGAGGGTCAGGACGATGAGCTTGCTCCCCTGTGTAAAGGTGTAGTCCGGGCCGGGATTGAAGGTGTAGTTTTGTCCTTCACCTTCGTGCACCGCGATGACGAGGGCGTCACTGATTTCTCGAATGCGGGCGTCGCGCAGGTGGCTTCCTATAAGTGGGCTCTGATCGGGAATTGCGAGCTCCTCGACACGACGATAGTGGCCGTGATCCTGCATCATCAGGTCGAGAAAGGTCGTGACCTCGGGGCGGATGGCCTCGGCCGCCATGCGCAATCCGCCGAGGACCTTCGTGTAGATGACGCTCGTTGCGCCGGCCATCTTGAACTTCTGTTCGGCATCGGGGTGTTCACCACGGGTGACGATACGCAGGTCCTCGCTGAGGCTGCGCGCACTGATGGTGACGAAGAGGTTATCGCGGTCGTTGCCCAGCGAGCAGACGAGCCCGAGGGCACGCTCGAGTCCGGCTTCCTCGAGCACGTCGTCATCAGTGGCATCTCCGGCAATATAGGGGAAGCGCGTCTCGTGTTTTTCGAGCTCTCGATGAATCCGCTCCTCATCTTGCTCGATGACGACGCACGGTCGGCCGCTCTCGAGCATCTCGCGCAACACATAGGTCCCGGTCTGGCCGATACCCGCGATGATGATGTGGTCTTCCAGTTCGGAGAGCTCTCGCTTCATTTTGCTTCGCCTCACGATCTCGCGGAGTTCGCCTTCGATGATGAATGCCGTCAACGAGGACAGAAAGTACAGCATGACGCCCATCCCGAAAAACAACAGGCCAATCGTAAATATCTCGGCACCGTGGTTCCCGCTGATCGGGATGACTTCCCCGTAGCCGACCGTCGTCAGGGTGATGACGGTCATGTAGGCGGCGTCGATCAACGAGTGACCGCCATCCGAGATGCTCCAGTATCCGAAGGTGCCGACGACGAATACGGTGATGAGCAGACCACTGGCGCGCAGCAGTCGCACGACGCCAGGCTCGTCGTATTTACGCGAGCTAAGCTCGGTGACTGTATCGAAAAAACTCAAGCGTTCCTCGGAGGTGGAACCGGCTGGACCGGCGGGGTTGCGCTCCTCCGAATGATCATGAATCTGAGCGCAGACGCAAGCAATTGTATGCGAAGCGGCAGGTCGTGTATGTCTCGGAGGACGCAGACTGTGGTCTTCAATTAGTGCAGGCGCCCGCCATGAGAGTCCAGACCCATCTATCGGTTCTTCTGCTATTGTGCTTCTTCGCAGGAGGTTGCCTGACGTATCGCGCTCACGCCAAGCAGAGCGGGAGCAAGGTCAGGCCGTCCGATATTCGCCCGGAACCCGGGGAGACGCTGCATCTTGCCGAAGACTCCGTGCTGATGAAGACGCAGGGCACGACGCTGACCGCTGTGGGCCACCACGAGTTGGTTCCGGCGGCGTGGATTCGACTGGCGCCGAAGGGCGCGCGTGTGACCGTGCTGGATCCGGAGGCTTCGCAAGAGGGGCGCGTGGGCAGTACGGATACGCTCGGGAAGCGAAACCCCTGGTATTATGTGGAGGTGGTCGACTCACCCCGCGAGGAGCAGGTCGGCTGGCGCGGCTGGCTGCACAATAGCGGATTTGCCCGATCGGCGCCCGACGAGCAGCGCACGCGTACGACCGCGACCCTCGTCGAGAAGGCGTGGGTTTGCCCGGACGGCGACGCGATGGGGCTCGACTGCGAGATCTCATTGGCTCGCGGCACCGAGGTCGAGGTGTACGACTGCAAGCGATTTGCCGTCGGCGCCGCCACCTGGAACGAGCAGGGCCACTATCTGTTCGGCTGGATTGCGCGTCCGCGCTTCGAGTCGGACCCGTGCGAGTAGCCGTGCGGCCTAAGATAAGGTCTACAGAATCGTACCGCGGATGGGTTGCAACCGGGGAGGCTTTCGCCTACGATGGCGCCAGTTGTGAGTGAACACTTACTTATTAGCGTTGTCCGAGAAAAAAACGACAGCCGCAGGAGACGCACCATGCTGGACCGACAGACCAAATATCCTCAGTTTACCGACGAACACGAGATGTTCCGCAAGCAGGTTCGGAACTACTGCGAGTCGGAGCTCGCGCCGAACGCCGAAGAATGGGAGCGCGAGCGATTCTTCCCCAATAGCGTCTTCAAGGAGATGGGCGAGCTGGGTTTCCTCGGCGCGCGTTATCCGACCGAGCTCGGCGGATCCGGTGGAGACATCTGGCACACCGCGGTACTCGCCGAGGAGCTGCCGCGATCGGAGATGGCCGGACTCGCGATGGCGATGCTGGTGCAGACCGACATGGCGACGCCGATCATCAACGAGATGGGCTCGCGCGAGCAGAAAGAGGAATTCCTTGCGCCCGCCATCGCCGGCGACAAGATCGCCGCGCTCGGTGTCTCGGAGCCGGGGGCCGGCAGTGACGTGGCCGGAATGACGACGCGGGCCAAGAAAGAAGGCGACGAGTACGTCATCAACGGGCAGAAGACCTGGATCACGAACGGGACGCGCGCGGACTTTATCACGCTGGCTGCCCGTACCGATCCCGATAACCGCTACGGCGGGATCAGCCTGTTTACGTTCCCGACGGACACGCCGGGATTCGAGGTGGGCAAGAAGCTCGAGAAGATCGGCAACCACTCGTCGGACACGGCGGAGTTGTTCTTCGACAACTGCCGAATTCCGAAGCGCTACCTGCTCGGAGAGGAAGGGCACGGCTTCTACTACATCATGCAGAACTTCCAGGGTGAGCGCCTGGTCGGTGCGCTGACGGGGACGTCGGGCGCGCAGATCGTGCTCGACAAGACCAAGGAGTACGTCGGCGAGCGCGATGCGTTCGGCAAGACGCTGATGGGCTTTCAGGTGATTCGTCACCGGCTGGTCGACATGGAGACCGAGCTCGAAGCCTGCCGCAACCTGTCGTACCACGCCGCGGACCTCTTCAACCGCGACGTGCCGTGTCAGAAAGAGATCTCGATGGCCAAGCTGATGGTCGGTGAGACGGCGATGAGCGTCATCGACCGCTGCCTGCAGCTGCACGGAGGCATGGGCTACGTCGAAGAAGGACCGGTGGCGCGTGCATGGCGCGACACCCGCCTGCTGAGCATCGGCGGCGGCACCACCGAGATCATGAAGGAGATCATCACGAAGGCGATGGGGCTCTAACTCTGATATCTCGGAGTACCCGAACACGACGCCCCCGCGTGACTTCACACGCGGGGGCGTTTTCAATTCTTGCTCGTGTTGTGCGGGTCTTGCTCAGTTTGTGCGGGATGAGAGAAAGAGACCGGGCTCGTCGAGCTTGTCGACCTTCGATAGCCAACTGGCGACAGCGGCGGGGCTCAGGTCGATCTCGACGAAGTCAGCGAAGTCGACCGAGGCAATATCAATGCCGTCGACGCCTTCCTCGATGCGTCGCTGGTCCATATCTCGGATGCCGAAGAAGCGGTAGCGGGCCTGCTCGCGCTCCCGGTGGGCGCGCTTCTGCCCGACCGCGAGCAGGGCCTTTGGGAGCGGCCCAAAGCTGGTGAGGAACAGCTGCGGGCGCGGCTGGTCGAGCGCGGCGAGCAATGCGTGTCGATCGGCGAGCTCGCGCCAGAATGCCGGCTGGAGCTTCTGGACCTCTCGTAGAGCGCGCTGCGCGGAGCCGACGTCGATCTCGTGCGGTCCATCGGAGGGTTTCGCCTGGAAGGGAAGGAGTCCTATCAAGACGCCCCATCCGTAGAGCGGGCGGTCTGGCTCGCGTTCGTGTTCGGTAGTGGTGTCACCGGGGACGATGAGCCTGAGTCGCGTGCCGTGCTCCAGGTTGTGCTCGCGCAGAGCATCCCGGACGTCTTCAGCCTGTCTGGCCGTCCATGGCGCGTCGGACTCGAGCTCGACCCCGGCAACGATGGCTCCTGTGGTGGCTTCTTCGTAGAGCATGTGCTCTCTCCCGTGCGAAGGGATACGCGTTTGAGGTTCACATCGACTCTCGAACCTCGTGAATTCAGAAGCTAAGTCCCGGCATGGCTCCAGCAACGCGGTGTGGCGAAATTTCACAATAATTGCACAGACATAGCACTTCTCCGTCACGCGTGGGATCGCCGAGCATGTCCGCGGTCGTGCCGTGTGGTATATTCGCTGCGGCGACTTTCAACCTCTACGGGTCAAGTATGAAGACGTACCTTGCTGTTTTTCTGTGTGCATTCTTCCTCATCGCCGCACCGGCCTGTTCTGGTGGGAGTGACGGCGAAACAACCGATACGGGCGCGGATACGCAGACGCAGGACGACGCGGGGCAAGATAGCTCCGATGTCGTCGAGGCGGCCGCTCCGAGCGTGCGCTTCCAGCCGGCGGGCGACGGTTTCTTCGATGTGCCGTTTCCCAGCGACACGCGCCTTCGCGAAGATGGTTCGGTCGATCTGTCGAGCTGGGAGGCGGCGTACAGCAAGGGCGTGCCGAGGCTCTGGTTCGACGCGGCCGAGGGTCTGCTCGAGGGTTGGGGGTTGGTCAGCGGTGTCTTCGTGCACTTTAACGGGCCGATCGATCCGGCGACGCTCCCACAGGACGTCGGTCGGACGACCGACACCGACTCGGGCTGGCCGAGCGTGTTTCTCATGGACGCCGATCCCGACTCGCCAGAGCAGGGCAGGCTCTTTCCGATCGAATGCCAGTACCGTGAGCAGGCAGGCACGTTCAACGACGCATATATGCTCGGCTGCGTGTCCCCATTCGGCATCACGCGACGCCCGAATACGCGATACGCGTTCGTGGTCACCCAGGACGTGACGGCCGGGAGCGGACGGCCGATCTCGCGAACAGGTGCGTTGGAGAGCTTGCTCGACGGCCAGGATATCCAGGGGCGCCACGGAACCGTGTCGGCCCAGGACTACCAGGAGGTGAGCCAGCAACTCGATGAAGCGGGCTTCGACTCCTCGATCGCCCACCTCGACCTCTTTACGACCGGCGATCCCGCCGGCCGCCTGCACAGACTCGCCGAATATTATCGCGGTCTCGCACCGCCGGAGATCAATGAGGGGAGCCTCGAGTTCGTCGAAGAACTCGACGACTTCGTGGTGCTGAAGGGATCGTACGATATCGAGGTCATTCAGCGGGGAGACTATCCGTTCCGAAATCCACCGGACGGCAAGATCGTCTTCGGTGAGGACGGAGAGCCAGTCCCGCAGTTTACCGACACGATCCCGTTTTTGATCACGATTCCGAAGACACCGATGCCCGCTGGGGGCTTCAAGACGCTCATCTTCATGCATGGGTCGGGCGGCGAGGCGCAGCAACTCGTCGACCGTGGGCCGAAGCCCTCGCCGGGTGAGCCTGCGCCGCACGGCAGCGGACCCGGTGGGGTCGTGGCTCCCTACGGCATGGCGGGCTTTGCAGCGGAGTTTCCGCTCCACGGCACCCGATACAGCCCGCCGGATACCACCGGGCTGAAGCTCTACAACCTGATCGGAAACCCGCCGGCGACGGTGGACAACTTCCTCGTCTCGGCCAATGAAGTCGCTCGCCACGGTCGACTGCTCGCCGGCCTCGAGATCGACCCGTCAATCGCTCCGAATGACGTCCTGGACCCTGGTGCGTCGTCCGATGGGATGCTCCGCTTCGATCGCGACAGCCTCACGATGATGGGCCAGTCGATGGGCTCGACGATCGGGCTGCCCGCGCTGACGGTCAGCGAGGAGCTCGACGCGGGTATCCTCTCCGGTTCCGGAGGCACACTCATCGAGGTCGCGCTGGAGGCGACTAAGCCGGTGGACGTGAAGACGCTGCTCGAGCGGGTACTCCAGCTGGGCGACGACGAGGAGCTCGATCGCTTCAGTCCGCTCCTGCATGCCCTGCAGCACCTCTGGGATTATGTGGATCCTGTGGTCCACGCGAGATATGCGGTTCGAGAGCCGCTGGCGGGGATTCCCGCGAAGCACTACCTCCAGCACTCGGGCGTCGATGACGGCTACTTCAGCGTGGAGAGCCGCACGGCGCTCTCGGGTGCGCTCGGGCTGGATTTTGTGGAGCCGATCGAGGAGCAGGCCGCGCTCGATATCATGTCGGTCATCGCCCCCGACCACGATACGGCGCTGTCGTTGCCGGCGCAGGGAAACCTCGAAGGCGGGGTGACCGGCGTGGTCGCGATGTACCAGCCGAGCGTGCTCGACGGGCACAACGTGGCCTATCAGGTCGAAGCGGCGTGGCAGCAATATGCGTGCTTTGCGTACACGGTGGCGGCCGATCAGGCGCCTATATTTGCCGCACCGGATGCGGCGCTACCAGCGACCTGCGGTCAGTAAGGCGGGGGCGCGCAGGCTGCCAGCCTGCGAGTTCCGTTGCACACGGCAACTGGTGCGCGAGCTTTCTAGCTCGCCCCGCGGCTTTCCAGCCGTGGCTTGCGTGCGCCCTGGAAGGACGCAGGCTGGGCAGGCCTAGCCCAACTCACGCCAGGCGGTCGGCGACCTCGGTCGTCAGCGCTTTGTAGTGCTCGGCGCCGCGGCTGCGGTCGTCGTATTCGAAGATCGGCTTGCCCTCGAGTTGGGCTTTCGCCAGCGCGGTATTGATGCCGATGCGGGTATCGAGCAAGAGGTCGGCCCACGCGTCTTTGATCTGCTCGTAGACCTCGTCGTTGATCGACTTGGTTCGCCCGTCGACGCGGGTCAGCACGACGCCCAGGATATCGAGGTCGCTCCCGAGTCGGTCGTTGACGGTGACGACGGTGCCGATGAGCTCGTCGGCGCCCTGTACCGACAGCGGTGAGAGGTCGGTGGGAATCAGGACCTCATCGGCGGCGACGAGCCCGTTGACCGTCAGGTTCCCCTTATTCGGCGGGCAATCCAGGATAATGTAGTCGTAGTGGGTGCGCGTGATCTGGAGCGCGTCTCGGAGCAGCGCTTCCTTTCCGATCTTCTGCGAGATCCGCCCGTCGGCCTCGGCGAGGCCAGCGTCAGCGGGAGTCAGGTCGAGGTTCTTGATGCCGGCGGGGACCACCGAGTCGAGCAGCTCGAGCTTTTCGTCGCTGAGCAGGATTTCGCTCACCGGCGTCTTCTCCACAGACGTGGGCATCCGCGCCGAGAGGCTCGTCGTGCAGTGACCCTGGGCGTCGAGGTCGATCAAGAGGACCTTGGCGTCCTCGTATTTGGCCAGCCCGGCCGCGAGGTTCACGGCGGTCGTGGTCTTTCCGACGCCACCCTTGACCGTCGCTACCGCGATGACCTTGGCGTGCCTGTCGCCTCGAGGGTACTTCGCCTCGCTCTTGACCAAACGCTTGAGGCCATTCGTGATCAGATTCCGCATCGTCGCTCCTTGCCGGTTCTCGGCTCGTCCTTGAGATTTCCCACGTTCTTCAACGTGATAGCGGTTTTTTGGCTCTGACGCAATGCGTCACGGCTCCTGATGCCCGTGTGAGTGAATGTACGTGCTCGTGCAACACGCGTTTGAACAACTTTGTCGCTTTGTTTATAGTGGCGCGACGATAGGGTGAATAGAATGTAGGCGGCAGACAATCTGCTGCCATAATCGAAAGGTCTGAGAAGGGGTCGAGCAATGGAATTGGGACGTCGAGTTGTTAGCGGGCGTCCGCAGTCTTTATTTGTGCTCATCGGGGTGTGTTTGATCGCACTGATGGCACTCGGAGGTTGCGGCACGGATGATACTCCCGGAGGAAGCCAGAGTTGTACATTTGACAGTGATTGCGACTTTGGAACCGTCTGTTCTCAGGCGGGCTCCTGCGTCGAGGCTGCCTGTGATTTCTGCGTGGCGCCAGATCAGGTGTGTACCACGCCGGATAACCCCGGCGAGGGAACCTGCACCAAGCGTGAGTGCGACTTCGATGACGAATGCGAAGGTGAGCTCGTCTGCTACGAAGGCATCTGCGTCGACGAAGCCGGCGGCGGAGGCGAATGCATGAACGACGAGGACTGCGGAGAGGGTGAAACCTGCAACCTCGCCAACGAATGCGTCGACGACGGGGGCGGTGGCGACGACTGTACCTCCACCGCTGACTGCGGAGAAGGGGAATTTTGCGACCTCGACACCGACACCTGCGCAGCCGGCGAGTGCTACGACTCGATGGATTGCGCCGACGGCGAGACATGCGACTCCAGCAACACCTGCGTGGCAGACGGCGATTGCACGCCCGGAAGCTGCGACACCGGTCAGACCTGCAACACGAACACCGGTCAGTGCGAAGACGACACCGCGGGCTGCGACCCGGCTTGCGCCGATGGTCAGCACTGCGAGGGCACGACGTGCGTCGAGGACTGCACCGCGGGGAGCTGCCCCGACGGCGAGACGTGCGACACGACAACTGGTGCGTGCAAAGCGGACAGCAATTGCCCGGCCGGAAGCCCCGACCCCAGTTCCTGCTCCGCCGACCAGGTCTTCGATGACAACCTCTGTGCGTGCGTCGAATGTACGGACAACTCAATGTGCACCGGTGACGAGCGCTGCAATAGCAACGGCCAGTGTGTCCCGCAGTGCCAGACCAGCTGCACCTCGCAGACCGCCCAGCAGGACTGTGGAAGCGGCACGCCGTACTGCGTCTCGGAATGCTGCGTCGAGTGTATCGGTAACGCCGACTGCGGGAGCGGTCAGGCATGCTTGGACGGATTCTGCGGAGACGCGCCCGATTGCACGCAGGACCCCTCGATTTGCCAGAGCGGTTACACGTGCAATCAGACGACTGGTCAGTGTGAGCCCGACCAGCCTACCGACGATTGCGACAGCGGCAACGTGACCTGCCCGACCGGGACGATCTGCAATCCGACCTCTGGACAGTGCGAGAGCGCCGGCGGTGGTGGTGGAAGTAGTTGTGGCTTCTGCGATGCCAACTGCGCCTGTCCCAGTGGGCTGAGCTGTCAGCAAACCGGACTCGGCCAGGCTTGCGTTGGATGTACCCCGCTACTCGGCCAGTGTTCGTCACTCGGCAGTGACTACAGTTGCTCGATCTTTGGAGCGCTCATCGGTGGAGAGGCGGCTTGTCTGCCATTCCCCATCTAATCGGTTCGCTCGTTTAAGTAAAAAAGCCCCGGCGCTGTCTCAGCGCCGGGGCTTTTTTATAGAGGGAGTTGGGCTCTTCTAGCGCCTCAACAGCGGATGACCGCCGAGCCCGGCCACGATGACCTCGGTTTGCGGGTCGTCGCCCGGGGTGAGTTCGACGTGGCCGATGCCGGCAGGGAGGATCGCGGTTTCAGACGCTCCGACTTCGATGGCGTTCTCTCGGCAACTCAGTCGCACCGAGCCGCTTCGCACGAAGAGCACCTGCGGCGAGGTCTCGGCTATCCGCCATTCCACGGCGTGGCCGGGGCGGAAGCGCTCGATGCGGTAGGCGTCGACGTCGACCAGAACATCGATGGCGCCGACTTCGCTATTTGTCGCCCGACCGACGAGCTTCGCGTCCTTATGCGCGCTGAAGTTGCCGACCTGCATCGCGCGGTCCAGGTGCAGCTCGCGCGGCTCGCCGTCCAGGCCGGGGCGGTTGTAGTCGTAGACGCGGTAGGTGGTATCCGAGGGCTGCTGGATCTCGAGCAGCGCGACGCCTTCGCAGATGGCGTGGATGGTATTCGGGGCGACCCGGACGACATCGCCGGGCGCGACCGGCACGCGCCGGAGCATCTCCGCGGCGCGGTCGTCTTCGACGGCCCGTCGAAATTCCTCGGGGTCGACCTCGTCGTCGAAGCCATGCAGAATCGTGCCGTCGTCTGAATCCAGGATCAGCCAGCACTCGTCTTTCGACTCGGCGCCCTCCGGTAGCTCGTCCAGGTCGTGCTCCCCCGGATGCACCTGGACGCTCAGGTCCTTCTGCGCATCCAGGATTTTGACCAGTAGCGGAAACGCGTCGCGCGGGGCGTCCGTGCCGATGAGGTCCTCGCCCCACTTTTCGACAGTCGATTGGAGCGTGTCGCCCTCGAGCGGTCCGTTCGCGACCACCGACTGGCCCTCCGGCAAGTCCGCGACCTCCCACGCCTCACCGTACGGCTCGTCGTCGGGAAGCTGCTTCCCAAACTGGGTCTCGAGCTTGCGTCCACCCCAGATCTTGGAGCGGAGGAAGGGCTGCATCTTCAGTATATATGGCTTCATATTTAGGGCGTATGTAAGTTGATGGTGGATAGATCATAGGTTTGCTCAGCCCGGAGGGCCTCGCAGGTCATAGGTTCTTGGAATCATGGGGTCATGGAATCATAGACTCATGGAATTCTCCGTCTAGGCCTCCAAAAACCTATGACCTCGCGAGCGCCGCAGGCGCGACCGAAACCTATGACCATCGAGCCCCCAAGAACCTATGACCTCGCGAGCGCCGCAGGCGCGAGCGAAACCTATGCCCTATAGAAGCTGCGTCGGCGGCTCTTCTTTCTCGGGATTGAGGGCGTCCTCGATCGCCTCGAGGATCTCCGGGTCTTCGGCGAGCTCACCCATGACCCGGGCGCGCTGGATCTGGGTTACGAATTCGTCGCGGTCGCCTTCGCCGCGCGCGATGAGCGCCATGTAGAGGTGTGTCATCGCGGCGACCTCGAAGTGTGTCTGAGAGATGGCGTAGCGGTTGGCCTGCTCGAGCAGGGCGATCGAGCGCTCGCCCTGACCCATCCGCAGCATGAAGATCCCGTAGGAGAGCATGTGCTCGGAGGCCGTCACGAAGTCGCCGAGGGCGAGGTTGGCCTCGATCGCGCCGCCGAGGATGTCGTCGGCCGATCGCAGGTACATACCGGGCTTCTCGAGGAATGTCGGGTTGGTGTAGAGGGCGGTCAGTCGGCCTCGAACCCTCGCCATGCCCTCGTAGTCGTTGAGCTTTTCTTCGATCTCCAGTGCTTTCTGGCCGCGGTCGAACGCGCGCTGCGGCTCGCCGCGGGACAACTCGGCGATCATCGCGAAGAAGTGGGAGCGGCCGACGCCCGATGTACTACCGGCCTTTTCGTAGAGGCGCTGGGCCTCGAGGAAGCCGATGAGAGCCTGATCCGGCTCGTTTTCTCGCATCGACAGGAAGCCCTGGTAGATGCGCGAGGAGGCCTCGACGATGGTCTCGCCCGACCTGGCGTGCTCCATGACGATCTCGACCAGCGTGCTGGCGGCGTCAGATTTATCCGGCGGGACCGACCAGAAGATGCCGCCGACCAGGCCGATGAGGTCGCCCTCGCAGCCGTCGGGGCAGGCGTCTGCGAGCTTCTCGGCGGCCTCGAGTGCATCGTCCGTGCGCCCGTCCTTCATCAGCATCTCGCCGTACATGCTCAGCGCTGAGAGGTAAGTGAGGCCTTCTTTGCCCTCCTCGGCGCGCGCATCGAGGTACTTACGCGCGGCGGAGACCGCCCGTGCAGGTTCACCCAGGAAGTCGTAAAGGCGCACGCGGGTCCCCAGTGCGTTGAGGTATGCGCGGCGGTCGTCGTTCTGGCTGGCGATGGCCTCGTCCTGGAGGACGAGCCAGAGTGCCTCGTAGTCGTTGCCGACGGAGCCCCATCGCATGGCGTATTGGTCCCGGGCGTGCCAGCGCAGCGGGCCGTCGAGCCGCGGGTCGGCCAGCATGCGGTGGAGCTGGATGAGCGCCTCGGATGTCTGCCCACGGTGCACCAGGACGCCGGAGTAGACGACCGACGCAAATGCGGTCAGCCGATCGGCGTCGAGGTCTGCGACGGGTCCCATGTCGACGCCGCGATCCGGTGGCGCGGCAACCATGCCCGGCCCGGAGGCGCCCGTGACGCCCGAGTAGTTCAAGAAGAGGTGCGGGGTGCCGTCGACGTCCGCGACGGTGCCTCCGACCAGGAGCTGGTGCAGGTGTTTGCGCTCGACCTTCTTCGTCTCGGAGTGGAAGTCGACCGCGCGTGCGTTCGCCTCGGCCTCGACCATCTCGAGCTCGACTTCTGGCTGCACCGCGGTGCCGATGTAGCTCTTGAAGGCCGCTCTGACGCGTTTTCGCATCTCGCCATCGTCGTCGCCCTGAATCGAGGCGAGCTGGATGTGGGCCTTGTTGGGCTCACGGCCGTAGGCGTGCTCCAGAAAGACGAGTTGATGGCCTTCCTCGGGCGTACCCGACTCGGGATGCTCCGAGCTGGCTCGCCACATCTTGCAGGTCGCAGCCTCGTTGGTGACTTCCTGGACCATACAGACGCCGACGAGCCGTTGGGTCATCTGCAGGTCGGCGTTGGTCTTCGCGGCGCCGGCTTCCGTGCGTGATGGTAGTTTGTCGAGCACGGCGAACCAGTCGCCCTCGGCGATGTCGTAGTCGCGCCCGACGGGCATCTCCACGCGATCGCCCTTGACTGCGTTGACCACGGCGACGCCCTTGCCGATCGGCTCTCGCAAGGGGGCTTCTTCCCAGCTGACCTCCAGTCCGACCAGGTCGGACTTCGGCGTCGAGTACGTGACATGGACCAGCCCGGTGTCGGGGCCGAACTTTTTGGTGAGCACGGCTGTCGCCAGGGGCGGGCGCTTGGCGTCCTTTAGCGGCCACTCGCCGCTGTAGCGGGCGACCAGTAGCGCGCCGGGTTGGGCGTCGTCGGGAATCCCGCCGACGACGTACAGGAAGCCGTCGCTGCCCTGGCGCAGGATGCTGCCGGGAGCGTCGGTGCTGAGGTCTTCGGGCGGCTTTTCCGGAAGCACGTCGACATCCGGGAAGCTCTCGGCGGTTTGCTGCGTCGATGCGCAACCGCTGCCGAAGAGAAGTGCGAGCGTCGTGGCGACGACGAAAAAGCGAACGGGCCTGAGAAACTGCATCAAAGTATCGTCTCGTTTGGACTGAAGAACTTTTGTGCGAACTCAACTTATGCACCACGGCCAAAAATGTCACGACGTCTGGTGCGCGCGAAAATTGCGGACATTCGTTGACCGTTTTTGAAACGTAACCTAACGTGCCGCATCCCATTGCTGGGCGCCTTTTTCGTGGCGGCCGGCGTAGTAATTCCCACCGAGGACCGGTAGTCGATGTCCCGTGATATTCAGCACAACCCCGTATTAATTGAGTCACTCGACCAACTCGTCGACTACTTTCGCGAAGGCGAGAAGGATATCGACGCCCGTGGTGTTGGAACCGAACACGAGAAGTTTGTGTTCCGACGCGAAGACTACGAGATGCTCTCGTACGAGGAAGAAGGCGGCATCGGCGACATGATGGAGGAGTTCGCCGAGTGTTATCACTGCAAGGCCGAGTATGACGCCGGCAATATTGTGGCCGTCCAGGAAGATGGCGCCGCGATTACGCTCGAGCCGGGTGGGCAACTCGAGTTGTCGGGCTACATCACCAAGACCGTGCACGAGACCGAAACCGAGGTCATCGAGCACATCGAGAAGGTCAAGAAGACCGCGGGCGATCGCGTGCTGCTGACCTCTTGGGGCCTGAACCCGTTCTTCGAGCCGTCGGACATCCCGTGGATGCCCAAGAGCCGCTACGGGATCATGCGGGACTATCTGCCGACCCGCGGTGACCTGGCGCACTGGATGATGAAGCTGACGTGCACCATCCAGGCGAACTTCGACTACACCTCCGAGGCCGACGCGGCCGACATCGTGCGTACGGCGCTGCTCGTCTCCCCGATCGTCTCCGCGCTCTTTGCCAACTCACCGATCAAGAATGGCGAGCCGATCGGCATGCAGACCTATCGTGGCTACCTGTGGACGGACACGGATCCAGACAGGACCGGCTGGCCGGAGTTCATGTATCGCGATGACTGGGGCTATCGCGACTATCTCGAATATATCCTCGACGTCCCGATGTTCTTCATCAAGCGTGAGGACGGGTATATCGACAAGTCCGGGGACTCGTTCCGCGACTTCATCGAGAACGGCCACGACGGCTTCGAGGCCAATATGGGCGACTTCGAGCTGCACCTGTCGACGGCGTTCCCCGAAGTACGGATGAAGAAATATATCGAGGTGCGCGGTGCGGATGGTGGGCCGCTCGAGCATATCACGGCGTTGCCAGCGCTCTGGAAGGGCCTGCTGTACCACCAGCCGACGCGTGAGAAGGCGGCTGCGCTGCTTCAGGGCATCGATCCCGAGCGCCATCGACAGCTCTTCATGGACGCCTACCGTGACGGTCTCGACGCCGAGGCACCGCAGGGCACGGTCCACGACCTGGCTCACGAATTGGTGCGGCTGTCCGAGGCCGGCCTCGACGCCATCGCGGAGCGCGACGGCCACAAATCCGAGGCCAAATACCTCGCCCCCCTGCAGCGCATCGTCGAGACCGGCGAGACGCTGTCGGATCGGTTGCTGCGCGACTGGGAAGAGACCGGCGGCGATCGCGAAGCGCTCGTCAAGAAGTGGGGGTTCTAGAAGCGCTGGCTCACCCGAACGAGAAGCAAACTCAGTAGCAAAATTACGACGCTAAAGCGTGCTCCGGGCGAAGAGGTCGCCCCCGACGAGCATCCGCAACCATCAACTTGGTTGTCGCTGCGTTCGTCGGGCAATCTATCACCGTCGGCGTCGACGTACGGTTCACCGATACAATAATTGGGGTCGGAGTTATGCTCCGTGGTTTCGCCGTAGGGTTCCGAGGCATCGACCTCGGTGCATACCGTGAGTTGTGGAAAGACCTCGCCGGTGGCGATTTCGTAGAGGTCGTGCTGCACGCAATATTCGTCGTCGGGCTCTGCATCGATCGTGTAGCGCATGCCCGACTCCAACGGAGCCCTCACGAGGAAGGTCGTGGCTGGAATCTCCTGTGGGTGGGCGTAGAAGACGTGGACGAATTGCGAGCTCAGCGCGGACTCGGTGTGGAATCGAAGGTCGAGTTTCGCGTCCTGCACCCAGAGCGCCTGCCAGCATTGGACGTCCTCTCCGCAGCTATCGATCTCAGTTTCACAGCACCAGCGTTCACCGGTGGAGCGTCGGTAGGGCTCGATGCCCTCGATGTCGACGCTTCCCCACTCGAACGCGTTCGGATCGATATCTGACACGGCCGAAAACTGCACGACGAAGCTCTGAGACTCGATGCGCTCATTCTCGACGCTGATCTCGGCCGTGTACACCGGTCTTGGCGGTCGAACCCAACGAGAGCAGGATTTACCTCGCGCGAACGCTCACCTGGTTGAGTGGCTCATCGAATGAATACTCACTGAATATTCTTCGCCGCAACGAGGGAGGGAGTTGGGGTGGGCCTCCAAGTGACTACGCGATTCCGGCCGGTACCTACAAGACCAAAGCTGTGCCAGAACTGACCTGGCAACCGTACGATCAAGACGATGATCCGAACGGCCCGGGATACTGGTATCTGGCTTATCGCTGGGATGAAGGTTGGGAAGTTGTCACACTTGGGGCAGAAGTCGAGAAGACCGGTCTCTGGGGCAACCGGTTCAGCGTTGAGCCGCTCGACGTCTTGTATGCGCCAGAGAATGACCACCTCGTCGGCTTCTACGGTCGAGGAAGAGACGCATATTTTCTCCCGTTCGCGGACGGGATGTTCGAACGGCAGGTCCAAGATCACAACGACTTCTCAGCAATGTCCGACAGTATTTGCTACGGGTTTCGCGAGCGGATTGCTGGCGATGACCGGCCTTGCGGTCCGCTAAACGCGATTCAGAGCTACTATACCGGTAAATGTGAAGGGTACTGATGCGACCGAAAGCGCTGTTACCGACACTTAGCACAGCAATGCTGCTGCTTATGGCAGCCGCGACTTGTAGCTCGTGCGACGACGGCCAATCACCAGGCGACCCGCGTGATAGCAGCGTGGAAGAAGAGGGCGACGAGGTCGATGGGGACACTGCTGCACGACGAGATGGAGCAGACACCGGCCAGGGCAATACGCTCGAGCACGTATGGACGGCGAGTGCGACCTGTAGCGAAGATTTCCAGGCAGTCGACCACCTGGCTCTAAATGACTTCTTTTACGGTGAAATGCCTGATGACGAGGAAGGGCAGGGAGTCATCTTCACCAGCCTCAATTTGCCTCTTTCTCCGGGAGCATATTCGACCGCAGTTAGACAGGTCCTGCTGGATCCGGCGACCGGCGAGACGCTCCAGTGCTTGGAAACCCCGGAGCCCTACGCGATTACCAGCCCGAAATTCATCTACGATACCTCGCGCGGTACCTACTACTACGCCTATCATACCGACCTCGGCGAGGGGCAGTCACCCAGCGAGGAGACGCCTCGGGTTTCCGGCAGCCTTGGGATCGAGCTGGCGAGCGGTGAGGCGGTCCTCCACGAAGAGACTGAGGTGTATGATGACCTCAGGGGGGGAGAAAAGGACGTCGCGCTCTTCGACCATGGCGAGCAGCTCGTCGTACTCCCGGACGACCGGAGCATGGTAAGCCGCGATACGACCACGGGCGACATCGTATGGACGGTCGATGGGCCGGTCCTGGGGTACGCAGCCGATGAGGTCGTGTTTAGCGGTATCAGCACGCCAGCCCCAGACCGTCTTTTTCTTCGACTATCTGCCGGAGGCCGAAGTCTCGTGTACGAGGTCGACTCGAGTGGCCAAACGACAGAGCGCGTCAATGTGCAGCTCGAGCCTGACACTCGCAACATTTTCGGCCCGATGTTGCTCGGCGAGCAAGCAGTGTTTCAGTTCGGCGACGACACGGTTGTTCTGAAGAATTGGCAAGGAGATATCGCTCATCGGGAAGATGATTGCGCGCATGCCGTAACATTGGATGAGAACAGCCTCGCGTGCCTGTCGACGGATACTCCCAGAAGGATTGTTGCGTTCGATTTGGACGGCGCGAATCGCCGGGTAGCAACGGTGTCAGCAGACCCTCCGGACGGCGCTGTCTACACTCCGGGCGCCTGGCTGGTTGCCGCCGAAGGTGGCTACGTCGCGACATCATCTGTCTACACGCCCGTCGATGGGCCTTCGGTGCTCAACGTGCACCTGTTCGACATGCATCAGCCCGAAAAGGACCCGTTGACTGCGTCCATGGAGGAGCCGGATTTCGCGTTCGGCTTTTCGGCCAGCACCCCGGCCCTGTTGACCCCCGACGGGATGCTCGTCATTTCCCGTTGGGGCTCTCTTTTCGGTGTTCAGACCCCTGTCCAAGGCCTCGCAACCGGCCCATACCCTCGCGGTACTTCATTGGGCGGAAATCAAAATGGTGGATTTCATCAGTCGCAGCCCTCGGACTAGCCTTGTCCACAAGTAGGGTGGCCGTGTTCGCGTGCTCTCGCCGGGATGTGACAAGCGCGAGCCGTCTACTTTTCGGCGTGCGCGGAATCAATCGTCGTCGGGTTACCGTTGTCGTCAATGGCGACGAATACGACCTCGGCCTCGGTGACGCGGTAGACGTCGGCGCGGTTGAAGCCGCGGTGAGCGACGACGAGCACGCGGACGGTGACGCTGGTGTTGCCGACCCGCTCGGTGCGCGTGTAGAAACTTACCCAGTCACCGACGTGGACGGGCGCGGCGAAGTCGACCTCTTTCATGACCTTGGTCACGCACGGCCGCCCGGCGGATTTGTACGCTTCTTCACCGGCGGCGATGTCGAGGTGGCTGAGGATGACGCCGCCGAAAATCGAGCCGAGCGCGTTGGTGTCCTTGGGCATCATCACGACCCGGATCATCGGCTCGGCGCGGTAGTCGTTCAGTTCTTCTTCGAGTTCCGGCGGATAAAAGCTCTTGTCTGACATGATCGGAAGCCGTGTCTCAAAAGTTGTGTCTCTGGCGGTCGTCGCGCTGATGTTGTTGTGCTCGACGAGCGCGCTGGCCGATGAGGGCTTCGAGAATTTCGAGCAGCGGGCCAAGGCTTACCGCAAAGCCCGGGACCTCGTCGATAGTGATGCGAGCGCGGCCGTCGAGCTGACCACGAAACTCGTCTCGTCGGGGGAGCGCGATGTCCTGTACCTGTACTGGGATCTCCACGCCCGGGCATTGTTGGAGGTGGGGCGGCAGCGCGAGGCTCGCGACATGAACGCCGCGATTGCGGATGCGTTTCCCGACTCGCATCTGGCGCCGATAGCAGCCGTGCGCGCGGCTGAATTGTCCGTGTTGATCGGACAAGTCTCGCGGGCTGAAGAGCTCGTCGACGTCGCCAAGAAGCGCGCGAGGGATGTGCTCGACAGCGGACCCGAGCGTCGGTTCGTCCTCGCCAGGGCGCTGCGACTCGAGCACGACCTCGCCGCAGCCCAAGGCGACGGCTCGACGGCCAAGGAAGCGGCCGAGCAACTGCTGGTGGAGTATCCCGCCGAGGCCTCGACGCATCGGCCGGGGCTCACCGTGAGTGCGGATGCGCTGAGCTCCGATGCGCGACTTCGGCGTGCGCGGAATCTCTACGACCACTGGGCCTATCACGACGCGCGCGAGGCGTATCGCGCGCTGCTCGAAGACGACGAACACGAAGGGACGGCGCGTTGGTATCTGGCGCATATCGCGCTCAACAAGCTGCGAGACAAGCCAGAGCGCGCCGAGCAGTTGTTCGCGCGGCTCGCAGAAGAAGGACCGCATCGGCACGAATCGCTGTATCAAGTCGCCCGTGCGCAGATGCGCCAGGAGCGCTACGACGACGCGCTGGAGACCCTCGATACGTACCTGGAGCGCTATCCACGCGGTTCCCACGTCGAGTCGGTGTATTATTATCGCGGTTGGTTGCCGTATGACCACCGCGAGAATGACCGAGCTATTGAGGGGTTCAAAGCGTATATCTCGCGCTATGGAAAGGGCTCCGGGCGCTCGTCGTATGTCTACGGCTTTCTGGCGTGGACCTACATGCGTGAAGCGCGGTGGCGAGATGCCATCGACACCTACGAGAAGATGCGGCCGTGGGGAAATACGCTGGTCGAGGGCAAGGCGCTGTACTGGCAGGCGTATGCGTTCTGGAAGCTCGGTGAGGAGTCAGAGGCGCTGTCGCGCATCGACCAGCTCCGCGACGAGTACGCGGTCAGCTACTACAGCATGCTGGGCGAGCAGCTGCGGGCGCGGATTGAAGGGCGCGATGCGCGGGCGTCCCGGGTATGGTGGCCGGAGGATGGCGGTCAATTGGACGACGAGCCCGCGAAATCGGCGGATAAGTGGGCGTTGAGGGGCTTGTCAGGACGCGACCGGGCGCAGTGGGGCCTCGCGCAAAAGCTGGTCGAGCTCGGCGAGAAGCACCGGGCGAGGCGGGTGGTCGATGAGATTCGTGGGGACCTGTTGCGGGCGGTCCCGGCCGCGAAGCGCGACGCCTGGCGGCACGCGCTCGGCCACTTTGTGGGCGACTACCACCACATCTGGGAGGAAGCCACGGGCAACTCCATCGCGGCGCATCCGACGCCGCCCGAACCGGAGTCGCTGGAGGCAAAAATGGCGTACCCGCGGGCGTATCGTGACGTCGTGGATGATGTGGCCGCGCGCTTCGAGTTGCCGCCGGAGATGATGTGGGCGGTGATGCGCCAGGAGAGCCGCTTTCGGCCCGGCCAGATTTCCTACACCGACGCGGTCGGTGCGCTGCAGATGATCCCCAGGACCGCGCGCAAGGTCGCCTCAGACCTCGGCATCACGTACAACCCACGCACGTTCCACCGCCCCGTGGTGGGCTTTCCCTACAGCGGCTACTACATGCGCAAGCTCATCGACACGTTCGATGGCTACATCGTGCCCGCCGCGGCCGCCTACAACTCCGGCCCGCAAATCGTGGCCTACTGGATCCGCCAGAACCCCGACGCCGAACTCGCCTGGCTCGTCGAGGAGTTTGCCTACAACGAAGGCCGCAACTACTGCCGAAAGGTGGCGGAGCACATGCTTCGGTATCTATATCTGTACGAGGACGACGCGCAGCGCCGCGGCGAGGTGCTGGACGCGATGTTTCCGGTGGAGCCGGCGTTCTCGCTGCCGGAGGACGTGGGGTACTGAGGGGCAGTGGGGGGGCTGGGTGACTGGGTAAATGGGTCATAGGTTTGCTCGGCCGGGACGGCCTCGCAGGTCATAGGTTCTTGGCGACGTGGAGCCCCGCGCAACGGGGTTGCTGCAGCGGAGGACTCGCGTAGATGTCGGTGCGCGCGGCTCCGTCCGCGCCGGGACCGCTCCGCCGGTCCCGAACGTGCTTCACGAAAGCCGCGCACACCCCTACCAACCTATGACCTATGACCCATGACCTGCCGCACCGCCGCCAAACCGGCCGCGACCGCCACCAGCAGCAGGCCGAACATCTCGCGAGCCTCCTCGAGGTCGAGTAGGCCGGGATTCGCGGTCTCATCGGGGTACATCGCGCGTGCATCACCGGCCACGAACACCAGCCACGCCAGGTAGCCGCTCCATACCAGCGCCACCGCGAAAACGCCCACAGAAACGCCGACCGGAACCCGAACGCCAGCCGCTACTACCCCGCAGAGCAGGGCGGCCACACCATAGGCCGCAACCCAGGTCCACGGGTCCGCATCGTTCAACTGCACCGCCGCCGCAAACACAAACAGCGCCGCAAACACCCCCAGCGCCACGCGAACTGATATATCGACCGTCCGAAACATCTTCCTGACTCCTGAGAAGAAACCCTGCACGTCGTCAGACCGCCTGATTTTCACGAGTTCTGCGTCGTCCTGCATCGACGTAGCCTCTGGAGCTTTGATCTATTGAGCGCCGGAGGCGCGCAGGCTGCCAGCCTGCGAGTTCCCGCAGGAGCCCGAGGTCGTTTGCAAAGCTGTAGGACCGAACTGCCTCGGGCACGGCTCGCTTCGCGAGCGGGGCGCTAAAAGCGCCCCGGCGACGTGGAAACGTCGCGCACCGACATGAGCGCAGGACGCACGTTCCCGGTGCGCGAGCTTTCTAGCTCGCCCCGCGGCTTTCCAGCCGCGGCTTGCGTGCGACCTTGAGTAGCTCATGCTGCGATCGACCCATTGCGCGCCTTCGGCGCTCCGGTCGGGGGCAAACGTTCACAGCTGCTGCGGTCATTTACTAAAAACTCCACCGGCTACGCCTGATTCGGCCGACTTCGATCTCGCAAAAATCATCTCGGTCTGACTCGGTCCGGGTTCCTTCACAGGAGTCAACGCCTCAACGCCTCAACGCCTCCAAGAACCTATGACCTGCGAGGCCCTCCGGGCCGAGCAAACCTATGACCTACCCCTACAGCTCCTTCAGCTTCTCAATCCGCCGCTCCGGCGCGGACAAATCGTCCGACGGCGCGACCTTCTCGAGGTTCGCCGCCACGTCCGTCGACGGGATGCACGAGTGGGTCGTATCCCAGCTGAACGTCTGGTCGTCGTAGGATCCGTCGAGGTCCTCGATGCCGAGTTCCTGCTTCTTTTTCTTCGAGACGTACTCGTCCAGGAACGCCTCTCGGAACTTCTCGAAGCAATTCTCCTCGATCGAGCGGCGGATGGTCTTCATCAGGTCCTGGTAGAACGTGATGTTGTGCAGCGTGGCCAGCGCCGAGCCGAGGATTTCGCTCGTGTTGATGAGGTGGTTGATATAGGCCCGGCTGAAGTTGCGGCACGTATAGCAGTTGCAGTTCGGGTCGAGCGGGAATTTATCCGACTTGTAGCGCGCGTTGGTCACGCGGAAGCGGCCGCGACGGCCGAAGATGACACCCGAGCGTGCGTAGCGGGTGGGGATGACGCAGTCGAACATGTCGATGCCGCGCGCCACGGCCTCGATGATGTCCTCGGGGTAGCCCACGCCCATCAGATAGCGCGGCTTGTGCTCGGGCATGAACGGCTCGGTCTGGTCGATCATATCCATCATCAGCTCGTGGCCTTCGCCGACGCTCAGCCCGCCGATGGCGTAGCCGGGCAGGTCGATCTCGAGGGTCAGTTGCGCCGAGACCGCCCGCAGATCGGCGTAGGTCGAGCCTTGGACGATGCCGAACAGCGCCTGGTCGCCGCGATTGTGGGCGTCTTTGCAGCGCTCGAGCCAGCGAACGGTCCGGTAGACGGCCTCGCGCGCCCGCTCGTATTCGCACGGATGCGGCACGCAGACGTCGAAGGCCATGATGATGTCGGCGCCGAGCTTTTGCTGGATGTCCATGCTCACCTCGGGGGTGAGCGTGATCTTCTTGCCGCCGCGCTTTTCGAACTCGAAGGTCACGCCTTCTTCGTCGAGGTTCATCTTCGGCAAGCTGAAGACCTGGTAGCCGCCCGAATCCGTCAATATCGGCGCCGACCAGCCCATGAAGTTGTGCAACCCACCCATCTTCTCGACCACGTCGGGGCCGGGCGAGATGTAGAGGTGGTAGGTGTTGGCCAGGCAGATCTCGCTGCCGGTCTCGCGAAGGTCCCGCGGCATCAGCCCCTTGACCGTGGCCCGGGTCCCGACTGGCATGAATGCCGGGGTCTGGAACGTGCCGTGCGGCGTGGTGACGGCGCCTCGGCGGGCACCCTCATCGGTGGACTTCAGTTCGAAACTCAGTGGACTATTGGATTCGGACATGGCGCTAGAACCTGTGGAGGACGGGATCTCGGATATACATGGCCTAACGCGGTCCGAGAATCGCGTCAATCAGGGTGTCAGCCACGCAAAAGCGCGCTGGCCGACGTCACGACCCGGGTTTTGACGCGCCGCGTTGTGCGCAGGTTGCGCCCTGCGTTGGCACCGTGGTAGTTTTTTAACGTTCATGCCAGCCATTTCGTGTAATACGCCAACTGGTGGCGCAAGCGTCATGTATCGCTCGAGTCATCGACATGAGTGACACCCCGTCACTACCAAAAGAGGGGGATTTGATAGGCGGCCGCTTCCGCATCGTCGAGCACCTCGGCACCGGCGGTTTTGGCACTGTCTATCTGGCCCTGCAGGAAAACGTCGGCCGTGACGTCGCGCTCAAGTTCTTGACGCCCGGCGTCGCCGAAGACCCGATCAACGTGGAGCGCTTCCGCCGCGAGGCCTTCCACGTCAGTCAACTGCGCCATCCCCACACCATTACTCTGTTCGACTACGGCCAGACCGAAGAAGGCCTGGTCTACATGGTCATGGAGTACCTGGACGGCACCGCTCTGGGTGATCTGATCCAGCGCGACGGTGCGATGGAGTGGCCGCGCGCCGCGCACGTCTTCATTCAGGTCCTCAAGAGCCTCTCCGAAGCGCATCGCCACGGCCTGGTCCACCGCGACCTCAAGCCCGAGAATATCTTCCTGTGCGAGATGTTCGGCGAGAGCGACTACGTCAAGGTCCTCGACTTTGGCGTCGCGAAGATGACGATGATGGAGGCCGAGGGCGAAGAGGATATCGAAGATCCGGAAGAGGCGCTGACCAAGGCGGGGCGCATCTTCGGCACGCCCATGTATATGGCTCCCGAGCAAGCCTGCGCCGAGGAGATCACGCCCGCCACCGATGTCTACGCGCTGGGCCTCCTGCTCTACGAGATGATGACCGGTAAGCCGCCGGTGACCGGTCGAAACCGGATGGACGTCATCCACAAGCAGATCCGAGATCCGGTCCCGGAGATGGAAGATACGCTCGAGGGAACCGCCATCGGCGACGTCATCCGTCGAGCCTGCATGAAGGCGCAAAACCGGCGTTATCAGAATGCGACGGAATTCCTCGAGGGCTTTATCCATGCCCTGCGCACCATGCAGATTTTCCCGGCCCCCGAGGGTAGGACGTCCCCCGAGATCAGCGTGACGTCGCTGACGCCCGAGGGGTCCTCGCCCAACGCCGTCGCCGCCGAGCTGCCGACACCGGACGTCGACGAGGCCGAGGAGGTCGTTGAGGGCGCCGAAAAATCGGAGAAGTCGGCCGGCCCGCCACCGATCCCCCAGACCGCGCGTGAGAAAAAAGCGCCTCCGATGGTCGAGCGCGAGGACCAGACCACCGAAGAAGAGATGGCGCGTCGGCGCTACTCGCTCCCGCTTATCGGCCGGGACGATATCGTGGCGAAGCTCAACGGCATCGTCGAAGATGCCGCACGTGCTGCCAGCGGGCAAATCGTCTTGCTGGAAGGCGAGTCGGGACTCGGAAAGTCCCGCGTCGTTCGTTCACTGGCGACCGGGCTCGAAGAGCAGAATATCGCCGCGACGATCGGGCACTTTCGTCGACGATCATTGCCGATGGAGGCCTTGCGCGAGGCGCTCGCCTCGTTGTGGGGCGTCGCGCATCACGAGCGCATGCAGGTCGACAAGGTCATCCGCGAAGATCTGAGCGAGCTCGGTGGTTTCACCGGCTCGGAGATCGACTTCATCGTCGACTTCGTGCGACCGCGCGCGCTCGACGAGACGCAGATGCCCAAGAACAACGAGGAGTCAGGCGCACTGTTCGCTCGCCTCGAGCACCTGCTGTTGCGCTTGTCCGAACGCCGACCCCTTTGCTTGATCCTCGAGGACACCCAATACGCTGACAGCGCCACGCTGTCGTTCCTCGAATACCTCGCCGTCACGCTTCGAACTCAGTCAGCACCCATCGTGGTGCTGATGACGCTGCGCCCGGAGGAGCGCGGGCTGAACGGCGACCTGGAGCAGTCACTGCGCACCATGAGCGCCAATATCGGCGTCGGGTTCTCGCGGATTCCGCTCAAGCGGCTGCGCGGGCGAGACCTCGCGGTGTTACTCGATACGATTTTGCCGTTGGCACCGCGCCTCAAGGAGCGCGTGGGCTGGCTCAGTCAGGGCGTGCCGCTGCACGCCGTCCAGATCATTCGCTATCTGCGAAACGAGGGGAACCTCGTGCGCAGCGGCAGGCGCTGGAAGCTGCGGGACGGCACGCCGCGGGACATCGACCTTCCGCCGGACCTGATGGACTTGATGAGGCTGCGCCTCGATCAGGCGATCGAGACCTACGAAGGTGAGGCGAGCCTGCAGCACCTGCTCGAGTGGATGGCGGTGCTCGGTATGCGCACGCCGGTCGACTTGCTCATCGGCGTGCTCGCCGAGTCGGGTGAGGTCGAAGTCGATCACCTCGACGATGCGCTGCGCGCGCTGGCCGAGGACGGCATCATCCACCAGACCATGCATCGCAACCTGATGTGCGTGGAGTTCGACAGCAGCCTGCTGCGCGAGTCGCTGCTCGAAGACCTGGCTCAGGGCTGGTCGAATCGCCGCTATCACAAGGCCGCTGCGCGCCATAAGTTGGACTTCTACCATGACCGTGGCCTCGAGGTGCCGCTCGTCGAGATCGCCGACCACTGGCGACAGGCCGGCGAGATGGACAAGTACGCCGATACGCTCTTCAGGGCGGCGAAGCGCTCCCAAGATCGCTTCGATCTGCGCGGTGCGAGAGAGCGATTTCGGGAGCTCGCTGGCGTGCTCGAGGGAGAGGGCACGCACGATGAGGTCTGGGTCGAGACGCAACTCGCGCTCGCCGAGCTCACGCGTCGTTTCGGCGAGTTTGGACTCGCCGAGGAGTATTACCGCCGCGTGAGCGAGAAGAAGGCTGTCGATGCAGTCTCGCGCGCAACCGCACTGCGTGGCTTCGCGCACCTGTTATTCGTCCAGCGCCGAAATCAGGAGGCATTGCAAAACTATAAGTATGCACTCCGCGCCAGCCAGCAGGTCAAAGACGTCGCGGGCGTTGCGAAGGCGTTGATCGGCCTCTCGCGCGTCTACTTGATGCGCGGCGACGGAGATGAAGGTGGAAAAGTCCGCGACCGACTCGAGGAGATGCTGCCGCATCTGCCGGGCGGTGAGATCGCCGGAAAAGTACTGCTGCACCTGGCGGAGGTCTCTCAGCGGCGAGGCGACCTCGGAAACCGTTACGACTATTTGTTGCGAGCTCGAGAGGAGCTCGAGGATAGCTCGGACCGACAGGCGTACAGCGACGTCCTCGTCGCGCTTGGAAACTCGCTGATGGACCCGGCGATGAACGCGCCGGACCGACTCAACCGAGCGGGCAAGATCCTGCGCGATGCACTCGAGGTGAAGCGCTCCGTCGGAGACCGCCACGGGGTGGCCGAGGCGTTTCGGCAGCTCGGGCAGCTCGAGGTGGAGTTCGGCGACTACGATGCCGCCATCAGCCTGCTGCGGCAGAGTCTGGATATCCACGAGGCCCTCGGCGCGCCGTTTAACCTCGGGGCGACACGAAACGCTCTGGCGGTCGCATACCTCTTTACCGGCGAGTTCGACCGCGCCGACGAGCTCTTTGGCCAGGCCATCGAGCTCTTCGAGCGTGTCGGCGACAAGATCGCGCACTCGCACGCCCTGTTCAATCGAGGCGTCCTCGTGATGAATATGGGTGATATCAGCCGCGCACAGTCGCTGCTGCGCGAGGCTCGTCGCATCAAAGAGGCCCAGGGCACCAGTTGGGCGCTCTTCGACCTGCGCAATCATCTCGCGCTCGCCGCGATGTGGTTGGGCGACTGGGACGACGCGGAGGACATTCTCGAGGAGACGCTCGAGGGTGTGGATGATGGCGGAACCGACGAGGACCGCACGGTCGCGCGCAGTCTGTTGGGCCTCTTGCGCTGTTTCGAGAGCCGGTTGCAACTCGCCGCGCTCGAGCTCGGACGATCTCGGGCAGATGCTGAGGATCTCGGGCTGGTCCGCGTCGAAGCATTCTGCCAGGCCAACGCCGCATTCTACGCGAAGCTGACCGAGGCGGATTCGACGTTCGAGTCGTCGTTCGAGCAGTTCAAAGACCAGGATGTCTTCGGGACGCTGCACCGGCCGATATGGCTCGACTTCATCGAATCCATGGCGCAGCACGCAGTCGACACCGAGCGAGACCGTCAGTCGGTGCGATTGCTTCGGACAGTCGCGGTATTCTTCGAGCGATTTGGCCGCAAGCAGGCTGCCCAGGAGCTCGTCGAGCAGGCCACCGAGCTCGACGCGCAGCTCGAGGCGCTCAGGACACGCTGAGCGGCAAGGCAGCGTCGACGCCGGCTTATCCCACCAAGTTCGCGTCAATGATTTGACCTTCGCGACGTGCGGTTCATCTTCTCAGCGCAACGTCGAGATACTCAACTTTGATTCGTGTGTAAGAAGTCGGACCGAGCCTCGGCGAGATGATTTTTTCGGTATCGAAGCCGGCAAACGCAGGCGATGCCAACGGCATCGTCGAGTATTGACGGCGAAGATAGCGGGAAAATCAGCCGACGATGGCGACGGGAGACTTTTTACACACGAATCAACTTTATTTGACGGAGGACACGATGGCAGACCTTTTGAATGATGCAGAGATCGCAGACCGACTCGAAGCCCTCGATGGATGGACGCGCGAGGACGATGTCATCGAGCGCAAGTTCGAGTTTAGTGGGTTCATGGAGGCGATTGGCTTCATCAACAACATCGCGCCGCTCGCCGACGAAGCCGACCATCACCCCGAAATCTTCAACGTCTACAATACCGTGGATCTCACCCTGACGACGCACGATGCAGGTGGGCTCACCGACAAAGACTTCGATCTGGCCGAGCAAATTGACGAGGCACATTGAACTCGAACATGACGCGTCCGTCCTCGGGCGCATCGTTGTCGGGGGCGAGGCGTGATACCTAATGCCTCGACCCACGAAAAAGGGCGCATCTCGGTGAGAGATGCGCCCTTTTTTATCTCGCGCTACGCGTGGCTCAGTAGTTGTAGAGCCACTCGATGCCTTCCTTGATGTCGTCGATCTGCGGGAGGATGCGGTCCTCCAGGTCGGGGTGGTAGGCCACGAAGCTGTCGAGCGAGGCGACGCGGCGAACCGGGCCGTCCAGGTACTCGAAGAGCTCGTCGGCTATACGGGTACCGATCTCGGCGCCGAAGCCCCACGACTTATTGTCCTCGTAGACGAGCAGCGCCTTGTTGGTCTTCTTGACCGTGCGCGAGATCGCGTCCCAGTCGTACGGATTCAGCGTACGCAGGTCGATGATCTCGACGCTGATACCCTGGTCGCGGAGTTGCTTGGCCGCGCGGACGCTCCGCTCGACGGTGGCGCCGTAGGTGATGATGGAGAGGTCTTCGCCCTCCTGGACCGTTCGGGCCTTGCCGAACGGAATCATGTACTCGTCGCCGGGGTCGAGGCTCTTGTTGTAGGTCTGGCGGTACAGGTGCTTGTGCTCGAGGAACATCACCGGGTCGTCGCAGCGAATGGCCGTTCGCAGCAGGCCCGCGGCGTCGGCCGCGTTCGAGGGCATGACCACGTGAATGCCAGGCGTGTGTGTGAAAAGCGTGGTGCCGGACTGGCTGTGATACGGCGCGCCACCCTTGAGGTAGCCGCCAATCGGCACGCGCACGACCATGGGCGCCTTGAAGTTGTTGTTGGAGCGCCACCGGATATTCGACAGCTCGTTTCGGAGCTGCATGAATGCCGGCCAGATGTAGTCGAAGAATTGGATCTCGACGACGGGCTTGAGCCCGCGGGTAGCCATGCCGATAGCACGTCCGACGATGTTGGCCTCGGCGAGCGGGCTGTTGAAGACGCGGCGGTAGCCGAATTCTTCCTGGAGGCGATGCGTGACCTTGAAGACGCCGCCTTTGCCTTTGACCTTTCCCTCGTACTCTTCCTTCGTGACGTCTGCGACGTCCTCGCCGAAGATGACGATCTCGGGGGAGCGGCGCATCTCGCTGCGCATCGTCTTATTGAGCATGTCGACGACGGTCTTCTCGCCGCCGTCTTCGTCCCACTGGGGCTCGGTGGCGAACGCATCGGAGGTGACGTCGACGTCGGGGCTGTAGATATAGTCGAGGGCGGTGTCCGGGTCCGGCGTGGGCATCTTCAGCGCGGCGTCGACCGCGGCTCGGACCTCTTTGTCGACGCTGTCACGGATGTCCTGGATCTCGTCCTCGTCGCAGATGCCTTCTTCGACGAGGAATTCCGGGAACTTGGTCAGTGGGTCGCGCTGGGCCTCGGCGTCGCGCTCGGCCTCGGGCTTGTAGTTCTTTTCGTCGTCCGACATCGAGTGGTTGTACGGGCGGATGACGTGTGCGTGGCACAGCGCCGGGCCGTTGCCCTCGCGGATATATTCGACTGCTTCCTTGGCCTTGCCGTAGCTCTCGACCGGGTCACACCCGTCGTATTCGGTGATAAACAGGTTCTCGAATCCGCTGGTGGCCTTCGAGATGGAGCCGCCGTGGACCTGCTCTGTATTCGGCACGCTGATGGCGTAGCCGTTGTCCTCGACCATGAATAACACGGGGAGCTTGAAGGTCGCCGCGGTGCCGACCGCCTCCCAGAACTCACCCTCGCTGGAGGCGCCGTCGCCGATGGACACGTAGACGACTTCGTCTTCTTTGTAGTCGTCCTTGCGGTCCTTGAGCTCCTCGACGGCGGCCATGATGCGGCCGACTTCGGCGGCGCCGGTGGCCTGGAGCATCTGTGTGCCGGTGCAACTGGACTGGGTGACGATATTGAGGTCTTTGTGGCCCCAGTGTGCTGGCATCTGGCGGCCACCGGAGTTCGGGTCATCGGCTGCGCCGACGGCCTCAGCGAGGACTTCCTGAGCGGTCATGCCGACCGTGAGCACGAGGGCGCGGTCACGGTAGTAGGGATAGAACCAGTCGTAGCCAGATTTGAGGTTCATGCCGGCGCCCACGAGCGCGGCTTCGTGGCCGGCGCCCGAGATCTGGAAGTAGATCTTTTGCTGGCGCTTCAGGTTGATCTCGGCGTCGTCCAGACGGCGGGAAAGGTAGATGAGGCGGAACATCTCCAGCATCTCTTCCTCGGAGAGGCCGAAGTACTTCTCGCCGCCTTCCTCGCCGGTCGTGATCTCGGTCGGACCGTCTGGTCCCTGGGTTGCCGGTCCCTTCGCCGATAGCTGTTCCTCGGAAGTTCCCTCGATATTCGTGGCCATGGATCGTCCCTGCTGTGGATATCGCGTTTCGTGGCTGTCGATGGGCCGAACATGGCCCGAATCGCGCGCACGTCAAGCAGTAAAATCGTGTCCGACGATCGACTTGCTAGCACAGCAGAATTAGGCCAGTAAAGGGCGTGATTTGTTCGAATGGCGTGGTATTTGAATGACGCGGCGCGTTAAGTTGGGGGGAGTGGGAGATGTAGGAGATGTGGGGGAGTGGGTTCTTGCTGTGATGGTCGAGAGGCAGTGAGCATCTCGGCACCGAAATTGCTCCGAGATGCCGCTGAATGCACATCGCGTTTCCTGTAGCTTGGTCGTTGTTAGCTGGTAGACTCCTCGGACTCGTCGAGGAGCGGGCTTTGGGCCTCATCAACTGCGTATAGGATGGCTATTATGGGCCACGGAAGAACATACTGCTGGGTATTCGTCTTGTGTCTGTCGTTTCTGGCCGTACCCGCGACGGCTTTCGCCTCGTCGTGTACGGACCCCGAGGCCGACTTCGACGGCGATGGTATCCCCAACTTCGAAGACCGCGACACCGACAACGACGGCATCCTCGATGTCATCGAGTGCAAGGATCCGGAGGCGTGCCCCGATACGGACGGCGACGGCATCCCCGACTTTTGTGATCTGGATAGCGACGGGGACGGTGTCACCGATGCGTTCGAGGCGTTCGGCAAAGATGAGACCGGTGACGGGCTCTACGACGGCTTTCGGGACGAGAACGACGACGGCGCCGACGACCAGATTGTACGAAACGACACGCAGCCTATCGACACCGACGGAGACGGTACGCCCGACTTCCTGGACAGCGACTCGGATGGAGACGGAGTACCGGACGCCATAGAGGCGCACGACAGCGACGGTGACGGTATCGCAGATGTCGTGCCGTCCGGTGTAGATACCGACGGCGACGGCATCGACGACGCCTTCGATTTCGATTGTAAGGAGCCTGACTCCTGCGGCGGCACCGTGGGAGTCCCCGCGGGCGTCCCGGACCGAGATGCGGACCAATTCCCGGACTTTCGAGACATCGACAGCGACGGCGACGGTATCCTCGACTCGACCGAATGCGGTGCCGAGGACGGTTGCGTCGATACCGATGCAGACGGAAAGCCCGACTATCTGGACAAGGACAGCGACGGCGACGGCGTGCCCGACGCCACCGAAGGGCACGACGCAGATGGAGATGGCGTGCCCGATACCCGTCCATCTGGCGCCGACGAGGACGCCGACGGCCTCGACGACGCCTTCGACCTCGATCGTGGCACGCCCGCACCTCTGCCCGACACAGACGGCGACGAGGTGCCGGATTACCGCGACGACGATGACGACGGCGATGGCATCGAGACTGCCGTCGAGGTGGGAGACGGCGAGTTGCTCGGCGCCGACTTCGACGGAGATGAGGTTCCGAATTATCTGGATGAGGACAGCGATGGCGACGGGATCCCGGACGCGATCGAGTCAAACCGGCAGTCCGATGACGACGAAAACCCCGACTACCTCGACCTCGACAGCGACGGCGATGGCATCCGTGATGCGGTCGAGTGTGACGCCGATCCGTGTCCGGATACCGACGACGACGGCACGCCCGATTATCTCGACCTCGACACCGATGGTGATGGCATCCCAGACGTCGAAGAAGGTCATGAAGGGACCGAGCCGCTCGGTCGGGATTCCAATCAGAACGGTCTGGACGACGCCTTCGACGAGGAGTCCGGGGGCAACGATGCGCCGCTGCCAGACGAGGATGACGATGGCATCCCCGACTGGCGCGACCCCATCGATGATTCCGACCAGGATAGCGACGGGGATGGCCTGACCGATGCCGAAGAAGAAGAGCTCGGTACCGATCCCGACGATCCAGATACCGACGGCGACGGCCTGAGCGACGGGGACGAGTTCCTCGAGCACGGCACCGACCCGCTGGATCCGGACAGCGACGGGGACGGCGTAAGCGACGGAGACGAGATCGAGGCGGGGTCTGACCCCAACGACCCGGACTCCATCCCCGTCGACGACGATGTGGAGACGGAGGATGAAGACCTGTTCGTGACCGGCGGTGGCTGTTCGACGACGCCCGGCGTGCCGGTCGCCCCCGCGCTGCTATGGCTCGGAGGGCTGATCGTGGTACGCAGGTTCGCATGATGGGAACATTCGACCTCCTCGCATACCTTATCGCGGCTGCCACCGGCGCAGCCGCGCTCGGCGCGGTCATGCTGATCGTGCAGTGGGTCCGGGGCGACGAGCCCGTCGAGGTCGTCGAGCCCGAGCCAGACCTCTCCGAGGTCGATGACGCGCCCGTCGAGCCAGAGCCCGAGCGTGAAGACCCCAGCGTGCTCCTGGCGACGATGAGCCACGAGATCCGCACGCCGCTCAACGGTGTGCTCGGCATGCTGCAGCTACTCGAGAATACCAGGCTCAGCCGAGAGCAGCGCGGGATCGTGCAGACCATCGTCGACAGTGGCCAGGTCCTCTCCCAGGTCGTCGACGACTACCTCGCCTACTACCGACTCGAGTCCGGTGAGGGCTTTACGGTGTCGGCGGGGCCGTGTGAGCTCGACGACGTGGTGCTGCAGACGATGCTGCTCTTCCAGGGGCTCGCTTACGACAAGGAACTCGCCTTCACGTTCATGCGCGAGGACGACGTCCCTCACGTCGTCCGCACGGACGCCTCGCGCCTGCGCCAGGTGCTGGCCAACCTCATCCTCAACGCCATCAAGTACACCGACGAAGGGGAAGTCTGTGTGGCGATCGAACAGCAGGGCGCGGCGACCGCGATTTCCGTCTCCGATACCGGTCCGGGCATCCCGCCGGATGAGGTCGATGGGTTATTCGAGCCATTTAGTCGCGTCGACGAGGCGTCGCGGCAGGAAAAGGGCACCGGCCTCGGCCTTGCGATATCGCGCCAACTCACCGAGGTGCTCGGCGGCGAGTTGAGCGTCGACACCGAGGTCGGCGTGGGGACCACGTTCACCGCGACGTTCGATTTCGACGTGCTTATCCCCGAGGTCCCGGACGCGCCCACGTTGCCCTTCGGCTCCGCTGCCATCGTCGGCGGGGCGCCCAGTGCGTCCATGGAGCTCGCCGACATCCTGGAAGCCTCTGGTATCGAGGCGCGGTTGCGAGATGGTGGCACGATCGACGATGTCGATCTGGTCTTTGTCTTCTCGGGAGCTGGACGTGTCGAGACGCCGCCTTCGGCCGTCCGAATCGACGTTCGCTGGCTGGCCGAGCCCGAGGCTCACCAGGACGATGCCGAAACCCACGTGCTGGTCCAACCTTTTTCGCGGGGCACGGTCGAGCATACCCTGTCGGAGCTGGCGTCCGGCGCCCAGCGCACCTCGACCATCGACCGGTGGCGCACGTCGATGGCCGACGCACACCCGCTGCGAATCCTCATCGCCGAGGATGACGCGGTCTCCGCGCGGGTGCTCCGCGGGATGCTCGAGCGCATGGGATACGACCCAACGGTCGTCGGCACGGGGCCGGATGCGGTCGACGTGTTGTCCCGGAGGTTCTTTGACATCGCCTTTCTGGACCTGAACCTGCCGGGGTTTGGCGGCATTGGCATCCTCGAGCGCGTCGAGAGCCGAGGCACGTGGTGGATCGCGATGAGCGCCTCGACGCACGCTGAATTGCGCAAGTCGTGTCGCGACGCGGGGTTTCGCGACTTCCTGCCCAAACCCCTGTCGGTCGGTGCGGTGCGCAGCGCGCTGGTGCGCGGGTCGAGCCGGGATTCGAGCCTGGTCGACTCGAGTGAGGCGACTGCGTCGATGGGGCAGATGCGCGAGCTGTTCGAGTCGTCGCCGAAAGCCTACCGCGAGGTCCTGGAGTCGCATATCGCGCAGACGGATCTGCTTTGCGGCGATATCGAAGAGTCGATGAACGGCCGCGGTGACGCCGAGACCGCGCGCCGCGCCGCGCATACCCTGCAGGCCGCCGCCGCGAGCTTTGGCTGCGAGCGCGTCGCGACCCACGCCAAGACGCTGGACGTCGAGTGGGACGCGATGGGCGAGGAGCGGCGCCGCGAGGTCGCGCAGAAGCTGCTCCGGGCGTGGCGCGAAAACGAACGCGCGGCGATCGAGGCGGAGTTGGCTTCGCTCGGGTAGTTGCTCGCTCGCGAGAATGGTGGTGCGCGACGTTTCCACGTCGCCGGTGCGCTTTCGAGCCCGCCGAACGTGCCGCCTCAAAACCGCAGCGACACCCCGATCCGCGCTTCCGGCAAGAAGCGAAGCACGCCATCCACGGGCGTCGCGCTCAGCCCCAACTCCCCGCGAAGCCTCATCCGTTCGCCCAGCGACGGCATCACGCCGACGGCCGTGCGCGGCGAGAAGCGGCTCTCGCCGCCCAGGATCGCCTGCCAACCCAGCCCGAGGGCGCCGTAGGGCGCCACCGCGGCGCTAAACCAGCCGGCCATCGCCTGTCCGCGAAGCGACACCACCTCTGCTGACGCGTCACCGGAGTGTAGAGCAAACCCGGCGCGCAACTCGCCCGCAAAGTTGCGCGTCGGAAGCGTCCCGACGCCGACCTCCAGCGTCGCGCCGCCAGCGGAGACGGCCTCGTTCCAGAACGGATCCGCATCGACCGCGTCATAGCCGACCAGCGCGAAGGCGAGGTATTCGGCCCTCGCACCGCTCGACGAGCCAGCGGCGGTGAGCTTCTCGCGCGGCTGAATCTCCACGTCGAATTCTCCCAAAACGACGTCCTCGTAGACCAACTCGAGCCGAGATTGACCTTCTGCCGCGTCGGCGGGCGCCGTCAGGTTGACGCGCATGGTCTTCGGGCCGACCTGCATCGGATTCGCCTCCAGGCCGTCGCTGGTCTGCGCGACCACGCCCTGCGGCAGGCCCGGCTCGAACTGGACGTCGACGCTCTCGAGCGCTCCCGGGCGAACCGTGAGCGCTTCATCGTCGGAGCTCACGCGCGTCGCCGTCGGCGCAATAGCCTCGACGGTCGTCGATACGCTCATACCGTCTGCACTGCACGTAAGTTCGTGCTCGCCGGGCGATGTCAATGTGATGGCTTCGGCGGGCGGCGTCTCCCCGACGGCGCACTTCATCCCGCGCGGCGCCTCGAGGGTGGCACCCAGGAGGACTGCGCGCTGGTCCGCGGTGACGACATCACCGGGCTCGACGCCCATCGCCAGGATTCGCAGCTCTCGCAGCTTCGACGGGATGCTCTCGAATTTGTCGTCGTCGATCGACACGATGGACACGAAATAGTCGCCTGGAGGCAGGTTGCGCATCTCCAGCGATGTGATGTCGGCGGGCACCTTTTGGGAGAAGAGCACGTCGACCTGACGTCTGCTCCTCGAGACCTCGATATAATAGGCATTCGCGCCGGACACGGCGTTCCACGTCGCGCTCACCGTCGAATTCGAGCCGCCCAGGGTCAGTGCTTTCGGTGCGAAGTCCTTGCTCCACGTGGGCGTCGGCGGTAGCGGTCGCGGCGGCTCGGGCGGCTTGCCCTGCGGCACGCGGGTTCCCTGGCCGGACTTTACCGCGACTGTGCCGCTGCCATCGGACGCCGATACACTGGCGGCCTTGCCGCTGTGGTTCGCGATTCGCGATTCCCCGTCGTCGACGGTGACTTGTCCGTTGCCGGATGCGAATTGGACCCTGGCGTCGGGCGTTTCGACATCCATCCTGCTGCCGGACAGGTCGGCCAGCCGTGTCTTGAGCCTGCCTTCCTCGACCTTCGCTCGCCTCGAGACGGTTCGCCGTGTCTCAGCTCTCTCTCGGCTCGGCCCGTAGATGACGACGAGCGTATTCTCCGTCATCTGCAGGTTCGAGTTATCTCGGAAGCCCAACTCCGCGCGGGATCGCTCCAGCGTGTTCACGCGCCAGGCCTCGTAGATCTCGGCGCCCACGTCGACGGGGTCCCAGCTGGCTTTGGGCGGCTTAGCTCGCACGTCGCCAGCCCGCGCCATCAGCTTAGCCTCGGGCTGATCTGGCAAGATCGGCAGCTTCAACTCGGTGCCCGCCCGACACGCGTAGCCCTGTTCGCTCAGGTCGTTGTACTCGTGGATATGATGGTAGGCCTGCGCGTCACCGTAGAACTCGCGGGCGATCGACGTGCACGTATCGCCCTTTTTAACCGTGTACGTCTGGAATTTCTCTTGGGCGGAGGCGCTGAATGCGCTGCAGACCACCAGGGTGGCCGAGAGTATGGCGAGTAATGGCTTCATGAGCGACCTCGTCGCTGTTGCGAGACAAAGAGCCGCTGGGCTTTGCGGATGATGTCTTCAGATTCATCGAATGCCAGGATGTCTTCGACACCCATCTCCAGCAGGTCGACCGCCTCCGAAACGGAGTACGAGCCGACGACCGCCATCGTGGGGTAGTTCGATACGAGTTCCTCGGTGACATCGTCCGGGCGCATCGCCACCACGACGTCGAACGAGCCACCCGGGGAAAACGGCTTGGGTTGCCAGCCGGAGACATGTGCGGCGACCACCAGGTCCTTCGAGATCTCCCCGATGACCCCGAGTGACCGGCGCTTGTCGGCCGGGATGTCCTCTGCGGTGCGCTCGGGGACGTCCGCCCCATCCATCCCCGAGGCGGTCAGCGCACGGCGCGTGCGCGGCTGGAGCAGCCGGGCGGGGCGGCCGCGCCCTCGCATATCGTCGCTCGCAAGCGTCTTGCGCAAAAACGTCCCGGCCTCGATAGCCGTCGGCCGCTCCGCGGGCTCCTTCGCGAGCATCGAGAGTACGAAGTTGTCCAGCGACGCAGATATCTCGGCTTCGGGCACTTTCATGCGCATGCTGGTCGCCGGCACCATCACGTGCTGGTTGAGCAGGTGGATGATCGACTCACCTTCGACCACGGGTTCTCCCGTGAGTAACTCGTAGAGCACGCAACCCAGAGAATAGATGTCGCTGGCGGGGCCAATATCCGCTCTGCCTCGCGCCTGCTCGGGCGACAGAAATTGCGGAGTGCCCGCCACGATACCTTCCTGCGTGAGGCGGGCGAGGTCCTCGTCGGTCGCGATGAACGCCAGGCCAAAGTCGACCAGCGTGGCGTGCGGCCCCTGGTCCGTCTCGGTGATGAAGATATTCTCGGGCTTGATGTCGCGGTGCACGAGGTTCATGTCGTGCGTGACCGTCAATACGTCGCAGATCTGCTCGGCGAGCACGAGTGCACGGCGCTGCTCCATCGGCCCGTCGCCCACCTCGTCTTCGAGCGGGTGGCCCTGGAGGAACTCCATCACCAGAAATAGCGCGCCCTCGTGGCTTCCGTAGTCGTAGACCCTCACCGCGTTGGGGTGGTCGAGCCGGGATTGCACCTTCGCTTCGCGCGAGAAGCGCGCCCGGAAGTCGGGATCGTTATTCTTGGAGTTATCCCGGAGCAGCTTGATGGCGACCTTGCGGTCCAGACCGCGGTGCAATCCCTCCAGCACGACACCCATGCCACCGGCCCCGAGCTCCCCGACGACTTCGTATTTGTCGTCGATCACGTCTCCGATTTGTACGTTTGTCTGGCTCATAGCACCACCTCGTAGATGGCTTCCTCGTCGGCGCCGACGGTCAGAAGCTCGGTGGAGGCGCGACGGAAGTCGAACCGACCGGCCGCCGCCTGGTAGACATCGTCAGTCACCAATACCTGGTTTTCGTGGGCGAGCGCTTCGAGTCGCGCGGCCTGGTTCACGGCCTTGCCGATGGCGGTGTACTCCATGCGCGACTCCGAGCCCACGTTGCCCACGACCGCTTCACCGGTATGCAGACCCATCGCCAACTTGACCTCGATGCCGTACTCGCGCATCCAGCGCTGGTTGGCGAACTCGAGCACCCGGCTGATCTTCTCGGCGGCGTCGAGCGCGTGCAGTACCTGGTCTTCGTCTTCGCGCGGTGCGCCCCAGAACGCCATGACGCAGTCTCCGATAAATTTGTCGACGGTGCCGCCAGACTGGAAGATCACCGTGGTTATCAACGTGAATAGCTCGTTGAGGATCGAGACGACGACTTCCGGCGGGTGGTGCTCGCACATCGGCGTGAACCGCACGACGTCGGCGAACATCACGGTGATCTGGCGGCGTTCGCCGCCCAGGTCCATGATCTGCTCGCGGCGCACGACGTTGTCGACGAGATCTTCGGGCAAGTAGCGACCCAGATCGGCGCGAATCTCGATCTCGCGGGCGATCTGCTCCTCGCTCGACTTGAGCTCCGCGGCGGCGTTGTTTAGCGAGGTCGCCACCAGCGCGATCTCATCGTTGGTGTCGACCTCGACGCGCTCGTCGAAGGAACGCTCTCCGAGTCGTCGAGTAAATCGCACCAGAGCGTCGAGCGGGCGCGTCAGGCGTCCGGAGAAGAACAGCGCGAGCACGAATGCGATGAGCGCCGCGCCCAGGGTGCCCGTCCCCACGATCCATCGCATGCGGTGCAGCGACGCGTAGGCCTCCTCGATGGGGACCTCGACCTGCGTGACCCACGGCACCGAGCGCAGCGGCCTCGCCGAGACCAAAACCGGGCGCTCTGGGTGCTCGCCGGAGTGCGCGACACCTTTGTCGACCACCGTCTGGACCGACGCGAGCAATCCCTCTGGCGGCAGGGTCTGACCCACGGACGCCTGCTCGGTGGACAGTAAGATGCGCCGCTGCGTGTCCAGGACATCGATGCGCGAAGCCTCCGAGAGCCGGTTCGTGCCGACCTCGCGCGTACGTCGCTGTGCAGCGTCGAGCGGCACGCGGGTCCGTAGAAACCCGGTTACCTCGTTTGGCTTCGGGCGCAGCGCGATGATGAGCTCGACGGAGGCCGCGCCTTCGCCAAACTCGGTCTGGTCGACGACGAGCGTCTCGCTGCTGGCGCGCTGGGCGAGCGTGTCGGCGAGCGCGTCCTGGCCGAATCCGCGGTCGGTCTGGTCGATCTGGGCGACGTATTCACCGGTCTTGTCGTAGATCGCGACCGTCTCGAGCAGCGGGTCGGACTCGACCAGCGCTCGGGCGATCTCGATACGGCTATCCTCGGGAATCGACGGATTCGTCAGCACCTGCTGGAGGCTCAGGAGGCTGTCGTGCGCGTTGCGAAACGCGCTCTCGATGGTCTCGGCGATGTCTTCTGCGACGGCGAGGCGCATCTCGCGGTTCTGGGTCTCGAGCGTCGTGGCGTTGACCTCCATCAGCCCCAGCCCGACGGCGACCGCGGGTACGACGGCCAGCAAGCCACCAAAGATGACGAGCTTGAGCCGCAGCGAGAAGCGAACCTTGTCAGGTCGGTCGCTCATCGCTCGCCTCGCTCGATGATGTGGAATTCGACGCGTCGGTTCTGTGCGCGGCCTTCTTCGGTGTCGTTGTCCGCGATCGGATGCGTCTCTCCGTAGCCGCGCGCCGACAGACGCTCGGCATCGACCCCTTGCTCGATGAGAAACTCCTTCACGGAAACCGCCCGCTGCTGGGACAACTCCAGGTTGTGTTCTTCGTCACCGCGCGCGTCGGTGTGACCCTGGACGCGCAGCAGCCGGATGTCCGGGTTCGCCTCCATCACCGAAGCCACCTGCTCGAGCAGCGAGTGGCTGCGCTTCTTGATGCGCGCCTTGTTGGTATCGAAGTACACGCGCTCCAGGACGTCGATGCGGTCGCCCGATAGCCGGACCGCGCTGTTGCCCTCGTCCGGGCAGCCATCGGTGTCCTCGACACCGTTGATGGTCTCGGGCTCGTTGGGGCACTGATCGTCGACGTCGGGGATGCCGTCGCGGTCGTTGTCGGGATCGGGACATCCGTCTTCGTCCTCGAATCCGTCGAAGTCTTCGGGCTTGTCCGGGCATTGGTCGACCGAATTGTCGATGCCATCACCGTCGTCGTCGACGAAGGGGCAGCCCGACAGGGCCTGGGTGCCGGCTTCATCGGGGCATGCATCTTTGAAGTCGGGGATGCCGTCGCCGTCGTTGTCGGGGTCCGGGCATCCGTCTTCGTCCTCGAATCCGTCGACGTCTTCGGGCTCGTTGGGGCACTGGTCGTCGACGTCGGGAATGCCATCGCCGTCATTGTCGGGGTCCGGGCAGCCGTCGTCGTCCTGAAAGCCGTCGATATCCTCACTCGCGTCCGGACACAGGTCGCTATCTCCAATGCGGCCGTCGCCATCGAGATCATCGGTCGTCGGCTTGTAGCCGACCGAGGCGACCAGGCGAAAATCGGGCGTTCCGTAGCCGCCGCCGAGCCCGCCACCGGCGCCGAATGTGCTCGAGAGGCCCGTGCGCCCCCAGAAGACGCGCGCGCCGCCGAGGTAGCCGCCGCTGACGGGCGACTGCGGGTCGGCGTGCACCTCCCATCGACCAAAGGCTGTCGCCAACACGTGAAATGTCTTCGGCAGAACTTCCAGCTCGCCCGCGATGCGTGCGTCGAGCTGGTCGTCGGTGACGATCAGCCCCGCGCTCTGATCAGGCGCGAACGCCCAGCCAATATTGGCGGCGATATGCCAGGGCAGCGCACCGTCGGAGCGGTAGTCGGCGATGAGCGCGCCCATCGCCGATACGCTGGCGTTCGATTGGTAATGCGCGGAGTCGGACGTCGGCAGGTAGCCCGTGACCTGGGCTCCCAGCCCGAAGCCGCCGGTCCGTAGCAGCGAGACACGAAGTTGTGCGCGGGCTTCCGCCAGTTCGACGGTGTTCGCCGACGGCAAGACGTCGGTGGCATCACCGCGCTGGAATGCCAGTGGAAGCACCAGCCCCAGCTCCAGCCGGTCGAAGAGCCCGACGCCGAGCCCGACTTCGGCCTTGAGTTGGTCGTCGATGATGCGTGCGACCGGTTCTTCGTCGCCGCGTCGCTGGAGCTGGATCGGGTCGTCTGCGTAGTGGGCGACCAGCACGGCCATCGGCGTCAGGTGCGGCGCGACGTTCGAGGTCGCGGTCGACCAGATCGCGGTCGACTCCACGGCCTGCGGCTCGAAGGTCTCCGACGCCGGCGCCTGCGCGCTGGCCGGCAGCGCCCAGAGGAGGGCGACGGCAATCGCGAGCCGGGTTGTGATGTGCGCGTAGTTCATGTGTACGCTTCTTGTCTTGGGTCGTGATGCGGGCATCCTGCCCGCATCGAATGCGCCCGGGGTTCATCTTATATCCATGCTGCCATTGGTACACTACGATCAATCAGGAGCAAATGCTGCTTGATTTGGATGCAATTTTGGATGCGTGTAGGATAGCCTCCTGTTATGACAGTCGCGCAGCATCCGAACCAACGTTCCATCGCACGTGAACGCTTATGGCAGTCTGGGTCATCGATGACGACGACACGCTGAGGAAGGTCGTCCGGGAAATTCTCGAACAGGAAGGTTTCGAGGTTCGTGAGTTCACCGGCCCGAACGGGGTGGTAGACTCGCTGGACCAGGAGCCGGAGCTCTTGCTCCTCGACGTGCGCATGCCCTTCAAAAAGGGCACCGAACTGTGCCGCGAGATCCGCGCGAAGTCCTCCGTGCCGATCATCTTTCTATCGTCGGCCAACGATCCGATCGACCGCGTCGTGGGGCTCGAACTCGGCGCCGACGACTACATCTCCAAGCCCTTCCACAACAAAGAACTCGCCGCACGCGTCAACGCGGTGCTGCGCCGCGGCGGCGCGGACGCGAATTCGACCGTCGAAGATGATGGCCCGCTCGTGGTCGGCGAACTATCGCTGGACCCCACCAGCATCAAGGTTCACTTTAAGGGCGAGCCGCTCGAGCTCACGAAGACCGAGTTTCGCCTGCTTCAAACGATGATGAAGCAGCCGGAGAAGGTGTTTTCCAGGAAGGAATTGATGGACGGCGCCTATGAGGGCGTTCGCGTAAGCAAGAAGACCATCGACAGCCATATCCGGCGGCTGCGATCGAGCTTCGAGTCCTGCGATATCGATCCCGTACGCACGGTGCGCGGGGTCGGGTATGCGCTGAATACCGATGCGCTGTGAGCGATGCGCCCGGGGTCGCGGGCGTCAGTCATAGGACCGCTTCTCGAGCGACGGCCTATCCGTGAACCTCCAGACCCAGCGCGCCGGGCCAGCGAGTTCCAGCGAGCAGGCGGCAGGTGCGAGCTCAGTATATCCTTCGCCGAGCTCGATGGGCGTCACGATATTGCCCGAACGCGCGTCCGACCACGCGACGTGCGAGTCCAAATCGGGTCGGCCGTCCGTGCGGTCGAAACAATTTTCTCGCACCTCCAGAACTCCT
>JBNJFZ010000015.1:0-1280 GCA_051747295.1 Myxococcota bacterium
CGCCTCCGGCACCTTGCCCGAGGAGCCGGGATCGGGTTAGGCAGCAAAGTGTCTCCTGAACCGATGCCCCGCCACGTGAGCTTTCAAGATGATGATGCAAAGCTGCGCCGCGAAGAAAACGACCGCCCTGGGAGAGCATCGCTCGATACTGACTGCGGGACTGGTGGCGCTCATGCTGAGCGCCGGCTGCGCGAGCATGCCGCACGAAAAACACCCGGGCACGCTGCCCGAATCCTTGCCGCAGGATGAGTACGTGGCGTTCGATGACGAGGGGCGACCCGCATACGTCTGCCACCCGACCGACCCGAAGACGCTCAGTTGCCGGGCACCAGAAAACGCATCGCCGAATGCCACGCTCGAGGGCCCCCTCCAGCAAGACGGGATACGCGTCGTAAGCGAGTCGCTCCTCGCCGCAGAATCGGAACGAGCGCCGCCACTCGAGGTCGTCGAAGACGGCAGCACCTACGACATTCAGATTCGAATTGCGCGAGACGGCATCTACGTCGACGACGAGAAAGTAGCGGACCTCATCGACGGTCGGGTTCCGGCCGAGCAGAAGATCGGCGGTGAACCTTCTTTGCTGATCCGCCCCTTGAGAGAAAAGCTGTATGAATTGGCACCCGCCGACAGAGCTACGCCTTCATATATTGTGATCACGGACCGGACCACTGAGTATCGAGTGACAACGGAGGTCGCGTACACGCTCGGACAGGCGGGTATGCTCGGCGACACGCTGCCAAACGCGGTGATCACCCGACGGCACGACGTGCCTCTGTATTGCGAGGCGAGCGAGCAGGCGAACGGAGTGCGGGTTTGTCACGCCGTTGGACCGGCTGGCTCGTCGGACAAGCGCGTCTCCTCGGTCGAGTTCATCACTGTCGGCAACGCACAAAACACCGTACCAAGACTCACCATCAAAGCCGGAGATCTGCAGCCTTTCTGCGATAAGCAGCACATCGGCGAGGTCATCGCCAACGCTGGCCCAAAGCTTCGCTACTGCTGGGAGAAGCAACTCGTCGACCATCCGGAACTCGCCGGAAAGATCATGACGCGATTCAAAATCATGCCCGACGGTACTGTCGCCGAGGCGGGCATCACCGAGTCGACGATGGACTCCGAGGAGGTCGAAGCGTGTCTCCTCGGGGTTCTGGAGGACCTCGAATTCCAAGAACCCGATGGCGGAATTTGCGCCATCAACTACCCATTTGTGTTCGGCAGCGACTGAGCAAATCCACGCCAGTTATTTCCACAAAAACCGGCCCTCAAATCGCCGTCTGACG
>JBNJFZ010000015.1:1380-9665 GCA_051747295.1 Myxococcota bacterium
CTTGCGTTCCCAACCCTCCATCGCCGCCTGACGCCATCCTGCGGGCCTCACCCCTCCGCAAACGCCACCAGGCGGCGATTTCCACATGCTCGAGCGACAATCACCCCCTGACGCCATCCTGCGGGCCTCACCCCTCCGCAAACGCCACCAGGCGGCGATTTCTTTGCCAAAATCACCGCCTCAGCTCACTGTCCTGTGCATCTGCCTTGGTCCCCACGATCACCGCCTCGTTGCCATCGCGAAAGTAATAAGCCTTCGCGCTCATCCCGTGCTCCTCGAACGCCGCCTCGATTTGCGCGGGTTGCAGCAGGTGGTTGCCCTGGACGTGCTCCGACAGGTTTTGCATCGCGAGCGGGCGCTTCGCCGGGTCGCGCAGCTCCGAGCGCTCCGCGGGATAATTCGGCTCCCAGATCACAGCGACGCCTCCTGGCTTGAGGTTTTCGCTGAGCGCTCCGAAAACACTGTCACGTTCGTGCCACACGTGGTGCAGCGCGCGGTTCATCGCAATCAGGTCGACCGGCTGGTCGACGGCGAAGTCGAAGATATCACCCGTCCGAAAGTCCAGGCGCTCTCCCACACCGTCTTCCTCAGCCAACCGCGTCGCCTGCTCGATATTCTCCTCGATCCCGTCGAGGCCGATCCCGCGCAGGTTCGGGTAGTTTGCGGCGAGCTTGCGCAGGTACCAGCCGTTGCCGCAGCCCAGGTCGACCGCGACGCCTTCGGCCGAGTCGACGGCCTCGAATGCCGGCACGCCTTCCAGGATCACGTCCTCGAAGAACGGCCCAAATCGCGACTCCAGCATCGGCCCGAACCACGGCAACACCGTCTCGCGCTCGGCGAGCACCGCCTCACCCGGCTGCTCGCCGGAGGACGTCAGCCCGGCTGCGCGCTCGGCCATATGCGGCCCCAGAATCGACCCAACTGCCATCGGCATCATCGACCCGTCCGCATCCGGCAAGAACGCTCGCCCCAGCTCCGTCAGCGAAAAGCGGTCGCCGTCCGCATCCACCAGCTCGTAGGCGTACGCCGCGTCCAACCAGCGCGCGACATAAGCCTCGTCCGCATCGGCCGACTCGGCGAGCCCGGACGCCTCCGATGGCCCCCGCGCGTCGAGTTGCTGCAGCAGGTCATTGGTGACTCCGATGAAGGCCAGGTGGAAGACCGTCGAGTCCTGGGCAGCCTGCTGGAGTTGCTCACGTCGTTCTTTCGAGATCGGCATCTTTTTCCCGTCGTAATACGAGTTATTCTTGACTGTTGGTCCATCCGCGGACCCGGTAAAATCTGAGCGCGAGACCTGTCGAGGGCAAACCCAAACCGCCGCCGTTGCGACCGTCGATCCACTGTGCCAAATTGGAGCCATGCTTCGGGTCTTCTACTCAAATCATCTCGAAAACCTGGTGGACTCGCTCGTCGAGACCATCCGCCACGAGAAGGCGCGCACCCACCAGAGCGCCTTCGATCCGGTACGCGTCGTCGTGCCGAACTGGAACCTCGAGACCTTCCTCAAGCTACAAATTGCCGAGCGCACCGGCCTCGCAGCCGCCCTGAAGTTCGAGCGACTCGAGCGATTCATGGCGTCGCTGCTGCCTGAAGACACCGACGTCGAACTATTGACGGCCGAATTGCTCCAGAGTCTCACGCTCGACGCGCTCTCCGACCCGACTTTCCTGTCGCAAGAGGGCCTGGAGCCCGTCCACGGCTTCATCTTTGCGGCTGGCGACGATCAGGACGCCGTCGCGCGCCGCCGCTTCCAGCTCGCCGGCCGCCTCGCCGACCTCTTCCGTGAGTACAGCTATTCGCGCGAGACGATGCTCGAAGCCTGGCGTAAAGGCGAACGCGTCATCGAAGAACCGGCGTTTCAGAATGCGGAGCGATGGCAGCGACTCGTCTGGCTGGAGCTCTTCGGCGAGGACGGGCGCATCGAGCAACTCGCGGAGCACCGAGAGACCAAATACGTCCGTATCACCCAGATTCTCGAGCACTTCGATGCTCCCGAGCTGCAGATGCCGGCGTTTGTCCACCTCTTTGGCATCTCCTACGTCGCCACCGCCTACGAACAGATCTTCTGGGAGCTCGGGCAGGATCGACAACTCAATATCTACGCCCTCAACCCCTGCCGCGAGCTCTGGGAAGACGTCGTCGGCAACCCCGATGAAGAGGAGCAACTGCTCTCGAGCAAGTCCGTCCAGGGCGGGCTACTCGATTTCAGCGGAGAATCTGCCTTCTGGGAGCCGGAAAAGCACCCGCCGGCGCTGCGCTTGTGGGGCCGCGCCGGCCGCGACAACGCCCGCATGCTCAACCGGCTCTGCCAGTACAACTTCATCGACAAATGGCAGGACTTTGAGCCCGACTCGACGCTCGAGCACCTCCAACACGACATCCTGACGCTCACGCCCGAGCGCGAAGAACCCGTCCCCGGACTCGACGACGACAGCATCCAGATCCTGGCCTGCCCCAGCGTCGAGCGCGAGGTCGAGATCATCAGCGACGAGATCTGGGCGCTCGTCCGCGGCAAGCGTGACACATGGGGCGAGGGCGAGGTCGACTTCAACGACATCGCCGTGATCGTCAACCACGAGATGCGTGAGGCGTATCAGACGCAAATCGAGTCGGTCTTTCGAAACGCCCACGGCATCCCGTTCAACATCATCGACGTCGACGCGACCCACCACAGCACGCTCGTCGAGGCCCTCGACCTGCTATACAAGCTCCCGTTCGGGAAGTTCCGCCGCCGCGACCTGCTCGAATTGATGACTCACGCCAACGTCCTCGCCTCCTATCCGGACGCGGACGCCGACCAGTGGGTCGCGTGGTGCGACTCGCTCAACGTGGTCCACGGCGCCGACCACAGCGAACACGACGATACCTACATCGAAGAGGACATCCTCAACTGGGACCAGGGCATGCGCCGACTGGCGCTCGGCTCCTTTATGGCCGGTGAACCAAGCGGGGTGGACGAACTCTACGAACACGGTGGGTTCGACTACCTGCCCCACGAAGTCCCAGAAGATGCCGCCGAAGGTGCTGCCCAGTTCGTCTCGACCGCGCGCTCACTCATCGCCGACGCGAGGGCATGCCGCGACCGCCTCGCGCCGCTCTCAGATTGGTGCACGGTCATGGCCGACATGCTCGACACCTACATCTCAGCGGCACGCGACGAAGACGAGTACGAGATCATGCGCGCTCGAGGCCTGCTGCTCGACATCGCCGAGCTGGACCTCACCGAGCGCGAGGTGCCCTACCGCATCGCCTACGAGTTTGTGGCCGAGCAACTCGCCGGCCTCGAGGTCCAGCGTGGAAGCTATCTGACCGACGGCGTCGTGGTCTCGTCGTTTCTGCCGATGCGCCCGATTCCCTTCAAGGCCGTCTTCGTGACCGGCATGGGCGAGGGCAAATTCCCCACCGCGGACACGCGAGACCCGCTCGATTTGCGGCTGGCCAGGTGGCAGGAAGGCGACGTCTACAAGCGTGACCAGGACAAATACATGTTCCTGGAGACGCTGATCTCGACGCGCGATCGCTTCTATATGAGCTACGTCAGCCGTGACAGCCGCACGGGAGACCCGCTCGAGCCGGCGTCGACCGTCCGAGAGATGCAGTTCATCCTCGAGCAGGGCTACCTCGGTTCCGACAAGATGGACGCAAATATCGTCGAGCACCCGCTGCGCCGCTTCGACGAGCGCTACTTCGACGACGACAACAACCTGCCGAGGCTCGTCTACCCCGAGGCGCGGCGCGAGGCCGGCGTGCGCGCGATCCAGCGCAGCCTGGAGTCGCACTGCCGCGAACAAGACATCGACTTCCCCGACCCGGACACCTTCGCCAAGACGATATCGCCCGAGAGCTGGGCATCCCTGTCGAAAAAGCTGGGGGTCTATCCGGCACCCGAGCGATCCATCGACGAGGACGAACCCCGAAAGATATCCGTGTCGCTGCGACACCTGAGCTCATTTTTATCCAGCCCGCTCCAGGGCTTCGCGCAATACGTCCTCGGCCTGCGCCGCGACGAAGAAGAGGACATGCTCGCCGTCGATGACGAAGACTTCCAGTCGGATTTCCTCGCCGAGCTCTCGCTGTTGCGAGACGTCTTCGACGACGTCGCCCGCAGCGCGCCCATCGACCAGGTCGATGACTTCGCCACTGCCTACGACGCACTGTCCCACCGAGGCAAAATCGCCGGCGACCTGCCCAGCGGCCTGTTCGGCTCCGGGGAACGCCCGAGCCACCTGAACGTGCTCGAGACGTGGCTTCAAAACCTCCCTGTACTCGGGTTTCCCTCGAACGCTCGCCTCCAGCGCAAGCGCATCGGCCGCGCCGACGAATTCGCCGATATCGACGATGTCCTCGACTCTCTGAGCCTACGCGTCGACACCGAACACGGCCCCCTCGAGGTCGAGATTTACGGCGAGACAAACCTGCTGCACCTGGATGCGTCCGGAGACCAGTTACCCGGATCGATCTACCTGATGTCCGGCTCGAGCATGAAAGACCGCTACGTGCTCAACGGATTCTTCGACTACCTCGCCATGGCGGCCACCGGCGTGCTCGAAGATGCCCCCGGATTCCTCGCGGCGTCGAACCCCCGGCTGCGCCTCGTCGCCGACGGCAATAAAAAGCAGCGCCCGGAAACCTACGTCACGCGCTTCGGACCCCTCACACAGGAGCGCGCGACCGCCTTTCTCGAAGCCCTCGTGGCCGAGATGTTCGGGCGAGCCCACGACTACCTGATGCCCATCGAGCCGATCCTGGACTGGGCTTCGCCCGACGAGGAACGCTCGATCGCCGAGCTCGTCGACTACTACCGAGGTAGCCCCTGGAAGAAGATGAGCAGCCAGTACGGCCCGATCCACGACTGGAAGGCGTTCGAGCCGCCCGCAGATGCCGAAGCCATCGCCGAGCAGCGCTTCGGGCTGCTCTTCGAGCTGATGCGGGAGGACGCAGATGAGTGAAGCCCCCCAAAACGACATCCATCTCGTCTCGCGGCCGGTCAAACTCGCCGAGATCGACCACGACCGGCACAGCGTGATCGAGGCATCGGCGGGCACCGGGAAGACCTATACGATCGAGCACCTGGTCGTGGACTTGCTCCTGGCAAACCCGGACCTTCGCATCGACCAGATCCTGGTCGTGACGTTCACCGAGCGGGCCACCAGCGAGCTCACCGCGCGCATTCGCAAGCTGCTCCAGCGTATTGTCGAGCGCGACCCGCAGATGACCGCCGAGGCCGACGATCCACACTGGGTCGTCGACAAGGACGGCCGTCGCAGGCTCCAGCGCGCGCTCTTTAACTTCGACACCGCGCCGATTCACACGATCCACGGCTTCTGCCACCGGGTCCTGACCGAGAACGCGTTCCAGAATCGCCGCCTCTTCGAACAAGAGCACGTCGACTTCGACACGCTCTTCGAGCGGGTCTTTCGCGAGGCGCTTCGCACGACGCTCAGCTGCGACGCTGAATACCGGCCGTACCTCCAGGCGTGGCTGCACGCCAAGGGCGGCGGCATCGCCGAGCTACAGAAGCTGCTGGCGACGTGCGTGCGCTCGCGAGCCGAGCTGCGGCCCGACTTCGACGAAGAGGCGATCCTCGCCGCCGCCGATGCTCTCACCGCCCACGCAGACGGGTTCAAAGACGCTCTAAAAGCCGAGCTCAAGGCCGAGGACGTCCACCACAGCAGCGCCGGTGCGTGGGCGCGCTACGGCGCCGAACTGATGGAGGCCGCCAGAGAAGCGGTCGACCGCCAGAGCCCGTTTCCGCTGCTCGAGGCAGCCAGCGAGGCCAAGGCTTTCGAGAAGGCACAGGAGTATCTGGACAAATTCGGTGATGTGGGCCCGCTGTCGACGCGCCTCAACGCGCTGGTCGAGCATACGGTGCCCATCGAAGCGGCCGTGGTGCGCAGGTTCCTGACCCCTGTCCAGACGATGCTCGCCGAGGAAAAAGACCGGGAGGGGCTATTCGGCTACGACGACATGCTTCAAATGGTCTGGGACAGCCTCGACAGCGATCGCGGCAGCGACTTGCTCGACGTACTGCGCAGCCGCTTCAAATACGGACTCATCGACGAATTTCAGGACACCGACGACCTGCAGTGGAAGATCTTCAAGCGCATCTTCCACGAGAGCGACGGCGAGAATATCTTCTACCTCATCGGTGACCCGAAGCAGGCGATCTATAGCTTCCGCGGCGCCGACGTGCATACCTACCTCACCGCTCGAGACACGGTCGACGAGACCGGCGGTGAGACCGTCCGGCTCACGAAGAACTATCGCTCGTCCGAGCGACTCATCGATGCGCTCAACCATATTTTCCGCTCCGATGCCGAGCCTTCGTTCTTCTCCGGCGAGATCGGGTACGACGCCAAGCATTTGGTCGAATGCGGGTTCACCGAGCGCGCGGCGTTCGAGCCGAGCGGCGAGGAAGCCGTTCCCGTGCATATCTGCGAGGTCGTCGACGAAGAGCTGGATAACCGCCGCTTCAAGACCGGCATGCGGCTACACTACGCCCGTGAGATCGACCGCCTGTTGTCGGCGGGCGGGCTTCAGGTGCTCGAGGAAGACGAGGACGAGCCGCGGCCACTCGAGCCGCAGGATATCTTCATCCTGACCCGCAGCGGCCGTGAGGGATTGGAGGTCGCCGAATTCTTGCGACAGCGCGACATTCCGTTCGCGTTCTTCAAGCAGGACGGCCTGTTCCAGACCCGAGAAGCCCGCGACGTCTACGAATTACTGCGCGCGACCTCGCGCCCGTTCGACCGCTCCCGCAGGCTCAAGGCCTGGCGAACCCCCTTCTTCGACATTGGACTCGACGAACTCGCCGACGCCGATGAGCTCGCCGAGACGCACCCACTATTCGAGGACCTGCTGGGCTGGCACGAGCTCGCCGAGCAGGGCTACTTCGAGACCCTCTTTGCCGACGTCATCGAGCGATCCGGGCTCATCCGACGCAAGATTCTCTTCGAGCGCGGCGAACGCGAGCTGACGAACTACCTGCATATCTTCGAGTTGCTGCTGCAGGAAGCCGCGCATGGCGGACTCGATATCGAAGCACTGACGGTGCGCCTCAAGTCGTTCATCGACGATACGGTCACGCCAGAGGGCGAGGACGGCAACGTCCAGCGACTCGAGAGCGAGCAGGCCGCTGTCCAGATCATGACGATGCACAAGAGCAAGGGCCTCGAGGCCGAGGTGGTCTTCGTCTGGGGCGGCTTCGGCAAGTCTCCAAGCCGTGCCACCGCCAGATTCCACGACGGCGGCGAGCGCGTATTACACGTCGGCAACCTGGATGCGCGGGAGAAGGCGATTTTCGACCGAGAGGAGGCCGAAGAAGCCCAGCGGCTGCTCTACGTGGCGCTCACGCGGGCGAAATCGAGGGTCTATCTGCCGTATCTGAGTCGCGACGAGAAGGGCAAGCGAGCCCGGAAGGTCAACGGTTCTTACGCAGCGCTGATGCCGCGGCTGGACGCCATCGTCGACGCACTCCCCGAGCATCACGCATGGTTCAGGCATCGCGAGTGGGCATTCGAGTGGCCCGAGGACCGTACGCCAAGCGCCGACCAGCTCGACGCGCTCGGCAAATGGTCGCCGCCCGAGGATGTGCCCGAGGCGTACGACGACGCGGCCTTCCGGCGCTACCGCGAAAACCAGCCGCAAATCACCTCGTACAGCCGGCTGAAGAAGCGTACGAATATGGGGCGCCGCGACCTCGACATCGCCGAATTCAAGGCCGACGAGGACGTGTCGATCGAGGACATCCTGCCCACGGACGCGATGCCCGGCGGTAAGGCAGCAGGTGTCTTTTTGCACGCGCTTCTGGAGGACCTCGACTTCGGCTGGGTGCACGAGCACGACTCGCTAGAGGTGTGGCAGGATAGCGACGAGGTCGCGGCCTACGTCCTCGAGCGCATGCGGCGATTCGGCATCGATACGCGGTGGGTCGACTACTGCCGCGAGTTGATGTGGAACGCGACGATGAGCCCGCTGTCACTTCGCGACGGACGGCTCGACGGCATCGCCCGGGTCGAGCGGGACGCCCGCGAGATGGAGTTCATCTACCCGATTCCCGAGGAGGGCCACCCCACCCTGGACGCCGAAGCCTGGAAGGACTTTCGCATCGAACGCGGCTATATCAAGGGGTTTATCGACCTGCTGCTCGAGCACGACGGGCTGACCTACTTCGCCGACTGGAAGTCCGACATCCTCGCCGATTACGGCCCGGGTGCGCTGGAGCGACACGTCTCCGAGCGCTACGGCATCCAGTCGAAGCTCTACACCATCGCGACGACCAAGCT
>JBNJFZ010000015.1:9765-12259 GCA_051747295.1 Myxococcota bacterium
GAACACGTCGCATGGGCCCTCATGAATTCGACGACCAAACGCATATTATTTTTTCTAGCGCTCGCCGGCCTCGTCGCCGGCGCTGTCGCATTTAAGCTCGTCTCCGAGTCCGAGGGGCAGGCGGCGACCAAGCCAGACAAAAACCGGCCCGCAAAGGTGACGGTCATTGAGACCAAGCCCGTGACGATGGTCGACGAGTTGGCGACGCAGGGACGGATCGCCCCTCACGAATCCGTAGCTCTGAAGTCCGAAGTCGCCGGGCGCATCGAGAAAATCTCGTTCGAGGAGCACGCCGAGGTCGAGAAAGGCGATCTGCTACTCGCGCTGGATGACGATGTGCTGCGCGCCCGGCTCGCCACCAACCGACAACAGGCGAAGCTCGCCGAGCGGACGCTCGAGCGACAGCAGGAGGTGCTGAACACCGGCGGCGTCAGCCAGCAGAGCGTCGATGAGACGAAGAACCGAATCGCGGTGCTCGACGCGCAGCGCCAGGAGATACAGGCCGAGTTGGACAATACACGCGTCCGAGCCCCATTCGACGGGCGCATTGGACTGCGCCACGTCAGCCCCGGCGACTACGTAACCCCCGGCTCGAGCATCGCCACACTGACGATGTTAGACCCGGTGAAGGTCGAATTCACCGTCCAGGCCCGCCACGTACCGAATATCCAAGTCGGAGATACCATCGAGTTCAAGGTCGACGGCCGCGACGACACCTACACCGCCGAAATCTACGCCAGCGAGAACGAAATCGCCGCCGACAGCCAGACGCTGACCTACGCAGCCCGTGCCGACAACGAGTCCGGCGAGCTGATGCCCGGGGCGTTCGCGGACGTCACCGCGGTTCTCGAGCGGCGTGAAGACACTCTGGCGATTCCCGCGATCTCACTCGTCACGAGCGGTGAGGAAACCTTCACGTGGGTCATTGAAGACGGCAAGGCGCAGCGGCGCCCTGTCGAGATCGGGCTTCGCACACGCTCCAGAGTCGAAGTCATCGAAGGCCTGAAACCAGGTGCCACCATCGTGGTGACCGGCCGCCAGGGCCTCGAGCCCGATAAGGCCGTCGATATTAAGACCGAAGATGCCTTCCCCATCGACGAGGTCGAGGCCGATACCTCGCAAGTCGGCACCGAACGCCGCCGGCTCCAAAGCGGCGAGTATGATGGCGACGAGCAGCCTGGCGATGCGCCCAGCAATTCCGCGTCCGGCGAGTCCGACGCAGCAGACAAGGGCGAGCAGTGAAGGGAATCAGCTCCATTTCGGTAAGACGGCCGGTACTCGCCGTCGTCATGGCCCTCGCCATCATCATCTTCGGTATCCTGGGCTTCCTCGAACTCGGGGTGCGCGAGTACCCCGCAGTTTCCCCTGCAGTCGTGACAGTCACGACGAATTACCCCGGTGCCAGCGCCGACGTCATCGAGTCTCAGATAACCGAGCCTCTCGAGTCCGAGATCAACTCGGTCGAAGGCATCGAGATCTTGCGCTCGGTCAGCCGCGAGGGCCGCTCGACGGTAACTGCCGAATTCGACCTCGATGTCGATCTCGATCGCGCCGCCAACGATGTAAGAGACCGCGTCGCACGTGCCCGAAGCGACTTACCGCCCAATGCCGATCCGCCCATCGTCGAGAAGGCGGACTCGACAGGCGACCCGGTGGTGCTGATCACGGTCAAGAGCGATCAACGCTCGGTCCTCGAACTCACCGAGCTCGCGCGCAATCGCATCCAAGATCGGGTCCAGACCATCGAGGGCGTCGCGTCCATCCAGCTCTGGGGCTCGGATACGTACGCGATGAAGCTTTGGATGAACCCGCAGTTGATGTCGGCGAACTCCGTGACCTCGGCCGACGTCCGACGCGCTGTGACCGAGCAAAATGTCGAGCTGCCTGCTGGGCGCATCGACGGCGACCAGGTCTCGCTCAACATCCGCGCCGACACGCGCCTGTCCTCGCCGGAGGACTTCAACGAGCTGATCGTCAAGGAGGAGGACGACCACGTCGTTCGATTCGAGGACATCGGCTACGCGACCTACGACGCCATGGAGCGCCGCGAGATCTTGCGTGGCAACGGCATCCCGATGGTCATGGTCGTGCTCATGCCGCAGCCGGGCGCCAATCAGATCGAGATATCGGACGAGGCGAGGGACCGGCTAAAGGACATCAAGCGCGATCTACCGGAGGATGTGATCGCGCAGGTCGACTTCGACCGGACGGACTATATCCGCTCGTCGATCGACCAGGTCCAGCAAACCATCTTCATCGCGCTGGCGATCGTGATCCTGGTCATCTTCCTGTTCCTTGGAGATTGGCGAAGTACGCTGGTGCCCGTGGCGGTGATACCGGTGGCGATCGTCGGGGCGTTCGGCATCATGTGGGTGGCCGGATTCTCCATCAACGTGCTCACACTGCTGGCGATCGTCCTCGCGCTCGGCCTCGTGGTCGACGACTCGATCGTCGTGCTGGAGAATATCTACTCGAAGATCGAGGCCGGAGAGCC
>JBNJFZ010000015.1:12359-25119 GCA_051747295.1 Myxococcota bacterium
GAAGACCGGGGCGAGCTGCGAGTCTTCGCCACCGGGCCCCAGAGCGCCTCGTACGAGTATATGGACCGATTCATGTTGCGCTCGCTCGACATCATCCAACGCGAGATCCCCGAGCGCGAGTTCGTCAACTCCATCACCTCACCAGCGTTCGGAGCGACGGGTTCGGTCAACAGCGGCTTTCACTTCATGGAGCTTTCCGACAAGTCCGAGCGCGATCGATCGCAGAACGAAATCGCCCAAAACCTGCAGAAAAACCTCGGCGAGCTGACGGCGGCGCGCGCCTTCGTCAGCCAGCCGGCCACCATCAGCAGTGACTTTGGCGGCCTGCCGGTGCAGTTCGTGCTGCAGAACCTGGACATCGAGAAGCTTGAGGAGCGGCTGCCCGCGTTCCTGGAGGCCGCGCGCGAGCACGAGGCGCTGTCGTTTATCGAGGTGAACCTGAAGTTCAACAAGCCCGAGATGTACCTGGCTGTGGACAGGGACCGGGCGACACGGCTTGGAGTTCCAGTCTCCGAGGCTGCGCAGTCACTCCAATTGGCGTTGACGACGCTTCGCTACGGTCTCTTCATCAAGAACAATCGCCAGTACGACGTGATCGGACAGGTCAATCGCGTCGATCGAAACGACCCGGCGGACCTGCGCAATATCCAGGTGCGGGGAAAGGGCGGACAGCTCGTGCCGCTCGCCGACCTCGTCGAGCTTCGTGAGGAAGCCGGCCCACCACAACTCTTCCGCTTCAATCGTTATAATTCGGCGACGGTCTCGGCCAAGCTCGCCGATGGCTATACGGTCGGGCAGGGTGTCGAGGCGATGAGAGAGATCGCCGACGACGTGCTCGACGATTCATTCACGACGGCGTTGAAGGGTCAAACCCGCGACTTCGCGGAGAGCTCTAACACGCTCTATCTGGCGTTTGGGCTCGCGCTCGTTTTCATCTTCCTTGTGCTATCGGCACAGTTTGAAAGCTTCCGCGACCCGCTCACGATCATGATGACCGTGCCTCTAGCGCTACTCGGCGCGCTTTTTGCCCTGTGGTACTTCGGCCAGACGCTCAATGTCTTCAGCCAGATCGGCATGATCATGCTCATCGGCCTCGTCACCAAGAACGGCATCCTGATCGTGGAGTTTGCAAATCAACGACGAGCGGAAGGCATGGAAAAGCTGGAAGCGATCAGAGAAGCGGCGCGGGTGCGTTTTCGTCCGGTCTTGATGACGACCGCGTCGACCACGCTGGGCATCCTGCCCATCGCGCTGGGGATTGGCGCCGGTAGCGAGAGTCGAATCCCCATGGGCATCGCCGTCATCGGCGGGATGCTCGTCGGCAGCTTCTTCACGCTATTCGTGATCCCGGCGATGTTCACGTTGATCGCTCGCGATGAAATGCCGGAGTCGCAGCGGGAAGCGGCGAAGGTCAGCGGCGAGGCAAGCGATGCGGTGACGAGCTGACGGACCAAGTCTCTACCGAAAAATCCGCCCCTGACGCCTCCTGCGGAAGGGTGAGGCCCGCAGAACGGCCGCAGAAGGGTCTTCGGACCCCGGGGACTCGAAAATCCGCCCCTGACGCCTCCTGCGGAGGGGTGAGGCCCGCACAACGGCCGCAGAAGGCTTTTCAAAAGCGTAAAATTGCTCGGCACCAATATCCGCCATATTCTCGATGGACGTCCCGAACTCACACTGGTCTGCTCCCGTCTCGATCCCTCCGATGAAGCGCCGCAGCATTGCCAAATCGTGGCTCACGCATAAGATTCGTTTGCACTGACATCTCCCCCATACATGTGGATCCATGAACGACGCTTCGCCGCAGCCAGCCGAGGTCGCGAACGATAGTAGCCAGCCAGGGCGATTTGGGACGATCGCCGGCGTCTTTATGCCGACGCTGCTGACGATCCTCGGCGTCATCATGTATTTGCGCGCCGGTTGGGTGATCGGGCAGACCGGCCTGTTGGGTGGCCTGCTCATTATAAGCATTGCGTTCGCGATTACGGCGGCGACCGGACTATCGCTGTCCTCTATCACGACCAATATTCGCATCGGCGCAGGTGGCGCCTACTCGGTCATCTCCCAGTCGCTCGGCCTCGAGATGGGCGGCAGCGTGGGCGTTCCGCTCTACCTGTCGCAGGTGCTCGCCACCGTGATGTATATCTTTGGTTTCCGTGAAGGTTGGGTCTGGGCCTTCGAGCAGATCGGCATGGGTGAGAGTCTCCTGGCGAACCCCCTGCTCGTCGATCTGACGTTGTTTGGGGTGCTCTTCAGCGTTGCCTACATAAGCGCAGGACTGGCCTTCAAGCTCCAGTATATCGTGGCAGTCATCATCGCAGGCTCCCTGGTGTCCATAGGTGTTGCTGCAGCACAGGGTTCGATGCAGTACGAACCGGTGATGTGGGCGCAGAGTATCGATAGTGCCGGCAAGAATGTCTTGCTGACCACGGACTTCTGGGTGGTCTTTGCCGTCTTCTTCCCTGCGGCCACGGGGATTATGGCCGGCGCCAATATGTCCGGCGAACTCAAGGACCCCAGACGAAGCATACCTGTTGGCACGATGACGGCCATCATCGTCAGCTACGTCATCTACATGGTGCTCGCCTACTGGATGGCCCGGTCAGCGACGCCCACCGAGCTTCAGGAGAACTACACGGTCATGATCGACAAGGCCGCCTGGGGTCCGGCAGTCGTCGGCGGCTTGCTCGGCGCTACTTTTTCCTCGGCGCTCGCCTCCATCGTGGGTGCACCGCGCATCCTTCAAGCGCTCTCCCACCACGGTATTATCCCGAAAGGTGACTTCCTGTCGGAGACGACCAGCGAAGGTGAACCTCGAAACGCCATGATGGTCACCGGGGGGCTCGTCTTGCTCGCGCTGATGCTGCGCGACCTGAATATCGTCGCGCCGTTTATCACGATGTTCTTCATGATCACCTACGGAGTCATCAACATCGTCGTGCTGATCGAGCAGAGCCTCGGACTCACGAGCTTCCGCCCCCAACTCAAGGTTCATCGCATCGTTCCTTTCGTCGGCGCGGCAGGGTGTATCTTCGCGATGTTTGTGATCAATGCGACGATCAGCCTCGTCGCTATCGCGGTCGTCATCGGGTTCTACGGGTTACTCATTCGGCGTCACCTGCAATCGCCGTTCGCAGACGTGCGAAGCGGCCTCTTCGTCGCGGTCGCACAGTGGGCCGCACAAAAGGCCGCTGACTTACCGTCCCAGCAGCAACGCGCCTGGAAGCCTAACCTGTTGGTGCCCGTCGAGGACCCGTTGGAGTTGCGCGGCGAGTATCCCTTCCTGCAGGACCTGGTCAATCCAACGGGATACGTCGACCTGATGGGGGTCGGTCCGTCCCAACGAAGTGGCGCCCTCGAAAGCGCGCTATCCGAATTTTCGGAAGATTTCCGCAACCAGGGTGTCTTCTCCCGCTGGACCGTCCTGGAAACCGACGACTTCTCGGAGGGTGTCGTGCTGGGGATGGAGGCGCTCAAGGGGAGCTTCTTTCGCCCCAATATGATCTTTATGAAGATGCCAAGCACCCAGGAAGAGCGCGATCGCCTCACGCGGGTTGCCAGCAAAGCGCAGGACAACCAGCTCGGCATCGTCGTCCTCGGCATGCACCCGAAGGTCAGACTCGGCTCTGAGAATACGATCAACCTATGGGTGCACGACCAATCGCCCGACATGGAGCTCGTGCTGCGCCGGAGCCACCTCAACCTCGCCATCCTACTCGCCTATACCATTTCCCGAAACTGGCAGGCCAAGATCAACATCGTTACATCGGTCGGCGCCGAACAGGATTCCGAGGCAGTTCGGAAATCGTTGGAGAACCTCATCGACCTCGCACGTATCCCGAACCCGGAGATCCACCTGCTCGAGGGAGATTTCCGTGAGAACTTCGAGACAGCCCCGCGCTGTGATCTCGACATCATGGGACTCTCCGATCCGCCCAACTACGAGCAGATGCAGCGTGCGATCGACGAGACCGAGTCCAGCGTATTGTTCGTGGCAGACTCAGGTGACGAGAGCGCGCTGGCGTAGCACAGGAGTCAGGGTTCAGCCCTGCCGTGTCTGCCACCAATCCGCGAGTTGGCCGACACCCGCACCGAGGCCAGCGCCGACGATCACCAACGCGTGTACAAGCAACCCGGCGGCGACGACTGGCTCCAGCGGCGCGCCCGTCGCGCGAAAAGCGGCGGTCCAGCCAGCCTCCATCACGCCGAGCGATCCGATCCCTCCGACCGGGAGGAGATTGCCGACGATGCCGCCGGTCGAACCAACCACCGTCTGAATCCACCCCATAGGAGCGCCGCAAGCGCGCAAGACGAAGCCATAAACGCCGAAGAGACCAATCCACATTACGATCGTAGAGCCAGTAATCCACACGAGGTTGCGCGTATTCATGCGTTCGACCGCGACTCGCGCCTCAGGTAGCGAATTCTGAAGCGGATCGAGCACCCGCCAGTTGCGCAGCGGCCGGCGCTCGATGAGCCAAGATGCCGCCCCTACAGTGCCGTGCAGTACGAGGGGCAGGCCAATAAGCAGCGCCAGTCCCAGGGCGGTGGCGACCCAGGGGATCCATCCGGCCATCGCCCCACCGGAAGGTTCACCGCCACGCATAAGCCACGCGAAAAGTGAGACGCCGAAGATCGGGGCCAGCACCGCCAATTCGACGAGGCGAACCGCCAGTAGAGCGACGAGCCCGTCGGCATGAGGCTGGTCCGTCGCTCGGTGCCAGAGCGAGGGAAAGACGAACTCTCCGAGGCGAGCGGGCAAGAGTTGAGTCACGAAGCTATGGCTCGCGCTGACCCAGAGAAGCTCGATTCGAGCGTGCGTCTTCGGCGTCGTGTCCTGGAAGGCAAAGAGGCGGAACCACCGCGCGACCAAGACGCCGACATAGCACCCGCATGCCAAAAACAGCGAGACTGCGTCTGCCGAGCGGGCGATGCTCCACACCTTCCTCGGCTCCGCGAACCCCAGGAGTCCTCCGAGGAAGAGCCCCGACACGACCACGCCGACGACCCATGCACCGACAGGGCCCCCTTTGCCCGTGTCACTCGATTCGGTCGGTAACTCAGCCACGATTTTCTCTCCGCGATGCCCAGCCGCCCCAACCAATCAGGACGACCAGGCAGAGAAGTGCGCCGAGCTTCTGCCACCAGGGATTGCGATAGGCAAAGCGCACGCTATGTTCACCGGCAGGCACATCGACCGCCATGAAGTTCGGGGCGACGTGATCGATCTCGACGCGCTCACCGTCGATGTCCGCCGTCCAAAAGGGAAAATAGTTCACCTTCAACAGTAACCGCTCTCCACCCGCCGCGTCGACATCGGCCTCGTACCAATTCGGACCGCTGCGTGAGGCGATGACTGTCGAGCCGATGCTCTCTGGACCGGCCGCCTCGAGTGCGTCGGGCCAGGCGTTCGGGTCTTCTTCGCGCCAGACGACGTTCGACCCATCTTCGGTCACGAGCACGGGCGCGCCCGCATCGGCAGATATCTCGGTCGGCCCCGTCAAAACTGGGAGTGCACGCGCGCCAAATCCAGACACGAGCACGCGACGGACGGCAGGGCGCACCTCTCGAAGACCTCCGTGGACCTCGGTTGGCGTGGTGACGAAATCGAAATAGCCGCTGCGCTCGAGCCCGCTTGGCCGCCAAACTGTGAACCGCCCCTGGCTGAAGAGTCGGTCGAAGTTGCCGAGCATCGATTCGCGGTGCGGGTCTCGGGAGACAAAATACTCCGCGCCGAAAAGTCGCGCCCAGCGCGCATCGTAGCGCGTGTAGTCGGCATAATAGGTGCTGAGGGTCGCATGGTAACCCAGCGCGTAGGACTGTACCTGACCACGCCCGGCGAGCGTGGGGAGTAGATCGCGATAGATATGAGGTGCGGTGTTGAGCGCCTCGGAGACAACGATCCGGGAAGGAATTCGTGTTCCCTGAGCCGATGGCTGGAGGTAGTCCACGAGTGCATGAAAGTCAGCATCGTATTGGTCGAAAGTGCGAAGGGATTCCCCGAAGACGTGCGCGCGGTCTACGGAGAACGCAACCGTAAGAGCCATGCCGACCACACCACCCCAGACCGCCCATTTCTGGCCCTCCAAACCGCCCCTGGCACCCTCCTGCGGGTCGCACCCTTCCGCAGGCGCCGTCTGAGGGGGATCTTCATCCCCGCTGACACCGCAGACGCCCCTGGCACCCTCCTGCGGGTCGCACCCTTCCGCAGACGCCCTCCGAGGCCGGTTTTGTGCTACTTCAGCGGGGCCGCCGGCTCCGAGTTGCCGCACCCTGCTCCACACCCAACAGATTACTCGCCACAGACCAACCGCAGCGGCCATGATTCCGCAAAACTGCACGGCGTTGATGTAGCGCATGACATTGATATGCGCGTGCATCGGTATCAGGTCGTATAACGCACCGAAATTTGTTCTGCCCATAAACAGTAGCAGGGACACGACGAGGGCCCCTAGCAGCCACCTGTGGACGAGGCGTCCGCGTCGCTGAACAACGACGACCACACCGACAACAGCCGATAGGCTCAACCAGGGGAGCCGTCCCTCGTCGAAAATATCGCCGCCGAGCACGTGACGGAACAACTCGGCCACCGGCCAGCCATCATAATATTCGCTCTTCCAGGGAAGCCCCCCGATCAGGTGATCGGTCGCGATCATCGGTCCCAGCCAGAAGGCGAGCAGCATGAGTGCCGGAACATACACGCTCAATGCACGCACGACGCGTTCTTTACGATCGCGCGAACTTACGAGCAGCCAAATCAATGTCGCAACACCCGCAAACATGCCGCACCATAGGTGTGACAGCGACACCACAACGAATAATGCGACAGGCGCGATCAACTGGAGGTCACGATCGACGACATAGCGCCGAAAGGCTCCCACGGTCGCAGGTAAAAAGAACATCCCCCATGTCTGCGTGTAGAGACCGCCGTAGGTCACCGATGCGAAGCTAAAGCCAACATGATGGACATCTCGAACCGCGAGTGTCAGCAACCCGGCGATCAACGCCTCCCCCCTGGCGAGCCCCATCCAGCGAGCGCCCAGATACCAGGCCGCAGGCATCAGCGCCCACAAGATAACGATCGAGCCCTTGAAAATTGCAAGTCGCGCGCTGAACTCACTAAACGCGCTGCCCAGCGTCCCCCCGACGAGCGCCGGTAACGGCTGGTATGCAAGGAAGAGGGGCAATCCCAGGTTAGACTGATCCCACCACAACTCGAAAGTCCCGGCCCTCCATAACTCCGCGATATGATTCAACAGGGCGAGGTGAGCTGAGTTGTCGTCGCCATAAGGAGCCTGCCCGTTGGTGACGTATGTCCAGCTATTGATCAGGATAGCAGCGGCGACGAACCCGAGTGCAACGGTGACGACGGTCCGCCCCGGACGCTCGCGCTTTGTCTCCTCGTCGGTCATAGCCGAAACGTCAGTCCCTTACGCGCAGATCCAGGTAGTCCGAGCAACCATCAAACCATGCTGCGTCCGGCTTCCCGGCCAGTACGTGCTCGACCACATCGTCTGCGATCGCGACACAATGGTCCATATTGCAGTGTAGAAATAGCCCCTGACGTCCGATCGGCAGGATGTCCCCCATCCGCAGTACGTCATCGAGCGCGCGCTCCCAGTCGTGGTACCAGTTCCTCGCGTAGAGCGGATAGATACGCGGCAAGAATGTCTGGCGACTATCGGAGGGCTCGACGTCTCGGCGGAGGATACCGGCCCGGACGAGTTGCCTCGTCAGCGTGCCAATGCGCTCGAGGAAGTCCACGCCCTCGCCCCAACGGCCTTCCGGAATCTCGACGCAGATAACTGCCTTTCCGTCCGCGCTCATGGCCGGCGAGAAGTTCTCCGGCTGCGATACTCTGCCGAACCAGTACTCGGTCTCCGGGATATACCAAGTGTCGACGCTGTCATCGATCAATTCGCTCGAGAACGCCAGGTGCAACAGATAAAGTCCACGGTGGTCCAGCCCCGCCTCGGTCGCCAGGTCGGGCAGGTAGCCGCTGTAGAGAACCTTGCCGAATCCTTCAGGCGCGGCGCTCCCAGAACGACTGTCCCGGGCGTGCTCATAACGCCGTCCGTACCGTACCGTAACACCTGCAGCTTCTGCCTGATTCAGAAGGGTGTCCAACAGGCCCGACATACCGCCGTGCGGGTACAAAAACGTCTGCTTTTCAACACCGATCGACCGCAGAATTTGCTGCAGCGGATTCGATGTCGAGACGCGCTGTTTAGCAACCGATTGAGAAATCTCGCTCGGGTGCTCGCCCCAGACCTTGTCGACGTAGGGCTTGTAGAAGCGCCGATACGCACTCTTTCCGACTCGCTCGACGACGAATTGCTCGAACCCGAGGTCCTTTTTCGGCGCTCGCTGACGGGCGTCCTCCCATCTTCGAAAACGGCGAAACACGCCCGGTCGAGTCAGCCACCCGAGGCCCATATCAACCGCGGCTTCGAGCCCGAGACCGCGCAGAAAACTGATCGGGTCGATCGGGTAAGGGATCTGCCGGCCGTTCAGCACCAACTTCCCGTTGCGAGGCCGTTCTCGCCAGTCGCCCTCGTCTGTCAGCTCGCGCAGTAACGGGTGTGATTCTGGATGCACGCGGTGTGAGCCGCGATCGCACGCAATCCCCTGGAACTCGATGGGTGCCAGGATCCCCCCGGGAGCATCTCGGCCCTCCCAGACTTCGACATCGACGCCGCGCCGGGCGAGCAGCACAGCAGCAGATAGACCGGAGATACCGGATCCGACGATTAAAACGGAGTCTGACACGGGACGTATAACCGGAACGACGAACGACGGTTGACGGGCGACCAGATATTCGGGCGCATCGTGATGGAGGGGACGCAGCAAGTCAATTCGAGCTGATTGTTCCCTGAATCGCGATACTGCCGAACCTCGACCGCCTGTGCTCGCATGCCCGGCAGGAGTCTGTCGCCAAACCGTTACGTCATCGGCTTAGGCCGCACTCGGCACGCCGTAGGAATGTCTGCCGGAATCGCCAGATGAGCCCGAGGGCGCACGCGGCGAACCGACCGCCCACGGTTTGTGTGGCGGTATCATTCCTGCAGGAAACCGGGGATTGCATCGCCCCCGTCTGAGCCCCGCACTCGCGGTCTCGTATTTGAAGTTGAGATCCTCGATCCACTTGTGAAAATCGCGGCGCAGGCTGGGGCTCGTGGTAATACACGGAGGGAGGCGCTTGACGGGACGCTCGCGGCGCCTCGGTGATTCCGGCTCGGGCGACGATTCGTCGACGAGTGACAGCCCCGACCACGCCGCATGAGCTCTCGCCTGCTCACACACCTTTCGGTGATAGTCTCGGTGCGGCTCATCCTCCCAAAATGCGAATCGCGCGAGCTCCACCTTGTAGGTGGTCGTTGCCAGTCGCCGCGCCTCTTCGTCCGGCATATCTGGATTGGCCCGCTTGATATTTCGATAGTCTTCACGACTCTCGCGCTCACCGACCAGCGCTTCACCGGTTTCGTGCAACATCCACGAGGAAACTGGCTTGTGGGCATCTGAGCGGGCATCCTCCCGCTCCGCATGCACACTCAGAATGCGCCCGATCTCCTCGATGATGGAGGCGTTGTCCAATAAGTGGGTGTCCTTGTAGCGCCCCGCGAAGAACTTGCCGTTTCGATTCAACTCGGCGTTGATCTGGGTTGCGGTAAGCCCCTGAAAGTCTCCCATGAACCGACCGAGATTGAGCTTGGGGGCCGAGACAATCATGAAGAAACAGTCGGCCAGAAAGCTGAAGACAAACAAGTCGACCTTTCGCCTCGCGGCAGCCCAGGCGAGGTTGTTACGAATGATGGCGTTTGTCCGCGGGGACGGCTTCATGAATGGCTGTCCATCGATCGTGCTGTTTGTCACAAGGTAAACGGATTCCGGTGTCTGAACTCGTCTCGGTTCTCCCATGTCTTCTCCTCTCGTACTCAGGCAATTGGCCAACTGCACACCAGTAACGAGGGCAGTGTTGTGGTCTGCCCTCATTATGGTTTTCGGCAGGACCCACGAGATCGTTGCGTAAATTTCTTGATCGTCGAGCGTATCAGCGCCCTCAAAATGACAAAAAACACCGCTTAGGAACGCTTAGAGCGGGGATGCAGGGGAAACCGTGTTCTGTTCGAATGCGTTGCATTCTCTGTTCGGAAATCGGGCGAACCAGGCGGTGCTTTCGGACCAGATTGACTGGGAAGCGGACTAGAAAAAGGATTGTGCAATTGACATAAACCCCGCCCTCCACGCCCGCTGCGAAGGGGTGAGGCCCGCGAAACGTGCACAGAACCGAAGCGGGCCGCGGTTGCCGTCCCAACTCCCTCCTCAATGCCCGCTGCGAAGGGGTGAGGCCCGCAAATGCTCGTCAGACCCGGGCAGATGGCCTCGACTGGCTGCTCACCACGGACCCATGAACTTCTCTAAATCTCCTGCTTGTACTGTGCTACGGTTTGCATAACACGTCACGTCCATCAGAGGCCCGAGATGTTGCTTCCGTATCGTACCGTCCTTCCGTTGCTAGCCATCGCACTCATCGCGGCCGCAGTGGGGTGCAACGACGCCCCTGCTGATCTATCCAACAATGAAGTCGATGCGGATGCCACTACGGCGGACACAATGGATGATCCGCCAACGTATTACGCGGACATCGCCCCGATGGTCAGCGAGAATTGTAGTGCATGCCACACCGCTGATGGCATCGGACCATTTGATCTGTCCAGCTACGAGAAGCTCAAACCGCTCGCGCCTCTGGCACTGCAAGAAATCGAGGCAGGCCGGATGCCGCCGTGGATGCCGGACCCTTCTTGTCGTGAGTATCGCGACGAGCGCTACCTGACTCAGGATGAAATCACGACATTTGCCGCGTGGGTCGACGCCGGCACTCCCCAGGGCGACCCGGCCGACGCTCCGCAGGCCGAAGACGAGCAGCTCCCCGAGTTCAACGCGACACACTCAGCGCAAATCCAAGCAGGATACACTCCCAGCGAGGATCTGGTTGATGACTATCGCTGCTTCATCCTCGATATGGAGCTCGACCAGACGAAGTACATGAAGGCCAGCCGCGTCGTCCCGGGGGCGGATAAGCTGGTCCACCACGTGCTGGTATATGCGATCGATGAGGCCAATTCACAGCAACTCCGAGACGCGGACGCGGCCGAAGAAGGCCCTGGATATACCTGCTTTGGCTCCCCGTTTCCGAGCGGCGGCAGCGGCAATACGAACCGAGGGCAAGCCGTCCTCCCGACACAAATCGGCGCATGGGTACCCGGACTGCTCCCGGATCGAACACGGGATGACGCTGGCTTCCGCATCGAGAAGGGCTCGAGCATTGTTATGCAGGTTCACTACAACATGCTCGAAGCGTCCCCAGAAAACGATCAGACCAAGTTCGAGATGGAGCTCGTAGACGCCGAGCCCGACCACATCAATGTCACCCGTCCCCTCGCCATCCTCGATCTCGACATCCCAGCAGGGGAGAGCGAGTCGGTCCACACCAAGAGGTTCACGAACTACAGTGACGAACCCGTGGTACTCGAAGGGGTGACCGGTCACATGCACGTGCTCGGCGAACGCATGAGCCTGCGCCACGTCAAGTCAGGGGGCGAAAACGCCTGCGTCCTCGACATCCCGGAATGGGACTTCGACTGGCAACAGTCCTACAAACTCCCCGAAGGAGACCTCGTCGAGGTGCAACCCGGTGATTCCCTCGAGCTCGAGTGTGTCTACGACAACTCTCCCGAAAACCAGGCAGTCGTCGATGGCGAGCAACTCACGCCGCGCGATGTCACCTGGGGCGAGGGTACGACCGACGAAATGTGTCTGCTTTACATGCGTCAGCTCATCCCGAAAGAGCAGTATGAGCCGGCACCGGCCCAGCAATGCGACTATGCCAACGAATGCATTGCAAGCTGCGACAATCCCCGCTCCATGGAGTGCATCTTCGGATGCGAATCGGCGGCAGCGCCCTGCACTCTGTGCGAGATCGACAAGACTGTCGACTGCACGCGAGACGTGTGCGGCCTCGAGCTGCTGACCGCGCAGGACTGCCTCACCCACTGCATTACAAACTCCATTCTGATGGAGGGTTCGACGACTGACTGCATGAAGGCAGAATGCGGAGACGCCTACGCAAATCTCGAGTCATGCGTCGATCCAGTGCTCCGAGGTGGGGCGTGTGACACGGGTCTGCAGAATACGTGCGGCTTGACGCTGGGCGGGCAGTAAAATCGGCCTGTCGCACGCGGTGCAAAGGGGTGAGACCCGCAAACCAGGCTTGCACGGCACTTGCGCCGCCTGCTCGCCCCTAACCTCCGCGTCGCGCCCGCTGCGAAGGGGTGAGGCCCGCAAATTGGTAGCGGACGGTTTTCTGTGCACGGCTTGGGCTGCTACTCAAACCAACCCTTCAGCTCTCGCCCGCGGAGAACTATCACCAATCCCCCAGAACGGGAATCTCTTCTACCTCCAGCCAGCTTTCCAGCATCTCATCTTGAAGGATCTTACCGATCACCCGGTACCTGCTTTGCACAATTGTCGGTGCCCCCGCCGCCTTCATGTCGACCACCTCTTTGGTGACGACGGATGAGTGGATATACCGGACATCGTCGTCATCGCCGACGACCAAGAACCCCACATGGTAGTCCAAACCGATGATATAGAGCCCGGGGCCGTGCTCACGCACCCCTGAGAGAAACTCATCCATAGGCGCGTTTCGAAACCGCTCGATCTTCGAGGGCGGCGCCAGCGACTTGATAATGAGCTCAGCGGG
>JBNJFZ010000015.1:25219-28813 GCA_051747295.1 Myxococcota bacterium
GAGGTCCAACACCGGGAGAAAGCGGCCGAACGCCATTCGCAATACCGATGACCAGGACGGATCGCCCCCGTGGTACGCGACCTTCGACGGTAAGAACAATCCTGTGCGCAACACCGAAACCATCTGCACTGCCAACAAGGCGACGATAAATTCGGGTAACGCGGAAACCGAGAGCTCACCAAAGAGCAGCTCGAGCACGGTCGGTATGGCGTTGTTCTGCCAGGAGAAAAGCAGAATAGTCAGGACCGTCAGTCCCACCCATACACCGACGACCGGTAATGGTAGGCGGGTGAAGAAGCGTGAGGTGTGCCGCCAGACGTCCCCGAGCGTGACATATTCGTCTACAGTTTTACCGCTCATCATGGGCCTCGCCCGTCATCGTATTTCCAGATAGGCGTCCAGACTGGACGCGGACCAAGAATAATTACAATCGTGCACCAGTGCGACTAATGGAACGAATTGCGCTACGATGAACTGCTCGATATCGCGGATGTTCAGGACAGCGTCTGCTTGCTCCGAGGCGTGTGACGTGAGTTTGCAGACGCCATCTTCGCCTCGATCTGACATCGGACTCCCGTCCGGTTTCTGCCCCCGGTAACTCGCCAACACGAGCGACAAACCCATCAGAATAACAAATACGGTGGCACGTCGGATCTTCTCGGTTGCTCTTGGAGGCTCAGTCCAGAACATGGCGGTCCAACACGAAGGTGGTCAGCGTCCCCTCGAAGACCTTGCGCTCGCCGACCGAGACGGTTGCCTCGACGACGTACTTTTTGCCGGAGTGATCGGCCACGCGGGCTTCTGCCGTCACAGTTTCTCCGACCTCGACCGGCGCGTTGAAGCGGACGTCGGCCGAACCGAGCACGACATTCGGGTCGTTGACCGCGAGCATCGCTGCGTAGTCGGCGACTCCGAAGACGAACCCGCCGTGGATCAGCCCACGGTCATCGGCACGCATGCTGTCAGTCGACTCGAGCGACACTTTCGCGTAGCCATCCTCGAGCTCGACGAGCTCACCGCACAGTTCCGGGTCGATGGCGAGGTGGGTATTTGGCTTCATGAAGGTGACTCGTATTTCGTGATTCGACCATAATATCGGGACGCTCGTCTGCAGACTAACATCGCGCCGCGCCCGCCAACAGTGCCCGGTACGCCCGGTTGCCGCGCTACTCTCCGAGGACGCGATCGAAATAGCGCCGGACGGCGCCGCCATCGGTCTCTGCGCCACCCTTATCGAGCTCGCGCACTTCCATCAACGAGTTCGGATCGTCTGGGTCGGGCACGAGCTCGAAGCGAAAGACGGCCTTCTCGCTTTCGCCGAGCCATTGGTCCTGGCGGCCGATATGTAGATCCTCGAAGATCAGCTTTCCGTCGACGCGACGCATCGAATAGATGCCGCGCGAGAAGCGCACGAGTGTCTGAGCCGGCTTTTCGTCCAGATATGGCTCGATGAGTTCTCTGTTCTTGTCCACACGGATGAAGTCGACGCGCCGGTCGTCATCCATGAGCGAGTAGACACCGGCGAAGAAGTGGTCGCCCGCGTCCGCCGTCGCGACCCAGAGAATGCTGTTGAAGATGCCCGGTTGCGTCTCGAATGTCGTGTACTCGATATCCTGGCGCTCGAGCTCGGTCCGAAAGACCGCATTGGCCTGCCACTTGAAGCTGACGAGGAGGACCATATAACCCGTCGAGATCGCCAATGCGAGCGCCCCGGCAAGCGCGCGCCGGCGGCTGCCGATCGCCGAGAAGAATGCGACCCCGAGGCCGAGAAACAGCATCAGGGTGTAGATCGGATCAATAATCGAGATCGTACTGTAGGCCACCGGACGCGGATCGAGTGGCCAGAACACATGTGTGCCGTAGCTGGTAAGTACGTCGAGAAAAGGCTGCGACAAGAACGCCATGGTCGCCATCACCATCCAGCGAGCGCGGCTGACGCTCTGCGACTCATAGAGTCGGTGCAGTCCCCACCCGACAATTGGCCCGAGGAGCAGAAGCACAAAAATCGAGTGGCTCGGCCCTCGATGCCAGACGAGCTGTTCGGTGGTCTCGAGAAATGGACTGACGACCACGTCCAGATCGGGGATCGTGGCCAGAGCGGCACCCCACACCGCGCCTCGCCACCCGACCCGGTGGCCGAGCGTAGATTCGCCGATAACTGCACCGAGAGCTGCCTGTGTCACCGAGTCCATCAATCACCGTAGCTGATGCGTCATTCGTTGGTATTTCTTTCCCAGGGAAGATGCGTCGTGGCTTGCAACGAGTGCACGACTTCCCGATGGACTGAGGAGGGAGCCAACACGGTCGACCGGAATAAAAAGGGAATGGGTGGGCGGCTGACTTGCTTGGCATGACGGGTTATGCTGAACGTCGCCGTTTTTCCCGACCTCTCTACACCTTCATGACCGATACCCTCTCTAAGAGTGAATTCGCGCGCCGCATCATGACCGGCATCGAAGCCGCCGGCGCGGACGACCGATTCGCCTACGACGCAGAGTCCTTCGAGATTCACGACCAGCAGACCGGCGCGAGCTTCGGGCTCAACAACGCCTACATCGCCTATACTGGCGCGTCGGAGTCTCGGCGGCCAGCGGTGCTGGATCACTACCTGGACTCGTGGCTATCACCCGACCCGGACGTGCCCGAGGCCTTCGATCTCGTTCGCGAACAATTGATGCCGGTGGTGCGTCCGCGCTGGTTCTTTCAAAAAGTAGAACTCGAGCGTGATCATCAAGGACGCGAACCGCTTGGCGTGGTCTTCTCGCCGTTGGCCGAACACTACTCAGTGGCGCTGGTAGCCGACTTCCCACGCAAGATGTCGTTCATCCTCGGCAAGCACCTCGCCCAATGGGAGGTCGAGTTCGCGGACGCGATCGACCCGGCGATGAAAAACCTGGCCCGCCGCAGCGACCGAGCAACCGCCGACCAGATCGCCGACGGGGTCTGGGTCCTCGAATTCGAGGGCGGCTACCACACCTCGCGGCTCATCTACGATCCCCTGTGGGACTCGCTCGGGCTCGAGGACGAGCCCGTCGTATTTCTACCAGACAGGGACCTGATGATATACGCGGACAGGGCCGCCCCGCGTGCTGTGGCCCGTGCGGCATTTTTCTGCCTCGAAAAGCAAGGTGAATTTGCGAGACCGCAGAGTACATTTGCGGTCACACGCGACCACGGCGAGTGGCGACTCTTCGATCCTTCGCCGAATCACCCGGCAAAGCCGTTCTTGAACGCGCTGCACTACCAGTCGCGCACGAAGCAATATGCCGAACAGGAGCCACTGATCGAACAGGTGTTCCGGTCGACCGGTGAGAATTGGTTTGTCCCGACCTACGCGCCCGTGGAGGGCGGCGATGATCGGTGGCAATCGGTCACGGTTTGGCCGGCGGATCGCGCTGCGCTCCTGCCGCGCACCGATGTGATCGTGTTCTCGGGCTGGAACATCGGTGACGGAGACGCATTCGACGTCCGCTTCAGTGACTGTCGACGCATTCTGACACGGGCCATACAGGAATTGGACGTGTACCCACCTCGATTCGCCGCACATCCCGACGTCTCACCAAAGCAACTCGAAGCCCTCTACGAGGCGCGCCT
>JBNJFZ010000015.1:28913-40722 GCA_051747295.1 Myxococcota bacterium
CCCTTTGCGGAGGGGTGAGGCCCGCAGATGAGCTCCTCGGGCCGTTCGGCCCGCTACTGGAGCAAAATCGCCGTCTGCTGCCTTTTGCGGAGGGGTGAGGCCCGCAGATGGGCTCCTCGGGCCGTCCGGCCTGCTACTGGAGCAAAATCGCCGTTTCCTGCCCTTTGCGGAGGGGTGAGACCCGCAAATGGGCTTCTGGGCGGGATCTCGGTGGCCAAATTTTATGAAATGGCGCGATATGCAGTTTCGAGCGGTCAGCTTCAGGTCGAGCGCTCATAGGAGTTAAATGAACCGCCCGACGAAGATCTCGGTGTCGTACTTCATCTCGATGTCTCCACCGTGCTCGTGTTCGTCGAAGAGGTCGCGCAGCGCGGCGATCATCTCATTGTAGCGCTCGTGGTCGGGCGTCGGGATATAGGAACAGGATTCCAGGCGGCCACGCACTCCTTCGAAGTCGTGCATCCGTGCGTTCCGGAACGACGTGTACTCGAAGGCCGACTCACCGCCGAAGAAGTCCGCGACGCGACCGCGGGCCTTACGATGGTCGACCCGCGTGTAATCGGTGCCGAATTCGACGATCAACGACTCGTAGTCCTCCAAGAACGCCTCGCCCTCCGTTCGACGCGTGTTCCACAGCAGCGCCACCTGACCATCGTCGGTCAGGATGCGCTCGAACTCCGTACGCGCGGCGACTGGGTCGAACCAGTGGAACGCCTGAGCGGCGGTGATCAGCTCGAAGGTCGACTCGGGTAGCTTCGTATGCTCGGCCGCCCCGTCCAACACGCTGACGATCGACGAACCCGCGAACGCGTCGAGCGCGACCTGACGCATCGGGTCATTCGGCTCGACCGCCCACACCGGAAAACCCCTGGCGCGAAGCTGGTCGGTCCAAATGCCCGTCCCCGCCCCGATATCGGCGGTCTTGACGCCCGGCACGAGCGTGCCGCGATCCTCGAGCCAATCGATCGCCGCTTCGGGATAGGTCGGCCGGTATTTGACGTAGTCGTCGACCTTGTCCGCAAAGCGCCTCTTCGGTGCTGTCTCGTCGCTCACTGGATGCCTCGCATCTTTGTCGCGCCACGCACGGACTGGATCGCACCGATAAATGCCGCGGTTCGCATGGTGACGTCATGGTGGTTCATCAGCCCCCGAATCTTGCGGTGGGCCTGGACCATTCGCGCCTCCAGCTCTCGATTGACCTTCTCCTCGGCCCAACTGAAGTGCTGGATGTTCTGCGCCCACTCGAAATAACTCACCGTCACACCGCCGGCGTTCGCCCAGATATCCGGGACAACCGTAATATCACGGTCGGCGAGGATCTGATCCCCCGTGAAAGTGACCGGCGAGTTGGCGGCTTCGAGCACGTAGTCGGCGTTGATACGTCCGGCGTTGCCCTCGTGGATGACGTGTCCGATCGCCGCCGGGACCAGTACGTCGCACTCGAGCTCGAGCAGGTCTTCATTCGAAACCGGGTCCGTTCCCGGCGTGCCGACGACCGATCCAGTCTGCTCGACGTGCTCGGCGATCGTAATCGGGTCGATGCTCTCACCGCTGAAGATGCCTCCCTCCACATCGCTGACGGCGAGCACCTTTCCGCCGAGTTCGTGAATCAGCCGCGCAAACCAGCTACCGACATTACCAAAACCCTGAATGACGAACGTCGAGCCCTCGATCTCTCGACCGTCGTGCTCGAGGACCTCGCGGATGGCATGCGTGCAGCCGCGGCCGGTCGCCGCATCACGCCCCACCGATCCGTGCAGATCGACGGGTTTACCGGTGACGACCGCCGGGTTGAAGCCGTGATGGTTCGCGTATTCATCGAAGATCCACGCCATCACCCTGGCATTCGTATTCATATCGGGCGCCGGGATATCCGTGGTCGGTCCAATAAAGTCGTGAATACGCTGGACGAATCGACGGGTCAGCCGCTCCATCTCGTCTTCACTCAACTGGGTGGGATCAACCGCAATCCCGCCCTTCGCGCCGCCGTACGGCACCCCGACGAGCGCGGTCTTCCAGGTCATCAGGCTGGCCAGCGAGCGGACGTGGTCGAGATCGGCCTGCGGGTGGTAGCGCAACCCACCCTTGAACGGACCTCGAGAGTCGTCGTGCTGGACCCGATACCCGATGAAGTTACCGATCGTGCCGTCATCCATCTGGATGACCAACTCGACCTTCACCTCGCGGCTGGGTGTGCGGAGCAGGTTCTCGACATTGTCGTCCAGTTGGAGCGCATCAAAGCCCTGCTGGAGAAACTTATTGGTCGTCTCGAATGCTTTTTCTGCCATAAATCTTTGCCTCGTTGGGACGCAAACAGCACCGGTCCACACCACTGATCGAGCATCGCCCGACTCGAGCGCCGTCCGGTCTTTGATTTTGGTATCATTGTGTCGGCCCTCACTTTTGCGCCGAGGCTACCGCAAGTCAAGCGGTCGACGAGTGCCTCCGATCTAGCGCAAAGATGCTGCCCCGTACGTTTACCCGGCACACCACAGAGACCCCGCTCATGTAGCAGAATTGATACAGTTCAACGATGAGACCTAGATAAAACCGACTGCCAATCGGTGCGCGATATGTTACCTGTCGAAGCATGTCGTCTGGGAACGCACATCTGGAGGGTCTGCGGCGAAACGTGCGGCTTTATCCGTGGTACGCCGCGCTGTTCAACGCATTTTTCTGGATGCCGGTGTTCTTCCTGTACTTCGGCGAGCACCTGAACCTGGGCGAAGTTCTGTCGTTGGAGGCGGTGTACTACGTCGCCGTCGTGCTCCTCGAGGTGCCGTCGGGCTACCTGTCCGACCGTCTCGGCCGTAAGCTCACGCTCGTCCTTTCGGCCGCGAGTCTACTCGCAGCCTACGTGCTCTTCTTCGTCGCCCCGTACCTCGGCGGCACGTTTGCGATCTTCTCGATCGCACAGGTCTTACTCGCGGGCGGAATCGCCGCAAATTCAGGCACCGACACCTCGTTTCACCACGACTCCCTCGCCGGACTGGATCGCGAAGGGGAGTACAAGGACCGCGAGGCGCTGGTCGCGCGCAATAGCCTGTTCGCAAGCGCGCTCGCCGCAGTTGGCGGTGGCCTCGCCTCCAGCATCGAGCTCGCGTATGCGTACGGACTCTCTGCAGTCGTCGCGCTCGCCTCGATCGTGTTGCTGGCGCGCTTCGAGGAACCCGCCGAGGAGGCGGATCCCGATGCGCTCGATTTCTTTCCACAACTCGGCGCGTGCTTTCGACAACTCAAACGCCCCATCCTCGCCTGGCTCTTTGGGTTCGCGGTCTTCGCGACCGTCATCAACCACGTGCCCTACGAGTTCTACCAACCCTACACAGATCTGGTCGGCGTCGAGCTGGACTTCGCCTCGCACACGCCGATTGTCACGGGCATCCTGATGGCGGTGACGATGCTCATCGGCGCCTTCGTCGCCCGAAAGAGCGCCGCCATCGACGACTACCTCGGCACCCGAACCACGTTGCTCGGCGCCGGCGCGCTGCAGATCGTCGTCATCGGCACTATGGCCGCGTTACTCCACCCGGCGATCCTGCTCGTCGTGCTCCTGCGCGGCGTCCCGAGCGCCCTGATGAAGGCGCCATTGCACGCGGCTGTCACCCCGCGCATCCCCAGAGCACAGCGCGCCACCTACCTGAGCCTGCAGAGCCTCGTCGGTCGACTCGGATTCGCCGTCTTGCTCGGCTCGCTCGGCTGGGTCGCCGGCGGATCGGACGTCGAGAGCTGGGAGACGCTGTCCTGGCTGCTCCAGCTCGCCGCCGTCGCCGGATTTGTCGGCTGGCTGGCGCTGCTCGTGACTGGACTCGGCGTGGCTTTTGAGGGCTCCGAATAGGGTTGCCTGGAGGCTAGATTCGCGCGCTCACCAGCCGATACGCGGAAAAGTCCGAGTCCGCGTCGAACGGTGCGCGCACATTGAGCTCGAAGCCGTGGCGGCCCAGGACGCGTTCGGCGCGCTCGAGGGTGAACGTCAGGTAGAACATGATGAACTCGGGTTTGACCAGCGCGTTGCGCACGTGCATCGCGGCGTTGAAGCCGCGCGAGAACAGCCAGGCTTTCGACAACGGTTCGGGCATCGAGCGGGTGACGAACAAGAAGCGGCCGCCGGGGCGAAGCGCATTGCGCACGCGCTCGGCGAAGTCGTCCTGTTGATGCTGCAGAATGTGGCCGAAGGCGCCGCAGCAAGTGATGACGTCGAATTCAGCGTCGAACTCCATCTCGAAGACGTCCTGCTGGATGAGCTCGACATCTGGCCCGTCCTCGGGCGCCCCCTCACCCAACTGCCGCCGGGCCTCGGCGAGCATGCCCTCGGATAGATCGATGCCGACGAGCCGACGCTCGCAGATCGGCTGCAGGTGCTGCATGACCGCGCCCGTACCGCAACAGACATCCAGCGCGGACTCCACCTTCTCCTCGGCGACCAGCTCCGTCAGCGGTCCGAGCAGTTCATCGGGCGTGCGAAAGGGCGTGTACTCGAACTTCGGCGCAAGTAGATCGTAGCCCTTCGTCGTCGAGGACAGCGCCTGCTCCGCGAGCTCGAAAAACGAGGGTCCTTTTTCGTCGAACATCGATTTACCCTTGGAAAATGCAGTCGGGTGACGAAGAATCAGCCCAGATTGTGTGCACAGAAAATGGAGGATGCAATGAGGATATCGATGCGATGGGTTTGCGCTCTGGTGGCGATATGTGTGCTGGTGAGTTGCTCGAAGAAACAGACCAGAGAACAGCAGGCTCCCGCCGAGCAAGCGCCCCCGACGCAGGAAGCTTCCGCCGAGGAGACAGAAGAGGCACCCGAGCAGGCGAAAGCCGACGGCGCGCTCGAGACCTTCGAGGGGGCCGACGGCGCATATACGATGCCCATCCCGCGCAACTGGGAGGCGACACAGAAGGACGCCTACGCGCTGCTGGTCAGCCCCGAGTACAGCCTGCGCGTCTATGCGCTCACGACCACGGAAGCCGACCTCGATAAGGCCATCGCGAGCGCCTGGGATACCGTGGCGCCCGACCTGAACTTCGAGGTCGAGCGCACGTTCGACCCACCGCCGCCCGAAGGTGTCGAGGAGGTCCGCGCCATCCACTACAAGCCCATCGACCAGCGACAACTCGCCCAGGCGCTGGCGAAGCGCCACGACGGGAAGACGTACGTGCTGATGTTCGAGGGCGACATCTCGGCGATCCAGAAGCGCGGATCGCAGCTCAATGTCGTCTTCAGCGGCCACCAGATCACCGCGCTGGAGCAGACGAGCCTGGCTGATGCCTCGCCGTCGCTCGGAGACGAGAAGCTCGCCGAGCTCGACGACCATATCCAGAAAGTCTTGAAGTTCTACGACATCCCGGGAGTCTCGGTGGGCGTCGTGCACGACGGTGAGGTGGTCTGGAAGAAGGCCTACGGCGTACGCAGGAAGGGTGCCGAGCAGAAGATGACGCCGCAGACGCGCATGATGATCGGGTCGACGACGAAGACCATGACGACGATGTTGATGGCGGCCGCCGTCGACGACGACGCCATGACCTGGCAGACGCCGGCGCAGAGAATCCTGCCGCGCTTTTCGGTCAAAGACGAGGAGATCTCCAGGAAGCTGACGATGGAAAACACCGTGTGCGCATGCACCGGCGTGCCGCGGCGTGACTTCGAGATTCTGTTCAACTTCGAGTCGATGACGCCCGAGAGCCTGGTCGAGTCGCTGGAGACATTCGAGTTCTTCACCGACTTCGGGGAGGCATTCCAGTACAGCAACCAGATGGTCGCCGCGGGCGGGTACCTGACCGCCCTGGCGCTCGGGGGCGAGTGGGGAAAGCTCCAGGCGTCGTATCGAAAGGCCATGGACGAGAAGATCTTCGGCCCGATCGGGATGGATGCCACGACGACCGACTTCGAGGAGGTCACGTCGAGCGACCGCTACGCCGCCCCCCACGGGATGACTATGGACGGCGTCTTCGAGCCGATCTCGCTGGACATCGAGCGCTTCGTGCTCCCGCTGGCTCCCGCTGGAGCGGGTTGGTCGACGACCGAAGACATGACGAAATACCTCCTGGTCCAACTCAATAAGGGCACCACGCCCGACGGGACCCAAGTTGTCTCGGAGGAGAACCTCACGCACACTTGGGAGCCGCAAATCGAGGTGTCGGCAGATGTGGATTACGGACTGGGATGGCTCATCTCGGACTGGAAGGACATCCGTGTGGTCTCGCACAACGGGAACACCATGGGCTTCACCTCCGAGCTCGCCTTCATGCCGGAGAAGGACCTGGGCGTCACGATTCTGACCAATGGACGGTCGACGAACGGCTTCGCCGACTCGGTGCGAACGCGGCTCTTCGAGCTGGCCTTCGAGCAGCCCAACAAGTCGTTCGAAGCGGCCGAATACGCCTTCAAGACGCGCATGGAGGGCCTCGAGCGGACCCAAAAGCGCCTCGACGACGTCGATGCGACAACCGTCCAGGCGTGGACCGGTACGTACACGAGCGACGAACTCGGCGAGATTGTGCTGGCGTACGATGAAGCCAAAGACGAGTTCTCAGTCGACGCCGGTGAGTTCAGTTCCCGACTCCGGATGATGGAGAAAGACGGCGAGGTCTACTACGTCACGACCGACCCACCGGTGTCGGGTTCGACGTTCCAGCTCGTCGAAAAGGACGGCGAAAAGCACGTCAAGACCGGCATGGGAGAGCTGGAGTATTACTTTAAAAAGGAGTAATTCGAGTGTGGCGTACCCCGCTGGGGCACATCCTGGGGCACATCGAAGACAACCAAAATCCGAGCCGTATCCATGTCTGAAAAATCCCGCGGAATCCTCCACCAGACCATCGCCTATCTCGTCGCTATCGCAGTGGCCATCGGAGTAGGCAGCCAGTTGCCATCCGAGCTGCACGTGATCTGGCGGGTGGCGATCGCCGATGTCGCGGCGACAGCGGTCATCTTTGCGTTCAGCCGCATCCACGACAACTCGAGCCTCTACGATCCGTATTGGAGCGTCGCGCCAGTCGTCATCGCCGGGTATTTCGCCTGGCTCGGCGCCGACGCCGGGGCCCCAGAGCTACGGATTGCGCTCGCCGGCGGGCTCGTCGCGATCTGGGGCGTACGGCTGACGTACAACTTCTTTGCGGGTTGGTCGGGGCTGCAACACGAGGACTGGCGCTACCGCAACTTCCGGCGCGACTACCCGCGCGCCTACTGGATCATCAGCTTCCTGGGTATCCACCTATTTCCGACCGTGCTCACGTTCGCGGGCAGCCTGTCGCTGTACCCGGCCATGGCCCTGGAGGGGCGCCCGTTGAACTGGTTGGACGGGGTCGCGGCGCTTGTCACCGTGGGCGCCATCGCCATCGAGTCCGTCGCCGACGCGCAACTGCGCGAGTTCGCCCGCCACACCGACGGGACACGCATCATGGAAGACGGCGTGTGGCACTACTCGAGACACCCGAATTATTTCGGTGAGATCTGCTTTTGGTGGGGGCTGTGGCTCTTCGCGATGGCGGCGGCACCGCAATACTGGTGGACCGTGTTGGGCCCGGTGGCGATCACGCTCCTCTTTGTGTTCGTGAGCCTGCCGCTCATCGACAGGCGTCACCTGAAGAAACGACCAGCGTACCGGGAACATATGCGCAAGGTATCGGGGGTCATTCCGTGGTTCCGACGTGATGATTAAACCGCCCCTGACGCCCTCGTGCCGGCCTCACCCCTCCGCAAACGCCACCAGACGCCGTTTTTTGATCGACAGGCCATCGATCGGCCTCAGACTCGCCTCTGCGGGCCTCACCCCTCCGCAAACGCCGCAAAACGCCGATTTTTGGTCGTTTTATCCGTCCATCGGCGTGGACTCAATGACCGGTCGTGCCGCTGCGATCGCGACGATTCCCACCACCGAGTTGGCGAGCATGATGCCCCAGAAGGTGCCCTGGACACCAAAATACTCGGCGCCGAACCATGCAAGCGGTGCGATGAGGCCGAGTGTGCGAAGCAACGACAATGCGGCTGCGGCAACCGGCCGATCGATGGCGTTCCAGGTGTTGCTCATCGAGCGGAAAGCGCCCTGGAGGGCATGACCGAGCGGTACGATCGCCACGAATAGCACGAAGACCTCGACCGCGCGCTCATCCTCGGTAAATAGGTGCGCGAGCGGCTCGGCAAACCCATAGAGCAGCCCCCAGATGGCGAAGCTGACGACCGCGACGGCGCTGCAGGTGTAGATGATAGCGCGGTAGACCCGGCCCTTCTGGCCGGCCCCCCAATTTTGTCCAACCAGCGGTCCGAGCGAAGACGTCAGGCCGTTCGATATGACCAGCGCGAACGCCTCGACCCGTGTCGCGGCGCCGTAGCCCGCGACCGCGTCGCTGCCGAAGCCGGCTATGATCGCAGTGATGAAGGCATTCGTAAGCGGAACAATCGAGCGCGTCGCGCCGGCCGGAGCTCCAACCCACATGACCTCACGCCACGACTGGAGCACCTCCGAGAGCTGGGGCGGCTCGAAGGAGATCAAATCCTCGCGGTAGCGCAGAATCCACGTCGAGGCGGCCAGCGCGAAGCCACGCGAGACAACAGAAGCGGTCGCCGCGCCGCCGATGCCCCAGCCCTCCCAAGTGCCGATGCCAAAGATAAAGAGCGGGTCGAGCACGATATTCATCACGGCGACCGCAATCATGATGAAGGCCGGAGTTCGCGTATCGCCCGTCGAGCGAATCGCCGCGTTGCCGATCATTGGCACGACCAGAAAGGCCGCACCGAAGTACCAGATCGACATATACTCCTCGATCATCGGCATGAGCTTGGGCTGGGCGCCGAGCAGCTCGAAGATCGGCTCGATGGAGACATAACCTCCGACCGAGATGGCGGCCACGACGAGAGTCGCGAGGACCAGTGCATCCGTGGTCACGCGCCTGGCCTTCTCGTGGTCGCGCCGCCCCACCGCACGCGAGACGACCGACGTCACCCCCACGCCGATGCCCATCGTCAGGCTGCTCAAGAAGAAGACGACCGGAAAGGTAAAGCTCATCGCCGCGAGCTGGTCGGTTCCCAGCTGACCGACGAAGTACGTGTCGACCACGTTCATGGCCATGATAGCCAGAATGCCCAGCGTCATCGGCCCGGCGAGCCGGACGATGTGCTTGGCGAGCGAGCCCTGAGTCAGGTCTCGCTCGTCTTGTTTTGAGGGCTTCGAGTCAGACATCATTCAATAGATGCGTGTCGACGACGCGTGTTTCGGAAGATACAAGGAATAGAACCCTGAATGTGCCCGAGGAGACAGCATGTTGACCCCAGTAGAGGCCTTTGGACTCGTCGTCGTAGCGCTGTTCTTCAAGATGATGAGCATCGCGCTCGTGCAGGGCTACTACCGAATGACGCGAAAGGTCTACGCGAAGCCGGAAGACGCTGCTGCATACGGAGACGGACAGGTACGTCAAGAATTGCCGATCGTCCAGCGCGGGCAACGTGCGCTGAGAAACGACCTGGAGAACATCCCGATCTTTCTATTCGTGGCCTGGAGCTATATCGAGTTGGGCTGCTGGGAGATGGGCGTGCACATCTACTTTCCGATCTTCGTGCTCGCGCGCTTCCTGCACACGATCGTGTACCTCAAGCCCAAGCAGCCCGCACGGACGATCGCCTACGCAACAGGCGCGCTGGTCACCGCGCTCATGGGCGGACATATCGTGTGGACGGTGGTTTCGAACTACGTGTAGTTGGGCGGGTACTCGATACGAAACAGATCCAAAGCTGTCGTTGTTCGTTCCAATATCCACGAACCGCTCCTCTCGAACGAACCGTCATGCGACGACTCCACCTCGCCCTGCTCGCATCTATCCTGCTGGTATCTGCGTGTGAGCCGATGCGCTCGTCGGGGCGCGAGCCGCCGGAAACGGCTAATGCGGAGACGCCCGAAGTCGAATCCGATCGTGACCCAGCCCAGGAGAAGGAACACGAGGAGCCCGCCGAACTTCCGGACGAACAGAGATCGGACGCCGAGTTTGACGTCAGTCGGGCACCCGACCTCGTCGACCGAGGGATCTTCTCGGACCTGGATCCGAAAGTACGCGTACGATTTCCAAGTTGGTTGAAAGGTCGTGACATCACCATCGCGCACCACGGTGGAGCCAGCAGCCTCATCGCCTACGTCGACGGCGTGGCGGTGGGCTTTGGATCCCCAGATATGGGTGAGCTCGAGGTCGTATCCGATCCAGACGCACATGACGACGATGGCGACGGGATACCAAATCAGCTCGACATTTTGATGGGCGCGAAGAAGACCGCGCTGAACGCCGCCCCCTACAAAGGTGGCTACCAGGGCCTGGACTACCCGGGCGGGGACGTTCCGCGCACCGAAGGCGTCTGCACCGAAGTCATCATCCGAGCGGTCCGCAACGCGGGCATCGACCTGCAGAAGGAGCTCCACGAGGATATCGAGCGGGCCAGCAACGCCTATCCGATGGTCGACAAGCCGGATACAAATATCGACCAGCGTCGGGTCAAGACGCTCCTGCCATACTTCGAGAGGCGCTGGGAGGCGAAGAGCACCGACATCGACGACAAGTCCGACTGGCTACCCGGCGACATCGTCTTCATGAACACGATGCGCGACGAGCGCCCCGACCACGTCGGCATCGTCTCCGATGAGCTTGGCGCCTCGGGATATCCGCTGATCATCAACAACTGGACGAACGGATACCACACCCAGCCGATGGACCTGCTGAAGTTCGTGCCGGTGACTCATCGTTTTCGGCTGCCGGCAGCGAAGGTCCAGTTCGGCGAGCCGACCCAACTCGTCACAGCGCTCGCCGAGCATGGATTGCGAATCGACGGTAAGCACCGACAGGCGGTGCTCGTGCGAGCCGAAAGAAATGGCGCGGCAGCGACGCTAACCCGCTATCAACGAGAGAGGACCGGGCGATGGGCACGTGTTGGTGAGCCCGTCGAGGCCCGTGTCGGGCGCTCGGGGCTCGGCCTCGGACGCGGCATCCAGGCCCCGATTCGGACAGGTCTTCATCCAAAAGTCGAGGGGGACGGGCGTGCGCCGGCTGGACTCTTCGAGATCGGCACGGGGTTTGGGCGCGGTGAGAAAGCGTTCGAAGGCGACTGGCCGTGGCGGGTGGCCGGCGAGGCGGACCGGTGGGTCGATGATCCCGAATCGGCGTCGTACAACACCTGGCAGAAAGCCGAAGGTGATTGGAGTTCCGCCGAAAAACTCACGAACTACGAGCTGGCACTCGTCGTGCGGCACAATACGCCAGAGCCCAAACCCGGAGACGGGAGCGCGATATTCATCCACGATTGGTCGCTCGATGCCGGCGGGACGCTCGGGTGCACCGGCATCGAGCGTGGCGCCATGCTGGAGTTGCTGGCGTGGTTGAAACCGCAAGCCTCCCCCGTGGTCGTGCAGCTGCCGCGGTGAGGCGAAAAAACGGCAACCCAATCCGCCCCTGAGCAGCTCCTGCGGGCCTCACCCCTCCGCACACGCCGCCAGACCACGATTTTTTGCAACCCCACCAAAAATCCGCCCCTGAGCAGCTCCTGCGGGCCTCACCCCTCCGCATACGCCTCCAGACCCCGATTTTTTGCGTCGAAACGCCCTTAGGCCCCTCATATTTGGCTCCACCTGCTAATCCCCTCAGCACGGTGCCCACTCTATCCGGATCAGGCGCGGCACGCTGTTTGTGGATGCGGTCTGAGGCGGCGTTGATGCCCGGCGCGCGACGCTCGACAGCAAGCTGTCTCGGCCGTGGGCAACAGAAACACGCAACGCGCAACATTGGTGTGGACTTCGCAGGCTGGCAGCCTACGCGCCACTGCACGCCTCCGGCGCTGAACAGA
>JBNJFZ010000015.1:40822-54187 GCA_051747295.1 Myxococcota bacterium
CTCGGCCGTGGGCAACAGAAACACGCAACGCGCAACATTGGTGTGGACTTCGCAGGCTGGCAGCCTACGCGCCACTGCACGCCTCCGGCGCTGAACAGATCAAAACTCCACATGCTACGTCGATGCAAGACGACGCAGAACTCGTGAAAATCAGCCGGTCTGACGACATGGAGGGTACCTTCTCAGGAATCAATCCCTCAGCGGCATGAAAACCTCAGTCTTCCAGCTATCCGGATCCGGCTCGGATGCGGGATCCGTCCAATACGACTCCCACACCGTTCCGACCGGCGTTAATTCATGTGTATCAGCGTACTCCATGAGCGCATCGTACGCGTGGTCGAGTTGATCGTACGGACCGATATGAACCGTGACCAACACGCTGCCCCCGGGGAGCTCGCCGATGCGAACGGAGTCACCGTCGGAGATCGGCTCGACGATCGGGATCCCTGCCTCCAGCTCCATCGGCTCACTCATGGTCTTATAATGGGCAAAGGGCGGGCCGGCGACCTGGCCGTCATGGGCCTGAATGTGCCGCATGACGCGTGGCAAGACATCACCCAGCACATCGGGCAGCTCCTCGACGGTCGCGGAGGCCTCGCCGCACGCCATCAGTTGAGCCGGCACCTGTCTTTTCTGAACCGTATATGACATCGAGTACTCTCCATTCCGAAATTGAAAATTGTTTTCAAGTAAGATAAACGCCGAACGTCGGAACACCTCTGTGTAGATCCCCAAACCATGAGATTCGCCATGATTAACGTCACCAGGACACTCACTATCCTGCTCGGTTTATCACTCCTCATCGCCACGAGCGGTTGCGAGAAAGATGCAGGAGAGACGAAGAAAGAAAAGACCAGTAGCGAAGAAACCGAACAGGCGAAAGACCAGCCCGAGATGCCGGAGACGCTGAAGTTCGCGTTTCAACCGCAGGAAAACCCCGACGCCCTGGCTCCCGACGCCGAGAAGCTGGCGGACTACATGACCGAAAAGACCGGGATCGAGTCGGAGGTCTTCCTCCCGACGAGCTACGCCTCGGTGGTCGAGGCCCTGCGCTCGGACAACGCCGACGTCGCCTACTTCAGCGGCTGGCCGTACATGGTCGCCCACCGTGAGGCCGACGTCGAGCTGATCGCAGCAGAGGTTCGCGACGGAAATCCATTCTACCACTCACAGTGGTTCGTCGCGAAAGACAGCGACATCAAAACGCTGTCGGACCTCGAGGGCAAAGCCATCGCGTTCACCTCACCGACGTCGACGTCCGGATATCTCTTCCCACTCGCCAAGGTCATCGAAGAAACCGACATGGAGACCGGGGACGACCCCAAGAAGTTCTTTGGAGAGGTCATCTACGCCGGTGGGTACGAGCAGTCGCTGAAGTCGCTCGTGCACGGCAAGGTCGACGCAGCCGCCGCCTCCGACTACGCCTTCGACCAGTATCTGACCGACGACGAGCGCGCCGATATGCGCGTTCTGTCCAAGCAGGGCCCCGTTCCGACGCACGGTATCGCCGTGCGCAGCGAGCTGCCGGACGAAGTCAAAGACAAGATTGAGAAGTCCATTCTCGAGCTCAACGAGCCCGAAAACAAGGAGCTGCTCGAGAGCATCTACGGCGCCACGGAGCTCACCGCGCGCTCGCACGACGAACACGTCGCGCCGCTCGAGGAAGCACTGAAGTTGGTCGGTTCCGAGAAAGATATCAAAGGGTTCGGTGCGGGTAGCGGCTCGGGCTCGGGCCACGGCCACGAAGAAGGCGAGGGCAGCGGCTCGGGTTCGGGCCACGGCCATAAAGAAGGCGAAGGTTCCGGCTCCGGAAGCGGTGAATCCCACTGAGATGACGCTGGATACGCAACAATCCGGTGACGCTTTCATCGAGGTCGATCACCTCAGGGTCACCTATGACGACGGTGGTGAGGCCGTCACCGCGATCGACGACATCTCGCTGCGCGTCGAGCGCGGCGAGCGGGTCGCTGTCATCGGGCCGAGCGGTAGCGGCAAGACGAGCCTGATCCGCGTGCTCTCCGGGCTCCGCGGCCCCACCGACGGCCGTGTCGTCGTCGGCCGCCACCAGCTCACAGGCGGGACGATCGAGCGCGAGATGGCTCGTGACATCGGCCAGGTCTTCCAGGGATTCGGCCTCGTCCCGCAACTCACCGCCGTCCAAAACGTGCTCTGCGGCCGGCTCTACGACTACCCCGGCCACCGCGCGATGTGGAGCTTCAGCGACGCCGACAAGAAGCATGCGGCCGAGCTACTCGGGGGGCTCGGCCTCGGCGATCGCGCCGGTCAGCGAACATCCAAGCTCAGCGGCGGCGAGCAGCAGCGCGTGGGCGTAGCGCGGTTGTTGTTTCAGGCGCCGGAGGTGGCGCTGCTCGACGAGCCTATCTCCAACCTCGACGTCCACTGGGCGGCCGAGGTCATGGAACAGCTCGGCGGCACCGACAACCAACCGTCGACGGTCATCATGGTGCTCCACGACCTCGGCGCCGTGCGCCGCTGGGCCGATCGCGCCATCTTCATGCTCGACGGCGAGATCGTCTTCGACGGTGACCCCGACGAGGCCTGCTCGCGCCTCGAAAACCTCGAGGGCGGCGTGACCGGATCTGCCCGGATGGACGGCACGACCAAAGGCTCCGTCGATGCCCCTAATACCGTCCGCCCCGAACCCGCCCCCCGCCCCACTGCCGACGACACCGACGGGCCGGGCCTGAGCAGAACCGTGTTCTACGGCCTGGCGCTCGCGCTGATCGTCGCCGCTTACGTCTGGTCGATCATGGGCGTGAACCTGACGGCCTCGAAACTCTTCGGGGGCCTCGGAAGCGCCGGCTCTTTTTTGTCACGACTCTTTCCCCCGGATTTCTCGGTCTCCGGGACCGTATTCGACTCGCTGGTGGAGACCGTCCAGATGGCGTTGATCGGCACGACCCTCGCGGCTTTCGTATCGTTGCCGATCTCGGTCCTCGCGGCCCGAAACGTATCGCCAGGGCCGATCCGCACGGTCGCCCGCATCCTCCTGAACCTGTTGCGCACCGTCCCGAGCATCATCTGGGGGCTCTTCTTCGTGGCGATGGTAGGGCTGGGTCCCCTGCCCGGCATCCTCGCCCTGACGTTCTATGCGTCTGGATACCTCGGCAAATTCTACTACGAGGGGATCGAGTCCATCTCACCGGGGCCGGTCCGCGCGTTGAAGACGACGGGCGCCAGCCGGCTTCAGCAATTCCGCCACGGCGTCTTCCCTCAGGTCTTACCGCTCCTCGCGGGCTACACGCTCTATATGTTCGAGTACAACGTACGAGCGGCCAGCATCCTGGGCGTCGTCGGTGCTGGCGGTATCGGGTTCTATCTGTACACCTACATCAACAACTTCAACTACGCGAAAGCGACGACCGCGCTCTTGTTCCTGTTGGTAATCGTGACAGTCATCGACATGTCCAGCTCCTGGCTACGCGAGCGCCTGCAGAGCGCGTGACGGATGGTGCGCCCCACCACACGCCCCTTCCAGACGCGGACCACGGCCGAACGAGTTCGACACAACAGCTCCGCCGCTCTAAGGTGTCTGTATCTTTCCAACCTTTGTGGAGCCGGCGCATGACTACCTCCGATGGCCCAAAGCCGCACAAGCTATTCGGTGAAAATAGCCGGATGGCGCGCACCTGCGCGCGGAAAGACTGGAGGGCCACTCCCCTGGGAGATCCGGACGAATGGTCGGACACGCTCAAGACCGTCGTTCGCATGGTGCTGGACTCCCGCTTGCCCATGACGCTGGGTTGGGGCGAGGAGTTCATCCAGGTCTACAACGACGGCTATATGGAGATTCTCGGCCAGAAGCACCCGGAGGCGCTGGGCCGACCCGTCAGAGATGTCTACCCCGAGGCATGGGACGACATCGGGCCCTTGCTCCAGAACGTCTATCGAAGCGGAAAGCCAACCTGGTATGAAGACAGGCCTCTCCCCCTGGAGCGTCGCGGTTTCCTCGAAGAATTGTATTTCACGTTCTCGTACAGCCCGATTCGAGATCCCGAGGGTCATACCCTCGGTGTCTTATCGAGTGCCGTCGACTCGACGGACCACGTCCTGGCGCGTCGTCGGCTGGAGACACTTCGAAGGTTGGACCAGGTGCCCGAAGATGCCACGGTCCGAAAAATTCTGGACGAGGCACTCTCTCACCTGAGCCACAACCCCGCCGACGCACCCGCTTGCCTGCTGTACGAGCACGGACGGTCCGAGCAGCGCTTCGAGCGCATCGGCTCGACCGGCGCGCTGGAGCACACTCTGCCCAATGATGAGGCGGTGAATGCGGCCATCTCGAAGAAACTATCGGACCTCGACGACGGCGTCGAGATGCTAGAGACCGCGGTGCTCGAGGCCGTCGAGGTGGTCGATGATGGCCGACCGGAAGTGGGATCGTGGGCACTCATTCGGCTCTGGGACCGGCTCGACGAAGACGAAGACTGTTTGGCCTGCTTACTCCTCGGGCTGAGTGAGCGGCTTGCGTTCGAGGACGAGTACCGGGCGTTCGTCGCCGACATCGGTCGGGTGCTCTCCGACAATTTGCGACACATCCGCTATCAGGAAATGCGCCTTGCTTATGCCGAGCACCGATACGAAGCGCTCTTCGAGAACGCCCTGGACGCGAAGATGTTGACCGCCCCCGATGGACGGATTCTCGAGGCGAACCCGGCGGCCTGCGAGCTTCTGGGCTATACCGAAGAGGAAATCCGAGAGCTGGGGCGTGCCGGTCTCCTCGACACGAATGACGAGCGCACCTCGGCGGCGGTGAGGGAACGAGCGAAGACGGGTCGATTTCGCGGTGAGTTGGACCTCATCCACCGCGACGGTCATACCATTCCGTGCGAGGTGTCATCCCAGATCTATCGAAATGCAGACGGAAATAAGCGCACCAGCATCGTCATTCGCGACCAGCGCGAGCGGCTCGAGATGGAGTCGAACTTGCGGCAGGCCCAGAAACTCGACGTCGTCGGCAAGCTCGCCGGCGGCATCGCACACGACTTCAATAACCTGCTCACCGCGATCGACGCGTCTTCGCGCTTCCTGGAAGATTACGTCAAGCCAGACACCGAGGCCGCCGAAGACGTCGAGGTCATTCGCGCTGCAACTGATCGCGCAGCCGCTCTGACTCGGCGACTACTCGCCTTCTCTCGGCAAGAACCGGTGCGCTCGACCCATCTGGATCTCGCGAACGTCATCGGTGAGGTGGACGCGGTGCTTCGGTCGCTCATCAGTGAAAATATCGAGATCATCACTCAGATCGACCCGGATACCAGACAGGTCTACGCGTCGCGCCAGAGCATCGAGCAGGTAATCCTGAACCTCGTCGTCAACGCTCGCGATGCCATGACCCAGGGCGGCACGCTCACCATCGAGCTTCGCAACAGAGATCTCGAAGAGCCCGGCGAGTGGATCGTCGGTCAGGCCGCGCCTGGCCCCGGTGTATCCATTTCCGTCACCGATACCGGACGCGGTCTACCCGATCTCGACCCGACACAGCTCTTCGAGCCGTTTTTCACGACGAAAGACCACGGGACGGGGCTAGGGTTGGCGACCGTGGCGAGCATTGTGTCTGATTGCTCGGGCGCCATACGTCTGGAGAGCGAGGCGGGTCGCGGAACGACCGTCGAAGTGTGGCTGCCCGCCAGCCATCCTGCAGTCGAACCAGAGCGGGGCGGCGAGCCCCCCAGCGAAGCGACCGTGGCGCTGTCGGGACGCGTATTGCTCGTCGAGGACCAGCCACTCGTGCGGAAGGTCACCGCCAAAATGTTGAGAGACGCCGGGCTCGAGGTCCGCGTCGCGTCCGGCGGAGGAGAGGCCATCGAGATCGTACGGGAAACCGGCGCTGGCGCGTTCGACCTGATCGTCTCGGACGTGGTCATGCCCAATCTAGGTGGAGAGCAGACCGCGCGACGCCTCGAAGAGCTCGACCCGGGCCTGCGATTTCTCTTCGTGACCGGCTATGCCGATAATATGGCCATCTCTCTGTCGTCGAACGCGGCCAGTCAGGTGTTGCTCAAGCCGTTTACCGCGCAGCAGTTGTTGGCGCGCGTCGAGCAGGTGATGTCCGACGAGCGACACGACGCTGAACTCGACGTCGAGTGACGTGGCTGGCAATGTCATCCGAAGCCATGTAGATCTGTCTCGAGACGGCACATACCCGCCACGACTCCCCGATGGACATCCAAAAGATCATGCCGAACAAAAACCAGAGAACGACGCTGCTCACGACGCTCGCGCTACTGATTATGTGCGCGAGCTGCTCGACCACGCCGGACAAGCCCGACGACACCAGCGCCCAGGCCAACGCCGCGGCCGGCGATGCAAAAGAGGAGCAAGCAGCAGAGGCCGAGGAACAGCACAGCGACATGGACCTCCCCGAGGTCGACGTGCCGTACGAGAAGTTCACGCTCGAAAACGGCTTGACCGTCATCGTCCACGAGGACCACAAGGCGCCCGTCGTGGCCGTCAACATCTGGTACCACGTCGGCTCCAAGGACGAGAAACCCGGCCGCACGGGCTTCGCTCACCTCTTCGAGCACCTGATGTTCCAGGGCTCCGAGAACTTCCAGGGCGAGTTTTTCGAGCCGCTCGAGAAGGCCGGGGCCACGGACATGAACGGCACGACCAACCGCGACCGAACCAACTACTTCCAGACCGTGCCGACCTCGGCGCTGGACGTCGCTCTCTGGATGGAGTCCGATCGCATGGGCCACTTCGAGGGCGCGATCTCGCAGGAGCGCCTCGACGAGCAGCGCGGCGTCGTCCAGAACGAGAAGCGCCAGGGACTCAACCGCCCGTACGGTGAAGCCTGGGAGATCATCCCGCCCAATACCTACCCGAGCGAGCATCCGTATTCCTGGTCGGTCATCGGCAGCATGGACGACTTGAACGCCGCATCGCTCGAGGACGTCAAGGGCTGGTTCGACGAGTACTACGGCGCCTCGAACGCCGTGCTCGTGCTCGCCGGCGACATCACCCCCGAGCAGGCAAAAGAGAAGGCCGAGCACTACTTCGGCCACATCGACGCCGGCCCGCAGGTCCAAAAGCGCGGCCCCTGGGTCGCCAAGCTCGACGAGCGCAAGGAACTGACGACCTTCGACCAGGTCCCGCAGGAGCGCTCCTATTACGTCTACAACCTGCCGCCCTACGGCCGTGAGGTCACCGAGCAGCTGCGTCTGGCGTCGCGCATTCTGGGCAAGGGCAAAAACTCCCGACTCTACGAGCGCCTCGTCTACCGCGACCAGCTCGCCACCAACGTCTACGTCTGGTTCGGCGACAGCGAGATCTCCTCGCAGATGTATATTATCGCAGACGCTCGACCCGGGGTCTCCCACGAGAGTGTCGAGGCCGCCATCGATGAGGAAGTCGCCAAATTCATCGCCGAAGGGCCGACGAAAGAGGAACTCGACCGCGTGCGCGTGAGCTACTTCTCGAAGTTGGTCACGGGCCTCGAGAAGGTCGGTGGGTTCCGCGGGAAGGCCAACCTCCTCGCCAAGCACGAGACCTTCCTGGGCGACCCCGGCGCATTCAAGCGACTGCTCGACGTGACAAAGGAGGCGAGCACCGATGACGTGCAGCAAGCCGCGGCCGAATGGCTGGGCGGCGGCGTCTTCGTGCTGCGCGTGCTCCCGGACCCGGAATTCGCGGCGGCGAGCAAAGAGAGCAAGGCGTCCCGAGACGGCGTGCCCGAGATCGGCGATGCACCGTCGCTCGACCTACCCGACCTCCAGCGCGCCGAGCTCTCCAACGGGCTCAAAGTCGTGCTCGCCGAGCGCCACGACGTGCCGGTCGTGCGCTTCAAGCTGCTGGCGAAGGGTGGGTACGCCGTGGATCACTCGAAGAACCTGGGTCGGGCTCAGCTCGCCATGGACGTGCTCAACGAAGGCACCGACACGCGCGGCGCCCTCGAGCTGGCCGCCGAACTCGAGCGACTGGGCGCTGGACTTTCTTCCGGCGCGAACCTCGACTTCTCCTACGTCAACCTCGAGACGCTCAGCACGACCGTCGACCCGGCGCTGGACGTCTTCGCGGACGTCATCCTGAACCCGGCATTCGCCAAGGAAGAACTCGAGCGGCGCCGGAAAAACCAACTCGCTGCCATCGAGCAGGAAGAGTCACGCCCCTTCGGCACCGCGCTGCGCATGCTCGGGCCGCTGGTCTTCGGGGAAGGCCAGGCATATGGCATGCCGCTGACCGGGTCGGGCACCAAAGAGACGGTCGAGGCACTCACGCGCGAGGACCTGCTGAAGCACCACGAGATCGTGTTCCGGCCCTCGAATGCCACGCTCCTGGTGGTCGGCGACACCACCATGGACGAGATCAAACCCAAGCTCGAGCAGCGCTTCGCCGACTGGAAGCCCACGCCCCTGGGCGGCCTGGGGATGCAAGGAAAACACACCAATGATTCGGTACGCGTCTTCCTGGTCGACAAACCCGACGCCGAGCAGTCGCTCATCGTCGCCGGCAACCAGATTCCGGCGCGCGAGAAGCTCGACCAGATCGCCGTCGAGGTCATGAATGCGGTCATCGGGGGCACGTTCACCTCCCGCATCAATATGAACCTGCGCGAGGACAAGCACTGGTCGTATGGCGCCCGGTCGTTCATCTACGAGACACAGGGCTCACAGCTTTTCGCCGCCTACGCGAACGTGCAGACGGACAAGACGAGTGAGTCGATGGCTGAAATCCAGAAGGAACTCAGCGCGTTCATCGGCGACGAGCCCGTGACGGAACAAGAGCTCGAGAAAATCCAGCAGAACAAGAGCCGCAAGCTCCCTGGCCAGAACGAAACGAGCGGCGAGGTGCTCGGCAGCATCACGGAAATCGTGAAGTACGACTTGCCCGACGACTACTACGACACGTACTCCGAGAAGCTTCAAAACCTGACGCGCGAACAAGTCGAGGAAGCAGCCAGGGCCAATATCAAGCTCGACCAGATGACGTGGATCGTCATCGGCGACCTCGACAAGATCGAGGAGAAGGTGCGTGCACTCGAGCTCGGCGACGTCCAAGTCATCGACCGAGAGGACGTGGTCGACTGAGCGTATCAGTCTGGGTCGGCACGGGCGTCCAGGAATGCACTTGTGCGCGCCACCGCGTTCTCGCGGATGTCCATATAGAAGAGCCGGTAGTCGAGAAGATGGTAGTTGCCGGGCGTGGTCTCGGTTGCCTCATACCCGAGCTGCTCGAGGTCCGGCACCCGCAGCGCCTGATTCTTACACTCGGCCGAGAATAATGTCGGTCGTGGCTCGCTCAGCGCCTCGACCTCGAAGTCGAGCGGCTCGTCGGAGAGCATGATCGACGTAAACGACAGCTCCTCCGCGGGGTAGACAGGCTTCACCGCCCCCTGGTGCGCCTCTTTCGGTGACGGCTTGCTCGTCTGCCGCCACGTCACGGGGTTCGTGCACTGTCTGGGGACCGCAGGGGCCACCGCCGTGAGCTCTCCATCCTTCCAGTACACAGGCCGGTCCGGAAGCTCGACGTCGGCGCCTTGCTTGTAGGTGTCCCACGCGACGATGCAGCCGGTCTGCTCGGGCGTCTCACACGGCTCGAGATGCTCGTACACCTCGTCGTAACGCGACATCGGATGCGTGAATCCGGTCGTATACGCCGCGACCAGTCGCTCGCGAAGCTCCTCGTCGGCATCGATGCGCTCGAGCAGCCGCATGGCGTGTTGGCTTCCCTGGCTGTGGCTGGCGAGGATGAACGGCCGACCCTTGTTGTGCTCGGCGAGGAACACGTCGAACGCCCGCTCGACGTCGCTGTAGGCGAGCCCGAATGCGCCGGAGGCATTTTCTTTGCTGGCGAAGTAGGTGCCGATCGTCGCCTGTCGATACCTCGGCGCATACACCTTGCAGCAGCCGTTAAACACGCTCGCCTGGCCCGACATCACCATTTGATCGACGAAGGAACGCGCCTTGGCGTCGTCGACTGGGGCGTTCCACCGCTTGCGATCGAAGAAGGTCGTGGGGTGCACGAAGAACACGTCCGCAGGCGCGTCGGCCTGCATCTCGTCATGCCCGGGTGGCGTCAGGTCGGCGTTGTCGTTCTCGAACGGCAGCGCGGCCCACGACTCCGACTCGCTATAATCGGGCGCGGGCGGTTCTTCGACCTCGCCGAAATCATCCCCCGGTGTCAGAAAACACCCCGGCGAACACGCCGGCAAGAGCATCGCTGACAGGATCAACCATGTGCGAAGATAGGATTTCATGCCCTTGGCTCCTTCCGACGGTTGTTGGTTCAGTTACACGTCCCCGCGCCATTGTCACTCGCGCCAGCGAGCACGCTGCTCGGCCCCCGCACGATCACCTCGGCACGACACTGCGCCAGGCTGGTATTCCGGGTGATGAGGATCTCGTGGGTCACGGTTTGGAGCGCGTCGAGGCCTGCGATTTGCGACAAAGCATCGTTGCCAGCGACGATCAGCGACTCGGTACGCTCGAGTTGCGTGAAGGCCTCGACCGTGGTCAACGCCAGATTGTCCACGATGCGTACCTCCCCGTGCACGCGACGAACGTCCGCGAAGCCTCCGAGGCGCGTCAGGGCCGGATTGCCGACGATAACAACATCGCCTTCGATCTCGCCAACACCGTTGAAGCCAGTAATCTCGTCCAGGGACGACAGTCCGACGACGCGGACATCGCCGCCGAGCGTCTTGACGTTGTCCCCCAACTCGAAGGTCACGAGCGAGGCGAGGTCTCGCACCCAGATGTCCCGACCGACGCTCTCGAGGCTCGAAAGGGCGCCGAGATCGGTGATCAACGGCAAGTTGTAGAGCTCTAAGCTTCCCCGAACCTCGCGAAGGGAACCGAGCCCCTCGAGCGACTCCAGATACGGCATGCCCCAGAGCGTGAGGTCGCCCTCCACGTTCTGGATGCTACTCAGCGGCGCGAGGCTCACGATATCGCGCCCGGTGATCAGAAGGTCGCCGCCAACGCGGTCACATCCGGCAGCGGCAACGCGCTCGAGCGCGGCACGCGAGTCGAGGACCATCGAGCCGGCCGGGCACTCGAGCGCGGCGGGCTCGTCGGACTCCACCGTTGTCTCGTCCTGCGCTTGCTGCGCCTCCGATGGGCCACCCGACTCGCCCGCAGCCTGCTGGACAGTCTCGGCCTCGCCGGCCCCCTGCCCGGACGTACTGGCACAGCCCGCGGCCAGGAAAAGGACGAAAAAGACGATGGATACTGTTGTGAGCGACCGGTTATGCCTCATCTATTGACTCCTGTGAAGAAACCCGGACCGAGTCAGGCCGAGATGATTTGTGCGAAATCGAAGTCGGCTGAAGCAGGCGTAGCCGCAGGTTACGTCGATGCACGACGACGCAGAACTCGTGAAAACCAGCCGGTCTGACGACGTGAAGGATTTCTTCTCAGGAGTCATCTGAGCTGCCTCATTCGTCTTCGTCGGTCACGGCTGCGACGCTTGTCTGCGTCGCGAGCGCGGGTCTGATTCTCTTCACTGAGATTCTCTGGCAGGTCGCCCTCCGGCATCTTCCCCCACACGATGACGTCACGGTGCAAGTTGCCGAGGGCATCGACTGACGTGAGGTTCTCCAACCTCAAGAGGATACCGTTCCCGACGCTCCTCAGCGACTGCAAGCCGTCGAGCGTACGTAGCTCGGGGGACTCCGAGATCGCCAGTCGGCGGCTGATACTCGTCAGGCTGTCGAACCCCTCCAGCGATGTCAGCGACTCGAGCCCCCGCAGAGACATATTCTCGGCGTGGCGCAGCTTCGACAGCTCCAGCGTCTCCAACCGCGGGTTGGACGTGATCTTGATGTACCGGACCGAGAGCAAGGCCGGCAGACGAAGGTCGCGAAGCGCGGCGTGATTGCTGACCTCGACCTTTGTGCCGATGTGTCGCAGCGAGGTCAGCGCGGCGCTCTCGAGCTTCTCGTTACTATCCAGGACCAGCTCCTCGAGGGACACGACGCTGGCTAAGCCGTCGAGTTCGACGAACTCCGTGCGCTCGATATGGATCGAATGTGCGGCCCGCAGCTCCGAGAGCGGCTCGAGTGAATCGACGTCGCCCTGAATCGCCAGGGTGCCGCTCGTTCGCCGGCAATCGAACTCGCCGAAGGTCTCGAGCTCGGCCTGGCTGTCGACCGTGAGGCTCGGTCGAATGTCGCTGAGGACGACCTCACCGCGCAGCGTGTCGTCGAGCCTGGCCTCCAACCGCGCCTGAATGCAGTCGACGAGGGTGCCGATGCGCTTCTCGAAGACCAGGTCGCCCTGTATCTCATCGATGTCGGCCAATGCGTCCAGGTCGTCGAGCCTTGGCAGGTCGACCAGCCTCAGATCGCCGCCGAGGAAGGTGAGCGCGTCCATCCCGCCGAGTTGCTGTAGATCGTCGGCCTGACCGAGCGTCATCGAGCCGCCCGGGCGTTCGAGCGAGGCGAGACCCGACAGGTCCTCGTCGACGAAGCCCCGTAGCTCCAAAGTGCCGCCGACAGCTTCGAGACTCGCCAGCGCTCCCAGGCTTCCCGAACCCGCCAGGTTCATCTCGAAATCGCCCCCGACTCGCGTCAGCGTGGAGAAGCCCGAGGCATCCTCGACCCGCTTCGCCCAGAGGCTGCCACCGACCTCGAAGAGCCGCTCGAGTCCGCTCGTATCTTCCGTGCGCCCCGACAGCGCCACGCTGCCACCGACTTCCTCGAGCAGCGACAGCCCGTCCAGCCGCCGAACCGACGAGTTGCCCAGATCGAGGTCCCCACCGATACGGCCGAGCCGCTCGAGCCCCTTCATGTCCTCGATCCGGCGAGAGTTGATGATCCGAAGGGTCCCGCCGATCTCGTAGAGTTGCGACAGTGCCTCGAGCGTTTGCAGGCGCTTATTTGCGAAGATCAGGACATCGCCCTCGATGCGCTCGATGTTGTCGAGCCCGTCGAGCGTATCGAGTTTGTCGTTGAGCCCGACGGTCAGGCTTCCATCGATCTCCGTGAGCCCCGAGAGCCCCTCGATACTCTCGAGCGCTGCGTTTTCGACGTTGAAACCGAAAGTGCCGAGCCCGAGGTCGCCTCCGACCGTGCTCAGGTTCGCCAGGCCATCCAGATTCCGGAGTCGGCTCATATTGTAGATGCGCAGGCCACCCCCGATGGTCTCCAGCGACCGAAGGTGGTCCACATCGCGGATATTCACGGCGCTGATCTCGACCGTGCCTTCGACCGACGCGAGGTGGTGGAGGCCCTCCAGCGAGTCGAGTTTCGGGAGCTTCTCGATCTCGAGGTTGCCACCGATGCTCTTCACGTTCTCGAGCGCGGCCAGCGACTCGAGCGGATCGCTGTCGAAGAACGAGCCGAGCTGTACGTTTCCGTCGACACGCTCGACCGCCTCGAGTCCCTCGAGGCTCTTCAAGCTC
>JBNJFZ010000016.1:0-15635 GCA_051747295.1 Myxococcota bacterium
CGAAAGATGCGAATATCGCGTGCCATGGGTGCCTCGGGCCGAAGTAACCAACCTCAGAGGGACAAAACCCCTCTATAATAGTTATCGGCAGGTACCCCCGAATCGTTGCGTAAAAAGTTTTCCCACGGGCTATTTCGACGGCCCACTTCCTCGACACAGTCGGCCCAACTGCATACCCTGCACGTCTCGACGACTGGAAAACGCGATGAGTGACATGATGTTTCGACAAAGATGGCTGCCCCTTCTCCTGACCCTGAGCCTAGTCCTTCTCGGCGCATGTAACGACGACCCGTCGAATAACGGGACGACGGACGCGAGTACGGACGACACGAGCGCCGACACCGACATGTACTATCCCGAGGACGGATTTACCGACTCGGGAGACTCGACGACGGACACGTCTACGGGGGACACGGCCGACACGAGCCTCGAAGACACCCGGGACGATACGACCAGCAACGACGCCTCGGACACCGTCGAAGATACCGCGGCGGACGTCCACGAAGATTCCAGCGGCGACACGGCCGACGCCGGCGATCCCTATGCCGACCGACCGCTTGGACAATGCACCCAGGATTCCGACTGCCCGGACGGGCCAAACGGAGGCGCTTGCAGCGAGGCTCTTCCCGGCGGAGCCTGCCAGGGATGCGGCTCGGACGCAGACTGCCCGGCCATCGCGAGTTGTTCCGAATTTGGCACGTGCGTGGGCGACTGCTCCGACGACCAGGATTGTGCCCCCGGGCTCGTTTGCCTGAGTAGCGGCCGATGCGCCGTACAGAGCTGCGTCGACGGCGCGTGCCCGGTACCGCTCTTTGGCTGTAGCGACTCCGACCGATGCCAGCGCATCGATTGCTCGGACGACACGTCGGTCTGCCCCGAAGACACCACATGCACGAACGGTTGGTGCATCGAAGACCGAGCGCTTCAATAGACACCTTTGGGGAGAACATGGACCTACCGATCTATGTGACAGAAGAATTTGTCATCATGATGGCAATCCCCGTCTTGGTGCTCGTCTTTGTGGCGTATTTCTACGTAAAGCGCGATCGCGCCTACAGAGCAATGGGCGCAGTCTCGAAAGACTTCGGCCTGGTCGACTCCAGCCCAGGCATCTGGAAGTGGCCTTCAGCCTACGGGACGGTCGAGGGCCGGCAGATCGAGATACAAACCCAACAGAAGAGCGTCGGCACGAAGAAGAGGCTCATGACGACGTTCAGGGTCCAACTCGGCGCCGACGTCCCCGACAAGATGGGTATTGCGACCGAAGGTCTCGCCGAGTCCCTTGGCAAGGTGTTCGGGCGTCGAGACATCGAGGTTGGCGTGGCGTCATTCGACCGCCGGTTTCTCGTGAAAGGGCCCGGCCGACAATTCGGACAGATTCGCAACTTGCTGAGCGTCCCGGCCAATCGCGAAGCCGTTCGGAACTTCTTCGAGCTCAGCGGCGAGACCTACATTGAAGACGCGTGCGGGTATGTGGTTAAGAGCGGCATGATCGCCGATGAGGACGTGCTGCGTGACACCGTACGAGGTTGCATCTCATTCGCAGAGAATTTCGGCTCGGGCGAACTCCCGGAGTCTCATTACGACCGTATCGCCAACGCGATGAAGGGGAACAGCGCCGAAAACGAGCGAGAGTCGACGCCCGAACAAAGCCAGGCCAAGTCAAAGAACGACTGGTGGGGATAAGTCCCCTTCGAATCACCAACCCCCTCCCCAGTCCAATAGAGAACCTCCATGCGCAACTTCGACACGAAACTCGCCTGGTTGGGCCTGTACTTCTTGCTCCTTTCGGCGTGCGCCACGCCGACGACGACGGACGAGCCCAGCGTCCCCACCGACCCATCTCCGATGCTCGACAGCGTTCCTGCAAAAACGTTGCTCTTCGTCGGAGGCACCGAGCCCATGCCCGACCGGGCGTTGCAGGTCGTGATAGACGGCGTCGATCGACTGTTCGAAGTCAACTTCCGGCCCGACCACAAACTCCATGCTGTCGTAACCGAATTCCTCGGCGAGGAGCCGTCGCCGGCCGCTCTCACGAAACTGGGCATCGCCCGAAATCCACGCGTCATGCTCTATTCGCACGGGTACAACCCCGTCCTCCGCATCGACGTGTCCGACCACGATCGATTTGACGCGTTCTTCGCGGATCTCGCGTCCTGTCTGTCCGCCGAAGTCGAACCCGGACAATACGACGGCACCGCCTCCCGCAAACCTTAGACGATCTCGAGAAGAAGAATCTGGTCAAGGATATCCCCAAAGACCCTTGGGGCGAGCCGTATCGCTACCGTCGCGTCGGCAAGAACGACTTCGAGATTCGTAGCGCTGGTGCTGACAGTGAATTCGAGACGGAGGATGATATCGTCCATCCGTGAGCTTCGAGAGGTATGGCGACATCAGATCGTCCACGGCCGCATCGCCTGTCCGTGACCGCATTTATTGCAGCGGGGGATAAAGTCCGTGCTTCGCCGCGCGGCGCTGGCAAGCAACACGCTCGCACCGTAGGCGAAGACGCCCGCGACGAGCCCGAGCTCGCCGAGGATGTACATCACCATTCGTACATCCGGGTCGATGAAGTGAGCCAGGATCGCGATGCTCGCCAGAATAGCGGCATTGATGAGCAAGCAATGCCCGGCGAAAAACAGGTATCCCGGCGGCTTGACCCGGCTGCCACCTTCAGATTGCGGTGAATAGCGGTGTCCACAGTGGTTGCACTTCATGATAACTCCGTCGTTCGGATGCGATGAGTCGACTGTTGTCGCCTATCGAAACAGGGTCGCGCGACGGAAGTATTCGCCGGTTTGAGACTTTGACAGATTGTCTCGGAAACGCGTGATGCAGACGGTCGAATTGCCAGAATGACAGCCGAATCACGCGGGATCCGACAGATGGTCGAACGCGCCTCTGATCGAGACACCCCGGCTTGGGTCATCGCTAGTAATTGTAGCCGCTCATTTCATCCTCGGAGAACTCGACGCCGAGCCCCTGCGCAATGCGGTTGACGAAGTTGAAGTAGCTCGTCGTCAGGTTCAAGGCGAGGATCTGCTCGTCATCGAGACCGATGTCGCGCAGCGCCTGGATGTGCGACTCGCTCATGGTCCCCGGGTTCTCGGTGAGCTCGACCGCGTATTCGAGCAGCGCGGTTTCCCGCTCGGTGAGTTCGACGGAGCGCCGTCCGTCGGCAACTCCGTGTTTCAGACATGGACCGAAATCTGGCGTAGAAAAAACCGGGATCTGGAGAAAGGCTGTTCAGCAGCAGGCTCAACAGCCCGACCCGCCTAATTCCAGGCCATTGACGAGTTCGTCGACAACCGAGTGCAGCACCGAGAACGGAAAATTCCCGTAGAGCACGGCGCGACCACCGTCGAAGACATAGGTCGGCGAGCCACGCACCCCGAGCTCGTCGCGCTGATTTTCGTCTTCCCACAAGCACGCCAGCGCTGAGCCATCATCGAGGCGCTTCTCGAATCCGCGTCGGTCGATCCCGACACGTTCAGCGACGTCGAGCTGCTCGACGCGCTGGCAGATATTGCGATTGCGCCGAAAGAAGTGGTCGCGCAGCTCCAGCAAATACGCCGCTCCGGCGCCGGGCTCGGCTTCTGCGGCGTTCTCCATCTCGAAGACAGCCTTTGCAGCGGCACCACTCGACCACGACGAATTCGGCGTACACCGGGTCCAGATCTCCCCGCTGACGTCATCGATGCCGTGCTGTTCGGCGAGCTTTCGCGTGGATTCTCTGCGGCCCTCGGGGCCAGCCTCGGCCCAGCCTCCTTCTCTGTAACGCCACGGCACGCTCCCAAACACCGGCACCAGGCGATAGTCGACCTCGATGAACTCGCCCCATTCCTCGAGAATGCGGTCGAGCTTCGACTGACCGACGAACGCCCAGATACACATCGGGTCGGACCAGTACTGGAAGGTGAGCCTGGGCGAGGATTCCGTGTCTTGATTCTCGGTCATGAACCAACCGTACTTCAAAGCGTCGTTGATCTCGTCGTCACCGCATTGTCGATCACAGCGGCCGCCACGTCGAGTCCGCCCTAGCGAGACGCTCGGCGTGGGGACGGCCCGCGTCAGTGTCCGTGCTGATGCACGATAAATTCGTGGTCGTCGTGGGCACAGAAAATATCGACGTCGGTCTCAGCCGCTAACTCGCGCAGGCGTTTTTGATTGTAGATGCGCGCCGACTCGTCGACGGCGAGTTGCTTCTGGAAAACCCGGATGAGCCAGGGCCCCTTTCCCGTAAGCTCGTCATGGTGAAAGTACGCGTCTCCCGCGTGCAACATCCAGCCGTCGGTCGATTCTACCGCCACACCCGAGTGCCCGTGTGAGTGGCCCTGCAACGGCACCAACAAGATCTCGGGCGGCAATCCGTCCAACTCCCGCACCGCCTCCAGCCCGTTCCACGAGCCCCCGTCGACTTCGTAGGTGTGCCAGTCGGGCCCGTGCGCCCATTGATGGGGCTCGTAGCGCATCTTCTGATGAAACGCCTTCGGGCCGAGTGCCGCTGCTTTTTCGGCCGCATGCACGTGAACCGCCGCATTCGGAAAATCTGGCAGTCCACCCGCGTGGTCGAGGTCCAGGTGCGTCGCCACGATATGCCGCACGTCGTCCGGTGAGTAGCCGAGCGACTTGACCTGCTCCACGGCGGTCTCCTTTTCGAGCAACGACGGTCGCATCGACGAGCCGAACGTAAGCGGCACGCCGTCGACGACTTCAGCCTTGCCCAGCCCGGTGTCGACAAGAACCAGTCCCTCATCGGTCTCGATGACCAGGCAGTGGCACACGAAGCGCTCTCGGCCCAATACGGAACACCCGATGGGGCACATGGTCGCGCAATTGATGTGATGGACGGTCAGGCCACTCATGGGTGCTCCAGCGTCTCGGCGCGGTGCCGATCAATATTTTGGACAGATTGCACGTCAGTCCTTACGAGCCTGCCACGAAGCCCGCGCGGCCATCAATCGGCGTCGTAGGCGGCGTGGGTTTCGGGCAAACGCACCAACAGAGAAAGCAGTTGAGAAGCAAACATCCGCCAAAGAAGGCATAAAACCCACAAGCAAAGCAAAAACAAACACTTACACAACTCGACGGGCGCTCCAACCCCGCTTTTTATGCGCTTCGAACAAAAAATTTACGCAACGATTCGGGGGGTAGCGCCGAAAACTATTATGTGGGGCTCGCGGTGTCATGCCCGCGAACTCGCGACTGCAGGTGCGTCGTCTACCGTCTCGACAAAGAGGCCTCGACGGCGAAACGGCGCACACGCGGTCACGATTATCCTCGCGTTTTGGCGGTGGGCCGGCTGCTCGAATAGGGCCTGTCCGACTGCAGAGTTTCGACCAGCCAAACGTCGTTCGGTGCCTGTACGGATCGAGCGGCGGGCGGTTGCGTCTGTGGCAGAAGGTCCGCGCGCCGAGAGGCAAACGGGCCAGCGCCCCGCAACCGGCATTCGGGAAGACGACATGTCGTCGACTGACGCAAGCGCGCGAGTCTGGCGCGACCTCCAAGATGCAGCACGCTTCGCTGGGTCTGATGCACAGTTAGGCCTTCTTCGAGCCAATACTCATTGGCCGCTGCACCACTCCTTGGCCTACTGCGCCTCGAGCGTCGCAGCGATTCGCTGATAATAGATCGCCGTCTCCCCCTCGAATCCCGAGTCGGTGAGCACGAGCAGCCACAGGCGGCCCTGGTCATCGGCCCGAATCGCCTCGGTGTGGGTGTGGTCGCGCTCGAGCGAGACGTAGGGGTAGCCCTGGTCGATCGCATCCTCACACGGAATGCCGTTGGCGATATGTCCAACCACCGAGGCGTTGGGCCCGCCCGATGACTGGTTCCCCTTGTCGACATTCATGCGGATATCGCCGTCTTGCTCCACGGCCATCGGCTCGATTCCGGCCGCCCCGGCCTTCAGATACACTGACTCGCCCGGCGCGCCGCCGATGCCAACGCAATTCGAGGGCGCGTCGGAGGCGAAGCCCAGGTGATACGTCACCTCATAGGTCCTACCGGCCTCAATTCCATCCGCGGGGCCGAGTTGTCGCGTTAAGAACATCGCCAGGTCATCGGAGACGTTTTTTCCGCTCAGGAGAAAGCCAGTCTCCTCGTTGTCTGCGACTTCGTCGGGCAGCGGCTCGATACCGCTCCGAAAATCGATCGTGTCGCTTTGATTGGGGCTGTAATCAGCGACGCCGGCGGTCCAGCCCTCTGCCCCATTTGCGAAGTCGTACGCAACCTCGATGGGTCCATCGCCCGTATCCGCCCCGTCGCGGGTGTCAGCGGCGGTGTCCGCGACCGTATCTCCGCTGTCTGAAGTATCAGTCCCGGCGTCCTCGGCGTCCTCGTCACCCGTGTCCATGGCAACCGTGTCGCTCGCCGAATCTTCGACGACGTCTTCGGCCACGTCCGAAGCGTCCTGGCTGGTGTTGTTGCCGCCGCCGTCGTTGTCGCAAGCAGCTAGAGTCAGGGCGAGGCAGGCGAGAGCTATCATGAATTTTCGCATCGTAATGTCGTGCTGGAAGTCGATGAACGTCCTGTTCCCGAATGTGTGATAGAGCACACGAATTTCAAGGGCATCGTTTTATCCAGAACGACCCGTGTGCTCGCGATAGGCTCGCTCGAGTCGTCGGGTGACCGGTCCGACGGCGCCGTCTCCGATCGGTGTATCATCGACGGCGACGATGCCGAGCACCTCGGTCAGCGTCCCGGTGACAAAGAGCTCGTCGGCCCCTAGCAAGTCATCGAGCGTGAGTCGGCACTCGACCGCGTCGACATCTGCGCCTTCTGCGAGCGTCAGCACATCGGCCCGCGTGGTTCCGGGGAGTACGCGCGGGCCCTGAGGCGGTGTCAGCAAACGCCCATCGCGAACCGCGAAGAGGTTCGTACTCGTGCCTTCCCATACGAAGCCATCCCGACCTCGGTATAGCGCCTCGTACGCGCCGGCCTGCTTCGCTCGCTCTCCCATCATCACCTTTGGCAAAAGGTTGATCGTCTTGATGTCGTTGCGCGCCCAGCGGATGTCCTCGACGACGATCGCCGCTGCGCCCTCGCCCCGCAGCGCATCCGAGCCGCGACGAACCTCCTCGACACTGACGTACAGCGTCGGGTCGACGCCTTCGGGATACGCGGACGTCCGTCGGGCTACGCCGCGGGTGAGTTGCATGTAGACCATCGCGTCCCGAAGCCCGCTTCGCTCGAGCAACTCGTCGACGACCTCGCGGAGTTCGGCCGCCTCCGGCACCTCGCCGAATTCGATCTCCGCGGCATTTCGCCTCAGCCGCTCGACGTGCACATTGAGGCGAAACGGGGCCCCATCGTAGACGCGCGCCACGTCGTAGACGCCGTCCCCGAAGATGAACCCGCGGTCGCGCACTGGTACGGTCGCGTCTTCGATCGCGCCGATCTTACCGTTGATATAAGCCAACTCGCTCATGGCATCTCCCATTTGAAGCGTCTGCCTCTCTTACGATATCCTCCGCTGACCGCCAGCCAAAGTCTGGGGCGACTTTTCTCTCGACCTGAGAGTACTCGATGAAGCAGTTTGACAATCATACACGTCCCCGTTCCTTCCTTGTGCTCTTATCCACGGTCTGCCTGAGCATGGCCTGTGACCCGGGCGATGAACCACAGCCCGTCGAGGAGTTTCCCAGCCAAACCTGCACGATGATCACGGCATCTCAGGGCGGGACGATCGGGGGAGCACAGCAGCGTATCGAGGTCGATGTGCCACCTGGCACACTCGCCGAGGACACCGAGCTGTGCATCGAGTACGTCGAGCCGATGGTCGACCGAGACACCATCATTCACGACACGGGCTTCAAGTTGACGCCCGAAACCGTCGAGCTGCAAAAGCCCGTGCGGTTTTCGGTGTTCATGAGCGACGAGGAGTTCGATGCGGGCGTCCTCGAGGCGAACCTGCGCATCCATATCTTGAGAGACGGCGAGTGGCAGGTCGACGAGAATGCCACGATGAATACGGCGTGGTCGCTCGCCTCGAGTGAGAGCGACGAGCTCGGGACACGTGTGGTGCGACCGATGGACAACCCGGAGCCTCAGCCGGATGCGGGTATGGACACCGACACGGGGACCGATGCGGATGCCAGCGACACCAGCGACACCAGCGACGCATCCGACACCGCAGACACGGTGGGCTGGACCGACGGTTGTGAGTGTGTCGGCGATGAATGCGAAGCCGAAGTCCGCCCCACGGCCGTCGCCAGAGCTCGCATCCAGGGCGATTCGACCTACAGCGACAACCTCACCGTCGAACCGCCGCAGACCGTCGAGTTTTCAGCGGCCGATTCGTCTGCGCCGGACGCTTCGGCGGGTGATCTGGCGTTTGAATGGGTCGTCGTCTCGCACCCGGTGGCGGCCAGCGCCATGCTCCTGCCCGGAAACACAAACGTCGAGCCGCGGATGCTGGTCGACCGCATCGGTACATACGTCGTCGAGCTCCGCGTGACCCGCGCCACCGAGTCGGGCACGGCTTGTGCCGAGCCGGCCCGCGTCGAAATTGCATCGAAGCCCAGCTCGGATGTCTACGCGGAGCTCACAACCCGGACACCTTCAGACCCGGATCCAACCGACGACGAGGGCGTAGCTGTCACGCTGCATTACTTGCACCCCCAGGGCCTGTGGGGAAGCGACATCTGGGATTGCCATTGGAGCAACCCAAACCCCGACTGGGGCGCGCAGGGTGATACCGCCGACGACCCAAAGATGGTCCCCGGCGAAATCGGTAGTCAGGCGCCGGCGAGGGTTATGCACTCGGGCCTCGAGTCGCTGATCTACCAATTCGGCTTCTACTACCTCTCGGCCAGTGTCGGTGAGACCGGCGACGTCACGTCGTACGTCACCATGCGGATCTACCTCGAAGGGGAACTGGCCGCGGAGTTTCAGGATGTGGAGTTGGACCGCGAGGAACAGTTCTTCCGCGCCGGCTACGTGGAGAGTCCATCAATGACCTTCGAGGCGACCGAAGCGCTCTACCAGGGATTTCCGAACAACTGATGTTCCTGCGCCCATCTCACGACGACAGCCAACCCTCGAGCGCCTCGTAGATTTCCTGCGAGCTCAACACGCCGAGGTGACTGGTATTGCGCACGACCAGCGTGTGTGACTCGGGGAAATCCAGCGCGCGCTCGGGGTCGTCGTGCTTCCCCAGCGCGCTGTGGAGTGGGACCAGCCCGTCACCAACAATATGGTCCGTGAGATGCCCGCCGTCCTCACCGGTGGTCGCTGCGACGGCATAGCAATCGACATCGTCTGGTAGTGGCACCGGCGTACTCTCGTCATCGACGCGCTCGAATCGCTCCCGCCCTTGCCAGTCCTCGTGCAACAGATAGCCGTAGCGCATATCGGTCACACCCGCGCTGCGAATTTTTCCGAGACGAGCGAAAGGAGCGGTGTACGCATTCAACTGGAGGATATGGTCGACCCAGTTGCCATAGCGCTCCAGCGGCGCACCGTGGTGAGGGCTGGCGAGGCAGGCGAGCTTGGTGACCTTGCTTCGCCAGGCCAGCCCAGCCCGCTCCGCGTAGTGGAAAGCGCTGCGGGCGACGAGCCCCCCCATGCTGTGTGCGACGATGTCCAGCTCGGCCACCTCCGGCAAGTCGTCGATAAACGAGTCCAGGAGGCTCGCCAGATCCTCGCCGTTCTCGGAGATATGACGCCCGGAGTTGTAGTACAGATACAGCGGTACGTAGCCCAACTCATCGGCCAGTTTAGCGCCGTGGTTATGGCCATTTCGCTCCCACTGGAGGTCGTTCGAGCTCGAACCATGGATCATCAGGAGCACACGCCCGTCATGCTCGTCAATCTCATCGTGGAGCGCCGCATCATCGGCTGAGATCGGCCGCCCATCGCGCCGGATCTGCATCTGAATCGCCAGCGGGTTGTCGGTCGCGAGCAGGTAGTCGCCGAGCACCCCGTTGAGCGCACCGATGATAGCCTCTCGACCGCGGGACGACTCCGCTTTACCCAACGCCGAGACGAGCCGGGCGAGCGCGGCGTCGAGCCCTCCCCCGACGAGGCGCGTCACGATACGGATGTTGGAGTACACGAATCCGGTGATCCCCCCGGTGCGACCGCTCTCGGCGTCGCCGATTCGCCCGCCCAGCGTACTGACCGTGCGGTGCATCGCCTCGACGATATCCGTCACCCCGACGACCGCGTCGACTATCATTCGACTGGCGCCTCGCAGATCTCTGGCTGAATTCTCAGAATCGGATGTCATCGGCAGCTCCAGAAAAAGACACGAAAGCGTGCACCGAATAAAAGAGCGTCCGAGAACCAATTAGGCAAGCGTGATTCGCGAAATGCCGCTCGGGTATCCACAGCGTTCACCCTCCGTCGGGGTCCGACATCGGCCGAATGGGGCGCGGCGTACCGACGGTCTCGGGCAGCGGGATGAACTCCTCGGCGTCACCGGGAACGGTGTCGAACTTTCCGGTGGCCCACTCCTCTTTGGCCTGCTCGATTCGGTCGAGGCGTGAGGAGACGAAGTTCCACCAGATAAAGCGTGGGCCGTCCATCGGCGCGCCGCCGAAGAGCATGAAGTGCGCGCTGCTCCTGGCGACCACGTCCACCGACGCCCCCGGCTTGAGCACCAGCATATGTTCGCCGGGGAAGTCCTTTCCGCCCACTTCGACGTCTCCGGTCAGTGTGTAAATGGCGCGCTCGGTATACTCGGATGGGATGCTGACCGCCTCACCCGCCTCCATCTTCACTTCGGCGTAGAGCGTGTCCGAGGCCGCTTTCAGCGGGGATGCGGCGCCAAACGCGCTGCCCGCCAGAATACGGGCACGAATGCCGTGGTCCTCGACCACTGGCAGCTCGTCGGCCGAGTGGTGACGGAACGCAGCGTCGCTCTCTTCGTGCTCCTCGGGGAGTGCGACCCAGGTCTGGAGTCCGAAGACACGCGATGCCTCTTGTCGCTCCTGGTCCCCGCTGCGCTCCGAGTGGACGATGCCCTTACCGGCCTTCATCCAGTTGACTGCGCCGGGGCTGATGGCCTGCTCGGTCCCGAGGCTGTCGCGATGCACGATCTCGCCGTCGAACAGATAGGTGACGGTGGCCAGGTTGATGTGAGGATGCGGCCGCACGTCGATCCCCTGGGCGGTCAATAACTCTCCCGGGCCCATCTGATCGAAGAAGATAAACGGCCCGACCATCTGGCTCTGCCGGGTTGGCATGACGCGGTGGACCTCGAAGCCACCAACATCGACCGAGCGGGGAATCGCCACGGTCTCAATGGCATCGGCCTGGTCGCGTTCGCCGGGGATGGGATCGGGGCAAGCTCTCCAACTCATATTGTCTCCGTATGTTGCGGGTCGGTTGTCATTCAATCACACGTCCTCACGTTTGTACCAGCCAGCCACTGTGAAGCCAGTCTTGTGCGCCGCAGCGTGACGTAGCAGACCGAAAGCACGTCCGCTTACAGCGCTCTCGCATTCCGAGGCACCATGGACGACGACTCGAACGAAGACAGCAAAGGGCATCTCACTCGCCGACAATTTCTCGGGGCGAGCACAGCGACTCTAGCCGGCCTGGCGCTACCGCAATCGGTTGCGTCTGCAGACGAAAAGCCAGACCAGGCCGGTGCCTTCGGTGAGCTCGTCGCGACCGACCCTGGAGGCATCGACCTCTATCTCGAGCGAAAAGACCTGCTCATTGGCGGGCGTCGCGGCCGGGCCATCGCCATCAACGGCTCGATCCCCGGACCGGTCATCCGCATGCAGGAGGGTGAAGAAGCCCTCATCCGCGTACACAATCGGATGAAGGAGTCGACCTCGATCCACTGGCACGGCATCCTGCTCCCGTTCGACATGGACGGGGTGCCGGGCATCAGCTTCCCCGGGATCGCGCCAGGCGAGACCTTCACCTACCGCTACAAGCTGCGCCAGAACGGCTCCTACTGGTATCACAGCCACACCGGACTTCAGGAACAGCTCGGCCACTACGGACAACTCATCGTCGACCCGGCCGATGAGGACCCGGTCGACTACGACGTCGAACACAGCATCGTGCTGTCGGATTGGACATACGAGAACCCCGACCGAGTCTTTCGCAAGCTCAAGATGATGGAGGGGTACTTCAACTTCCAGCGGCCCACTCTGTCGAATATCGACGACCAGATGGAGGCCACCGGCAAGAGCTTCGGCGAGGTCATCGGCAAGCGCGCTCGCTGGGACTGGATGCGGATGGACCCGACCGACATCGCCGATATCACCGGCGCGACGTACAAATACCTGATAAACGGCAGGACAGCCGCGGAGAACCCGACATTCGAGGCGAAGCCCGGCCAGAAGGTCCGCCTGCGCTTCACGAACGCCTCGACGATGACGTTCTACGACATTCGGATTCCGGGGCTACCGATGACGGTCGTCGAGGCCGACGGCCAGAAAGTCGAGCCCGTCGAGACCGACGAGCTACGCATCGGGGTCGCCGAGACCTATGACGTCGTCATCGAGATGCCCGACGACCGACCGTACACGCTGTTCGCCGAGACAATGGACCGAAGCGGCTACGCCCGCGGGACCATCGCGCCCGAGAAGGGCATGTCGGCGAAAATCCCCGAGCAGCGGCGCCGCCCGATGCTCACGATGGCCGATATGGGCATGATGATGGCTGCCGATATGGATGGCGAGATGAAAAAAGGCGCGCCGGCCGGATCACATGACGCGGACAAGACCGCCGCGGACACAAACCCCCAGAAGCGCCGCGAGCTGCCCACCGAGAACCTGCCGGCGAGCGTCAAGCACGGCCCCGACACCCATGGACCCGGCAGCATTACGATGGCGAAGAATGCGTATCGCCAGCTCGACGACCCGGGTACCGGTCTGGGCGACGACGGACGGCGAGTGCTGACGTACGGCCAACTCCGTGCACTCGAGCCGCCCGAGGATCGCCGCCCGCCGACCCGCGAGATCGACCTGCACCTGACGGGCAATATGCATAAGTACATCTGGGGCTTTAACGGGGTGAAGTGGTCGAACTCGAATATGATTCGCTTCAAGTACGGCGAACGGCTGCGCATCAACTTCATCAACGACACCATGATGAGCCACCCCATCCACCTGCACGGGATGTGGATGGACCTCTACGCGGGTCACGAGTACGCCAAGAACCCGCGCAAGCACACGGTGCGGGTCCAGCCATCCGAGCTCCTCAGTGTCGACATCAACGCAGATGCACCCGGCCAGTGGGCGTTCCACTGCCACCTGCTCTATCACATGGAGGCCGGCATGTTCCGCACGGTCGCCGTCGTACGCGATCTGGAAGGAGGCCCCATTGATGCTAAGGGATGAGCGACACCACCGACTTGCGGTCGCCATCGCGGTCGCCGCACTCCTATTCTCGAGCTCCGCGCTCGGGCAGGACGCCGACCAGGAGGCCGACCAGGAGGCCAAACAGGAGGCCGAAGACACCCACTCATACGAGGACGAGGGCCCCGCCCTGCCCAAGGGCATGACGCTCGACGAGACGCTCGACCGCGCCGAGGAGGAACCGCCTGACGACTACCCTCAGACGGTGCCCGACGACCACGTCTACGCATTCCTGCTCGGTGAGCACCTCGAATATCGCTTCCGCGGGACCGAGACCCCCGACCAGATAGGCTGGGAGCTGCAGGGCTGGTTTGGCGGCGACCTCAACAAATTGTGGTGGAAGCACGACGCCGAGTTCGTGTACGAATCACCGGCTGCCGTCGAATCCGAGACCGACGTCCTGTATTCTCGGCTCATCACGCCCTTCTGGAATGCGCAGGCTGGTATCCAGTACGCCAATGAGTGGGGATTGTCCGACGGTGACTACGAAGATCGCTGGTCCGGTGTGATCGGCATCCAGGGCATGGCGCCCGGGATGTTCGAGATCGACGTGGCCGCATATGTCTCACAGGACTTCGACTTCACCTTCTCACTCGAGGCCGAGTACGACATTCGCATCACGCAGCGGCTCGTGCTGCAGCCGCTCACCGAGCTCAGCTTCGCCGCTCAGGATATCCCCGAGCGCGGCATCGGCGCGGGCATGACCGACATGAACGTCGACCTCAGACTCCGATACGAGATCTTGCGCGAGTTCGCGCCCTACATCGGCGGCCGCTGGCAATCCGACCTCTTCGAGACCGCCCAGCGCACCCGGGATGCAGGCGGTGACCCGAGCCAGTGGATGCTGATCGGCGGCATTCGATTCGCGATCCTCTGACGCCCACCAACCCCACATACCAGAGTACGAGAGCCGGCTTTCGGTCCCAGATCCCCGCGGGTTGAGCCGCCTCATCATCGTCGAGTCGGAGTACAGCGTGGCCCCCGGAGTCTCCGGGTGAAATTGTCGCTTCGAGTCGAAAAACGCGACTGAATTTCGGTTCAGCGAGGCGTCGCGGCGCCTATTGCCCGATCATGCGCTATCCCCCCGTATTTCTTGACACATCGCGTCATAAGGAAAAGGAAAAATGCCCCTTGTCGGCCACCTTCCCCACCACTATACGGGCGTTCATTGGAGAAAAGACGGACCCCTTACATTGATTCGACAGCCAAGGGCGCTGCGACTTTCATCGATAGACGGAGTAAAGCATGGACCTGTTCGACTACGCAGAAGAGCTAGATTACGGCGAGCTACATTTTCGCGTGAACCCGAAGACGGGGTTGCGCGCGATCGTCGCGCTGCACAATCTCCAGCTCGGCCCGGCCATCGGTGGCTGCCGCTTCATCGAGTACGACTCGACCGACGCCGCGGTCAAAGACGCGATGCGCCTGGCGCGCGGGATGACCTACAAGGCCGCGATCACGGACCTTCCCCACGGTGGCGGTAAGTCCGTCCTGATGCGCCCAAAGAACCTCACCGAAGAGCAGCGCACCGCCATCTTCCAGGAGTTTGGTGCGTTCATCGACGGGCTCAACGGCCAGTACATCACGGCCGAGGACAGCGGTACGAAGGTCGCCGACATGGACCTCATCCACGAGCAGACCGAGCACGTGCTCGGCTACAGCGCGGACGAAGGTGGCTCGGGCGACCCCTCGCCGGTGACCGCACGCGGCGTGCTCCACGGCATCGAGGCCGCCGCGAAGTTCCGCTATGATCGGGACAACCTCGAGGGCCTCACAATCGCCATCCAGGGCGTCGGAAACGTCGGGCGGCACCTCGCCGGCGATCTGCACGAGCGCGGAGCAGAGCTCATCATCACAGACGTCAACAAAGACGCCGTCAACCACTGCGTATCGGCGTTTGGTGCGGAGGCCGTCGAGCCGGACGCGATCTTCGGCGTAGACTGCGACATCTTCGCGCCCTGCGCGCTCGGATCGGCCATCAACGACGATACACTGCCACAGCTCCGGTGCGACATCGTCGCCGGCGCGGCCAACAATCAGCTCGCCGAGGCGCGCCACGGCGAGGCATTGCGCGCCCGCGACATCCTGTACGCACCGGATTACGCGATCAACGCGGGCGGACTGATCTTCGTCGCTGCCTCACGCGCCGGCGATAGCAGCGACTTCTCGCGACGCAAGACCGAGGGCATCTACGACACGATGCTCGCGATCTTCGAGCGCGCAGACCGAGAAAGCCTGCCGACCAATGTCATCGCCAACCGCATCGTCGAAGAGAAGCTCGACATCGGCTGATCCGCCGCGTCGCGCTGGTGA
>JBNJFZ010000016.1:15735-32925 GCA_051747295.1 Myxococcota bacterium
GAGCGCGCAGACCGAGAAAGCCTGCCGACCAATGTCATCGCCAACCGCATCGTCGAAGAGAAGCTCGACATCGGCTGATCCGCCGCGTCGCGCTGGTGACGGGTCGTACCTGAGTCAATCTCGTTTTGTAGGGGCACGCGGACCTGTGGCAGGTGGTTCAGGAACCACACGCTTGGCCCCTGCCGCCTCACGGCGGCTTCCCCACGGCTGCGCCGCAGGGAGATGATCCGGCGGTGACCAACCGCATGCGCTTTCCAGCAGCGTGTCGACCCCGGAAAGCGAATGCGGTCGGTGACACCGGCCCGGCAAGCGAATGCGGTCCAGCCTAAAGCGTGAATCGATCACCGGGCGTAGCGTGCCCTGCTCCAACTTCGGCGAACTGCACGGCGAAGATACCCACTCCACCCGCGGATCCGACGATGAGCACGTTCTCGCCGGGCTTCACCTCAGCCATGCCTCGCAGAAACGAGACCGCAGTGCTAGCGCCATACGGCAAGTTCGCCGCTTCGTCGTACTCGAGGTTCGCGGGCATCCTTGCGACGGGGCTCACCTCGGGGACACTGATGTACTCCGGGGGAAACTGACATCCCGCACGATGGATTGAATCTAGGCATGCGTCTGGGTTTTGCCGGAAAACTGCGCCACTGCGGTTTCACTTGCACGAAGTGGTGAATCAAGCGCCCGACGCTCGACGAGATCGACATGGTTCGCAGGTGGATCGAGGCCGGAGCGCCCAGAAACTAGGCGATGCGTGCATGGATTCGTGGAAGCGTGGAAGCGTGGAAGCTTTGATGAATGCGTGGAGGATTGGAGGGTACGGAAGATTCGCGGAAATGGAGTGAGTGGAAGCACGGAGGGCATCGAGAGCCTGAAGGCTCGGAAGCTCGAAAGCACGGAAATTCGAATTCGGAGGTCGAAATCTTGGAGGTGGGAGTGATGGATGCGTGAAGACGCTGAACTTTCGCGATTCGACGACCCCATGCCTCCACGCCCCCCCAACGGTGGATTCTTTTTCGTAAATATTTGATCGCACCGCGCCGCACGGTCGTAATACCCATACAAGTGCGGAGAACCATAGGCCCGTGCCCACTTTGCCGAGAAGAGGAACGCCCATGAAGAAGACCGAGCAGGTACCCAGCGACGATATGGTCAATATGTGGAAGACCGTCGTGCAGTACGACACGGCCATGGCGGACACCCTGGGCGGCAAGACGATCGCACCGAATAAGCCGATCGAGACGTTCAAGCGCAAGCAACTGATGGGGGACCTGCCTCGCATCGAGCCCGGCGGCGAGAGCTCGGAATTCGAGGTCCAGCACACGCTCGGCGAAGGGGGCATGGGGCTCGTGAGGCTCGCCCGGCAGTCCTCGCTGCACCGCGAGGTCGCGATCAAGACGATTCGTCCCGAGCAACTCGGGCCGGAAGCCACCCACGACCTGCTCCAGGAATCGTGGGTCACCGGGATGCTCGAGCACCCCAATATCGTGCCGATCCACGCGCTCGGGCTCGACGAGCACGGCGCACCCATGATGGTCATGAAGCGCGTCGAGGGCGTCAGTTGGATGGATGCGATGCTCGACGAGGACAAGCTCCCGGCCGCATTCCGAGGCGGGCGCGACAGCCTCAGCGCCCACATCGACATCCTCGTTCAGGTCTGCAACGCCGTCGAGTTCGCCCACAGTAAAGGCGTCATCCACTGTGACCTCAAGCCCGAGAACGTCATGCTCGGCTCCTACGGCGAGGTCTATCTGGTCGACTGGGGGATCGCAGTATCAATCGAGGGCGACGGCACCGGCCGACTCCCCCTCGCCTCGGACCTCGACACGCTCGCGGGCACACCGGCGTACATCGCCCCGGAATTGGCCGCCGGCGAGGGCCACAGAATTGGCCCTCATACAGATATCTACCTGCTCGGCGCAGTGCTCCACGAGCTCGTGACCGGCGAAGCTCGTCACAAAGGCGGCTCGGTGATGGCGATGCTCACGAACGCCTATCGCTCCGCGCCCGTCGAATACGACGCGTCAGTTCCGGCGGAGCTCGCCGAGATATGCAACCGCGCGACCCGCGCACAGCCCGAGGAGCGCTATGCCAGCGTCGGAGCCTTTCGACAGGCACTGGTCGAGTTCGAAGAACATCGCGACTCGCTGCGGCTCTCACAAAAAGCCGAGCGTCGCCTCGAGCGCCTCGAGCGGCTCATCGCCGCGATCGTGAAGTCCGATGAGACCGGCGTCGACGACAACTGGGTCACCGAGATCAACGCCCTGTTCAACGAGTGTCGCTTCGGTTTCGAGCAGTCTCTCGAGATCTGGAACGGAAACGCCCGAGCTCGCCGGGGGCTTCGCCGAGCCATCATCTGGATGGTCGAGTTCGAGTTGTCTCAGCGCAACGACAAGGCTGTCGCGGTGCTCCTCGAGGCATTGCCAACGGTCCCCGAGAAGCTACAGAAACGCCTGGACGACCTTCGCGCCGACCTGGCGCGCGAGGCCGAAGAAATCGAGCGCAACCGCCAGATCAGCCAGGACGTCGACATCGACATGGCGAGCAGCCAGCGCAGCCGTATGTTCGTGCTGTTCGGCTTTATCTTTGGCGCGATGCCCATCCTGAACCAGTGGGCCATCGATCAGGGCTGGGCGACGTTGACCTTTCAGGACTACTTCATCCAGTACGCCCTGGTGCTGACGGCCGCGATCCTCGTGGTCATCCCGATGCGCGCGAAGCTGACGCAGAATTCGATCAACGCCCGCTTCATCCAGTCGGTCTTCGCGACGCTCGCCGGGCTCGGCGTTGTCAGAGTGCTGGGGTTGATGCTCGGGCTGGACCCGGGCGGCTGCATCGCCCTCGAGAATGGCTTCCTGGCGTTCTCGGTGGGCATGATGGCCCTCGCCTTCGACCGGCGACTGTGGGCGACGCCCCTGCCCTTCCTCGCCGGCGCGTTCGTGGGTGCGTGGAACCTCGACTGGATTCTGTACGCCGATGGCATCAGCAACGCGCTGGCGCTGTGGCTCTTCGCGTTCGCGTGGAGAGAGCCGAGCCGCGAGCCGGTGAGCGCGACCGACTAGGCGCGACGCGCAGCCGTGACCATCGCGTCGACGAATTCGTCGGTGAGCTCGAGCGGCAGGTCGTGGCCCATCCCATCGATGATACGCAGCTCCGAGTTCGGGATGACCAGCGCAGTATCCTCGCCGGCCTCGACCGGGATGAGCGGGTCGTCTTCGCCGTGCAGGACGACGGTCGGGAGGTCGAGCTGGCGCAATCCCTCGCGGCGGTCGCCATGGTCGATGATGGCGGCGAGCTGCCGGGCGACGCCGGCGGGGTAGTAGCTGCGCCGGTAGTCGCGGCGTATCCACTGCTCCCGGAGCTCGTCAGGCGTCGGATATGCCGGACTCTGCAGCGTCCTCCACACCTCCAGGCCCCGCTCGACCACCGCCTCGGGGTCATTCGGGTCCGCCGGCGGCATCACCAGCACCTTCATCGCATCGGGTTTGCCGCGCGGAAGCGATGAGTTGCCCGTCGTCGACATGATCGAGGTCAATGAATGGACCCTGTCGGGGTGATTGATGGCCACCGTCTGCGCGATCATGCCGCCCATCGACACGCCGGCGATATGGGCACGCTCGACGTCGATGGCATCCAACAACCCGACCGCATCCGCAGCCATGTCGTCGAGCGAATAAGGCGCCTTGATGGGCGCTCCGATCAGCGCGGGCAGGATATTGGGCTTGCCGGCGTGATCGAACTTCTCCGAGAGGCCGATGTCACGGTTGTCGAAGCGCACCACGTACAGCCCCTGGTCGACCAGCGACTCGCAAATGTCGGTGTGCCACATCGTGAGTTGATTCCCCAGCCCCATCACCAACAAGATCGTGGGGTCGTCGGGGTCTCCAAAGGTCTCGTACTCGATGCGAATGCCGTTTGCTTCAACCTGCGCCATATCCGTCCTCGCGAGAAAGTTACGCGGGTATTGTGGCGGCAGGTGCGGTGAGAGTCCAGCTGGTCATGGCGGGCAGGAGAACGAGATTCGAGGAACACGCACAATTTGATACCGTCGCGAAGTCGAGCGCGTATCAACTGCTTCTGCCGGGCACGGATGAGCCACGAGACCAAATTTTGCGCCGGCGAGCCACCCCTGGCTTTGCTGACCCACCCATGGGTACTCGCCGCCGTTGCGATCACCGCGGTCAACGACCACCTGTTCAAGGGTGCCGGATGGCTGCCGGATGTGCTTACTGGCAAGTTGAGCGACGTCTCGGGGCTCTTTTTCTTTCCGATCGTACTCGCCGTCGTACTCTCGCTGCTCGCACGCCGTCTAGACTCCACCGCGGGTCACGCCGCCGACCTGCGCGGGCTGGCCCCCCGGGTCTGGATCGATGGCGCTGTCGTGTTGACCGTCATGGGCTTTTCGAGCGTGAACATCCTGGAGCCGGTGAACGTGCTCGCCGAGCGCTACTGGGGCGTTTTCACGATGGATCCAACCGACCTGCTGTGCCTGCCGATGGTGGTTCTGGCCCGACAATTCATGACGAACCGTTGGTCGGTGAGTGTCGCGAGCGCGTCGAATCGAACAGCCGCTGCGTTTCGCTGGAAACCCTGGCTCGGGCTCTTGCTGGCGGCGACGGTCACCGTTGCGACGTCTCGCCCCGCGACGATCGACGTGTCGAACTTCCCGGCGTGGCACCTCTCGGAGCCGGGCGTCGAGCGCGTCGATCGGGTCGAGGTGCGCGCGTGGTTTGCGAAGACGGGTGAGGAGGGCGCAGGTCTCGTGCTGAAGCTCGACACGATCGACGGGCAGGAAGTGCGCGTCGAGGTCGACCGCGCCACATTGCGCCTCGAAGATGGGCCGACCATCGAGTTGCGACGAAGCCCCGCTTATTCATTCGACGACCACCAATCGCTCTACCTGGTTTTCGAGTTCGACAATGAAGCTGCCTGGAATGACGGGCGGCGCCAGGCCACGCTCACGCTCGACCTGCGCGTCAATGACGTACGCGAAAAGCTGCAATATGCCGCCGAATTCGCCTCGAGGTCGCCGACCTCGACCTACACAAAGTATCGTCATTGGAAGGGCGCCGAACCGATTCGGGCCGACGCGGTGGCCGAGGACAGCGGCGAGAACGGCACCTGGGGCCCCGACCCCGACAACCCGGGGCTGGAACGTACGGGCCCCAGCGGCCATTGCCGAGCCGAATATTTGCGCCGTGATCCCGATCGTCCCGAACAAATCCGCGTGCGCTTTCCCTACGACCCGGCCGACTGCAAGGAGGTCGAGGATGAATAATCGACTCGCGCCGTCCTTGCTCGTGGTCGTCCTGCTCGTCGCGTCGACGTGTCTGCAGTCCGGCTGCCATCACGTCCATTACTCCGAGAAGAACCGCCCCGGCCGCATCGATGTCTCCGAGCCACCTCCCCAGATGGATGAACCCGAGCGGGTCAAGCCCGAGGACCCGGGTGCCTTCCATCTTTTCACGATGGGGAAAGGCCTAATCGAGATCGGCGGTGTCTCGCGCCAGGGCGGCAAGCCATTCAGTTTTCAGGCGGGCGCCGAGTGGACCCTCGGTGCCGGCGTCACCTCCACGATCGCCGAAGCCGGGAGTTGGCAAGAAGACGACCAGGCCCCCGGCTACCTCATCGCCCTCCCCGAGAAGCTGCTCGGGCTCTCCCTCGGCTGGCTCCCCTACTCATCGCACGACCGCATCGGCCACCGCCTCTTTGCCGAGGCCCTCGCCGGCACCCGGCTCGGCTCGCTCGGGCTGGGGTGGAACTACCTCCCTGGCCGCGCCGAGCACGGACCGCAACTGTCCGTGCGCCTCGTCGAGACGTTCTACGTGCGGTTCAATCTGACGAGCCGCGCGGATTGGACGGTCGAGGGATGGTCATTGATGTCCGGGATTTCGCTGCCTCTCGCATCTTTTTTCCACGTCCAGAGTCGGTAGACCTCCCGCAGCCCACCGCCCTAACCACCGTGAGAGCCCATTGGGACAGCCATTACTCCACCTTGGGCTGGCTGATACCCCAACTCTGACCAGTCGGTCAGTTTTAGGGGCCTTTCCTACACGTTGGCATCGTACCTGCAAAACCTACTGCCGAGTCGGTTTAACCATACCCGAACTGGAGTAAATGCGATGAGAGCGACACTGAAAGTTGGATTGATCGTTTCGCTACTGGCGATGTTTGGACTGGCGATGTTTGGACTGACGGGGTGCGGATTGGTCTTCGACACATCGGAGGAGCCATTGGACTGCGAAGCCGGCGAGACCGATTGCGGCGGCCTGTTTTGCGTCGACACGAGTAGCAGCGAACGTCACTGTGGAGCCTGCGGAGTTGAGTGTGACGACAACGCGAGATGTATCGATGGCACCTGTACTGCCCCGGAACCGTGCACACCCGGCGAGTGTGCGGTTGGCCAGTTCTGCAGTGCCGATACCGACCAATGTGAGCCTGGCTGCGTCTCCGACGCGAATTGCGGCGCCGAACAGTTCTGCGACACGGAGATCGACGCCTGCCAGTGCCCCGACGGACGCGAGGTCTGCGGTGGCGGGGCATGCTGTGACCGAGTCTCCGGCGAGACGAGGTTGTCGTCGGCGCGCGATTACTCGACGCTCGATCTGGCGCTCGACGCCAGCGGCCGCGCTCACCTCGTCACGCAGCCCAGAGAATCGCAGGCCATCGAATACCTCGTCGCTGACGACCAGGGTTCCTTCAGCGACGACACCGTACAATACCCGAACGTCCCGGACGTGATTCCCGGCGGTCAGACGCTCGATATCGACCCCAGTGGCACGCCGCATATTGCGTTTCTGGAGCGTCGCGATGACACCGCCACGCTCTATCACGCATTCCTGGAGGGCTCTGAGTGGACGATCGAGCCGGTCTCGCAGTTCGACGGTGGTTACGCTATCCCCAGTATCCTCGCCCCTACGGCCGACTCGATTCATATCGCGCACCGAAATATCACTCCCCGGCTGATGTATTTCGAGCGCGCGAACGGAACATGGGAGCAAACGACCGTGGCCGGGGAGCTCTTCCATGGCGCTCCACAGCTCGCCATCGACCAGAACGATGACCTGAAGCTGGCCATCTGGGACGACCGGGATGACCGCGTGCACGTCACTCGTCCGAGGGATTTCGCCGGCGGACAGAGCTTCCCATCCGACATCATCTGGCGCGCTCCAGGCCTGGCGTTTGACTCTCAGAACCATCCGCACCTGGTGTACGGGGCGTACGACACGCAGGAGCTGCGATACACGGAATTCGACGGCGACAGCTTCTCGCACGAGGTCCTCGGGGCCGTACGTCTGGGAGCAGACCCGCGCATCGCCATCGACTCGAGCGACAACCCCCACATCGTGTTCGTCCGACGAGACTCGACGCAGGTGGTGTACGTCTGGCGAGAAGCTGACACCTGGCACCGAGAGGTCGTCGGCCAGACGGTGGAAGGTGGGGGCTACTCCAGCGAGCGATGGGTCGACATCGAGATGGCCGATGGTGATGCCCCGGTCATCGCGTACGTCACGGACGAAGGTCGCATCAGCGTCGTCAGGCTGACGCGATAACCCTTTGATGGATCGAGCCAGGGTGCGGGCAGGGATGCCCGCACCACACTTCCCCGCCCGAAATTGACTAATCCCGCCGAGTCGATAGCATCCACACGTCGACATCCATCTCATTGCCCGAACACGATACCATCGATGAATGACAGGACCTTCAGCTGGTGGTCGGCGTTTCGCACGTTCTGCCTGCTCACCGGCCTGACGCTCATCGGGCTCGCCTATTTCGCGCCCGAGCAGCTCGAGCCGTATATGGGCGTCGACCTCGCGTGGACGCTCGGGTTCATCTTGCTGTTGCTATTGCCGATCTCGATGGTCATTCGCTTCGGCGCGAAGCGCATGTTCGGCTCGATCAGGAGATCGGGCCGGCGCGCCTCCATGGAAGAGGCGCGCACGTCGCTTCCCGATTGGGCGAATGCGCGCGGCCTGTCCTTCGAGCCGAGTCCGCAGCACGGTGAAGTCGGCGAAGCGCTCGGCGAGTACCGCGGGTTCAAGCTGTTGTACGACCCGGATGCGGGCGACGTGAGCGTGCGCTGGCGACAGCCGGTCGCGGATGAACCGCTCGATCTGAGTACGACGCCACCACCGGTAACCGGACCCGGCGCCGCCGAGGCATTCGACACCGACGACACCCGCTTCGACGCGATCTTCCAGACGCGGCTCGCCGGGCCCGCCGTCGCCGACCAGATCCGCGAGTCCGCCTCGATACGCGACACTCTCTGCGATTTCTGGGAGGCGCACGACGACGTGCTGGAGGAACTCAACGTCGACGCGCAAGGTGTTGTCTGCTTTCTCGGCCCCGACAGCCACTACGATCTCGAGGTCGCGAGTCGGCTCGTCGACGCGCAGATCGACCTGATGGAGTCGCTCGAGCAGCAATTCGCCTGACTATTCGAAGGCGAGCGCCTCGTCGGACACCGGCGCGAGTCGAAATAGCACGCTATCGAAGATGTAGTTCTGATAGAGGCGCCACGGCAATGCCTCGCCCTGGTTGGGCAGGTCGTCCAGCGCTCGCAGGACGTATCCCGAATCGAAGTCGATGAGCGGCACCTCGGCGTCTTCGTCGGCCGGCAGGCGCGGCACGACGACATCGTGGCCGTGTTCATCCATGTAGTCTAGCAGACGGCAGGTCCACTGGCTGATGAGCTCGCACTTGAGCGTCCAGGACGCGTTGGTGTAGCCGACCGACATCACCGCATTTGGCACGTTGCTGAGCATCGCGCCCTTGTACATCGTCTCCTCGCCGGGGTCGACGACTTCGCCGTCGACCTCGATGGTCGCCCCGCCGGCGACGACGAGCTCGAGACCCGTCGCGCTGACGACGATGTCCGCCTCGAGGTGGTCTCCCGAGCGCAGTTGGATGCCCGTCTCGGTGAACCGCTCGATATGGTCGGTCACGATCGACGCACTACCTTCATTGAGCGCGTCGAAGAGGTCGTCATCGGGGACGAAGCACAGCCTCTGATCCCAGGGGTCGTAGCTCGGGTTGAAGTGAGTATCGACGTCGATCTTGTCGCCGATAGCATCGCGAACGAGCTCGGTGATGTATTTGCGCGCGCTCTCTGGCATGCGACGGGCGTATTGAAAGAAGAGCATGAGCCGCAGGATATTCTTCCAGCGGGTCACGGTCGCGCCGAGCGCATCGCCGAGGATCCGCGTCGCCCACTTGGAGATGACGTCGTCCTCCGGCACGGACATCACGTAGCTCGGTGAGCGCTGCAGCATGGTCACGTGACCGGCGTTTTCGGCCATGGTCGGCACCAACGTCACCGCGGTGGCGCCGCTCCCGATGACCACGACATCCTTGCCTGCGTAATCGATGTCCTCCGGCCAGAACTGCGGATGGATCAGCTCGCCAGCGTAGTCCTCCGCGCCCGGATAGTCGGGCATATGACCCTGGTCGTAGCGGTAGTACCCCGTGCAAAACCACAGCAGATTGCAGGTCTGGACGTGCTCTGCGCCCGTCTCGGGATGCCGAGCGACGACGGTCCACTGCTGGTCCTCGGAGGACCAACTGACCGCTTCGACCATCCTGTTGTATGCGATCTTGTCGTCCAACCCGGTCTCTTCGACCGTGTCGTGCAAGTATTGCAGGATCGACGGACCGTCGGCGATGGCCTGGGGGTTGGGCCAGGGCCGAAACGAAAACCCGAGCGTGTGCATATCGGAGTCCGAGCGAATCCCCGGATACTGGAACAGGTCCCAGGTGCCTCCGAGCGAGTCTCGCCCCTCGAGGATCGCGAAGGTTTTATCGGGGCACTCCTCTTTGACGTAGTAGCCCGCACAGATGCCGGAGAGGCCGGCCCCGATGATGAGAACGTCGACGTGTGGTGTGTCCATCGCTCGTGTCGTTGTGTGTCCGGAGGGTTAGCGCGCCGCGAGCGTTCGCGGCGGAGGGAAAGGTATCACAAGCCTGTACGACTCGCCCATCAGCGCCGCCGAAACACGTAGCCCTCGAGGTATTGTTCCCGCCCGCCGTATTCGGTGCGCTCGACACACTCGAGTGCCTCCGACATGCCCACCAACTCGCCCTGCTCAGCCAGAAACAACGCATTGCCGCCGTCACCGCACGCCACATCGAGGACAGTGGTGCCGACGAGTCGCTCCACCTCGCCCTCGATAAAGTTCTCGGGACTCGACAGATCGTCCGAGCGCTCACGATACTTCGCGTTCCATTTTTTGCGATCCGAATCCATCATGCCTACCCTGACATAGGTTTACCGCTGGCTATCTCATTTCCTCCGGCGCACAACCGCCCCGCTGTGACGACCAGGGTCTTCATCACCGCCGGCGACCGCCTAGAAACTGCCTCCGCAGGGGCTTCTCCACGACGAGCGCGTTCTAACGCCCTGCGTAGGGAACGGGGCACTCACACTCGACGCGATGTCGAGAAATTGCTTGACGTTTTACGCCAAGTGTCAATCTTTCAATCTGAGAGTGAAAAACCACCTAAAGCTTCGAGGAAACCGAATGGGGAATGTAGACATGTCTCGATGGCCGAGAGCCATCGTCGTTTTGTTTGTGGCAGCCACTGGGACACTGTTGGCGTCAGGGGTGTCGGCACAGGATCCGGTCCCCAATACCTATACCGATGCAGACGTACCGCTGCTCGACAGCTGGAGTGACGTCAATACGCGTACCGTCGACGCGGAGAGCCCGGACGGGCGGACCTACATCTATCCGGACGCAGCCACACGCGACGCCGACGCGGATGGCGACGGCACCGGTAGTGTCGCGTTTATCGCATGGGAGCTGGACGACGGCAGCGGCCGCGCGCCCGGACTTCAGGTCGTCACTGATGACTTCGCGTTCCCGGTACAAAACTGCATCATGGCCTCCGGTGAGCGCGAGTCCAGCGATTTTCCCGGAACCATCCTCCCAAAGAACTGTAGCGACGAGGTGGGAAGCTCGAAGCGATTCTTCCTCGAAGTCACCGAAGCGGATACACCAGTCGATCTGGTATTCGACACTGGCGTGGGCACACTGCGGTACAAGGGCGTGCGCGACCCTTCGGAGGATGGTGGAGACGACTTCGAGGAATTCCGTGACACTTACGGTGTCGGGCGCATTTACCGGATGATCGGCAAGTTCCTCAATGAGACCGGAGTCCGCGTCGCCGGTGTGCGCGTGGAGATTGGAACCGGTGTAGGCGAGGACTTCGAGCCGCTCGACCTCGAAAATGACGGGGTGACGTTCGAGCTCCGCGAGCTCGTCGAGCGTGAGTTTTTCGTCGGCGAGACCGGCGCCGGCCCGCGTGAAGTGTGGAATCCCGAGCGCTTTGGCCACTTCTCCCCGAAGCTCTTTCACGATGGGGTCGGTCGTTTCGATCCGGGCTTCTTCGATGTCCGACGTGCAGGTTTCTTCAACCCCCAGAGCGTCTCGGAAGAGGACGACCATGCGCAGTTCATCTTCAGCGGTTCGACGCTCAACGACGATACGGGGATCTACGGATCGCTGACCCAGAACTACTTCAGCATGGCCGAGAGCCAGGGACAGGGCACCGACCTGACTTCGGGTATCTTCGGCTACTTGCTCGCGGGTGAGCTGTCGCCCTACGTGATCGATCGTCACGACGATGGCGATCCGTTGACCGAGAGCGACACCACCATGGCATGGTGGGATGGCACGACATGGCGCTACGGCGTCGACGAGAGCTTCGCCGAAGTCCCCGAGTCGCAGCTCGAACAATGGGCTTCGCTTCTGCTGGGCCTCGACGTCGACAACCCGGGCTCGGGTCCCGAGCGATACGATTCCGCACTCGCAGACGACCTGAGTGGCATGAATATGGACCTCTATCTCCGCATCCAAGACATGATCCTCGGGGAAGACGGCCAGCCGCGCCACGACTCGATCACCATGCGACTGACCGCCGTGTCCGTCGACAGCCTCGATATCGGAGACGCTGCGGGCACCGGCGAACTGCCTTGGGTACAGCCTGGCAACGAAGCGCCTCCATTGGCTTCTTACATGCCCGATACGGGCATGCCGGTCGCGATCAATGACTACGCCAACACCCTCCGCAACGAATCCGTAGAGATCGACGTCCTCGCCAATGACCTGCTCGACGGCTCGGCGGTTCCGAATTCCGGAGAGACGACCGTCGTGATCGGTGACGCCCCCGCCAATGGAACGGCGAGCGTCGACCCGACAACAAACGTGGTCACTTATACTCCGGACACCGCCTATGCCGGGCCGGATTCCTTCACCTATACCATCGAGTATGATGACGGGACGGATGTCGTGACCTCCAATGCGGCCACCGTCAACCTTACGGTGATCGCGCCGCCCGACCCCGATGTCCCCGTCGCGGCGAACGACTCGGCCTCCACCGTCGAAGACGAACCGATCACGATCGATGTGCTAGCCAACGACACGGTTGCTGGAGCACCCATCGTCGACGGCCCCAACGTCTCGGTCGAGGTCCTCGACAACCCCATCATTGGAACCGTCGAGGTCAACGACGACAATACGATTACCTACACGGCCGACTCCGATGCCAATTTTTCGTTCGTCGAACGCTTCACCTACACCGTGACGGTAGATGGCGCGGAGTCGAACGCGGCTCTCGTGACCGTGCGTGCAGAGTCCAAGGAGCTTATCGCTCCCGTCGCCAACGACGACACCGCTGAGACGACTGGTACCGAGCCGGTCGTCATCGATATCCTCGCCAATGATACGTACGATGACATGGAGATCCCGGACTCCGGAACCGTCGCGATTGTCGACCAGCCAAGCAACGGTGAAGTCGTCCTCAACGACGATCGCACCATCAGCTATACCGCCAGCGAGGGCTTCGAGGGGATCGACACGTTGACCTACGAGGTCACGGCACTGGGTGTCACATCCGATACCGCGACTGTCAGCATCACTGTGACGGCCGAGGAGGAGGAGGAGGAGGAGCCTGATCCCGATCCGGGCGAAGGTGACGAGGGCTGTGGTTGCAGTGCCACGTCGAATTCGGTGCCGCCATTTGCGGCACTCTTCTTCGCGCTGGGCTTGATCGGCCTTCGCCTCGGTGGTCGTCACAATCGCCGCTGAGCTACGCGCGACTCTCAGAGCACCTGCTAAATGAGCACGCCCCCGGCATCAGTTCGTGCGAATGCCGGGGGCGTTTTCTTTGATTGGTTCATACGTAAAGACATTCGGAGAGAAACCATGAAAATCACCACGTGGATTGCACGTCTCGCGATGGTCACACTCGCACTGGCTGCGTTTGGATGTGCCGACAATGACAACGAGAATAATGAGACCAACAACGTCGCGGATGCGGGTGATTTGAGCGAAGATACCAGCGGTTCAGACACGGATGGTGAGGATGCCGAGACCGATACTGCGCCGCAGGAGGTTACATGGGCCGAGGTCTCCGCGATCTTCGAGGCTCGGAACTGCAAGAACTGTCACGCCGACGTCACAGATACGTATCGAAGCGTAGTCGACGAATGGATCGAGGGACCTAGAGGAAACGTCCTCGAGGAAAAAATGGAGATCAACCACCGCGTCAACGCCGCGGACGCCCAGGTGGTGCTCGACTGGCTCGAGCAGGGATACCCCGAAGAATAGACCGAACCACTCGTTGCCCCGGATCCTACCAAATACCAAGAAGGTGGCGGTGATGGCGATGCTGGGGACACCGGCCCCGGCGGAGCCGGCTCAGTTGACCTGCGGTAACCCCTGCGGCGTCGGTGGGTTGAAATCAGGCAGCGTGCCCGGGAGCGGATACGTCGGGATGCCCGGCCGATAGGTCATCTGGACGGTCGCCGCGGCCTGGCCGGCGCCAGGCTCGCGGTCTTCAATCTGTCGATTCAGTAGCGAATCACAGAGGAAACCCCGCCGAAGACCCAGGTTGTCGCCCGCCTGTGTCGCACTGATGCACATCTCGACCTCATCACCGTCCGGAGGCCGCAGCCAGCGTGGAAACTTCGCCTTGCCGGTCTGGGCATCCATCTGCACGGTATAGGTCGGCTCGAGCGCGGGCGGGTCAAACTCGGATGGAAAGTACAGCGTCACCCAGAGCGCCGCGTCGGCCTTCTCGAGGCGCTTCCAATCGTCGTCGCTGATCTCGTAGTTGACGACCATTCGGCCACTGCGCGACTGCACCCACAGCGACTCAAATGCCACGTGCGGGTCCTCCTCGAAGCTCGCCTCAGAGCCTTGCGCGGCGGCTGTAGTCGATGTCGCTAGAAGCCCGCCGAGCAGCAGCCCCGCACAGAGCCAACGAGCCCATATCTGATTCACGCGCACTCGGATCATGCTGTCTCCCGTGATGGTGTCCATCGCTCTGTCTGGGAATCTAAGCACGAATGTCGGGGACCTCCCGCCGCCAGCCCCCGGCGGCCGAGTAACCGATTTTGTCGAACGCCTAGTTTAGGGTTGTACAACATGCGCTCTGGCTCGTTCGCGGACCTTCTCGACCGCCTCATCCCCCTCAGCCTTGATCGTCACGGTCCGCGCCTCGGAGTCGGAGTCGATCTCGATTTTCTTCACATAAAGAGGACATGTCGCCATGCCCTCGTGCCCTTCGGTGCGAGCGAAGGCGTAATGACACCGGATGTGGTCGACCATTGCTTCAAAGTTGACACCCTCGTCGAATGACATCTCAACTCCGCTATCCACGTCTACTGCAGAAGCGACCTGCCCCATGAGCGGACACGTCGCCCGGGTCTCCTCGGGGAACTTCTGGCAATGTTTTTCCTCGTAGTTCAGCAACGCTTGCGCGGCCTCCTCGTGCTGGTTCGCGTGCTTTGCGTGGCGTTCTGCATACTCTTTGTGCTTCTCGGTAGGGTTGTAGGCCTCCAAGTCATACTCGATTTCGGGGGTATCGGTGCTCGTGGAGACCCCGGGCGACTGACGCTGGGATTCTGCATCCGAATCATATTGCTCGGCGTGCTGTTCGGCTTTCTCCTCGTGCTCTTGAGCCGCAGCCTGGTGTTCCTCGACGCTCATGTCGTCGGGGTCGGTATCCTGCGACCCGCTCGCACAGGCTGTCGTAAAGCTGATGAGCACCAAAAGCACTGTCATCTTTCCAACCTTCATGTGTCGCTCCTCGTAGAGAAAAACTCCGTTCCGCGCCTGACTTCGTCGATTCAAACCTAGTCGAAAGAGTCTGCAAAAACCACTCCATCGACATCATCCCTTCACAAGCCTCGTCCGATGAACTCCGCGGTCCCGATGTAGAATAGTCGACAACGGATGCACACAATTCGACAACTCGTACGGCCGATGTGCCTCATCATCGACCGCAGACCGCAATCAACAACCCTGAACTCCATCTATCGCCCGGCGGCCATCTGGCGTTCGTCTTGCAATACACAGCTAATCGCCAACTCGAGCATTGAGTCACGAGACCTCACAGACACCGGAGAGACCCATATGATGAACACGAAGCTCACCGTAATTTTCGCCATCGCAAGTTTGCTCATCGTGGGTTCGCTCACGGGGTGCGAGAACAAAAAAGAGGAGGCGGCCTCCGCAGAGTCAGCGTCGTCGAAGCCGACCCAGGCCGGCGAAGCGACTGATGACAACGGCGAATCCGAAGCCGACGAAGCCGCTCAACATATGGACATGGAGGGCATGGGCCATGGCGGCACGAAGGCCGATAGCGAGCCCGTCCACGCCAACTTCATGCACGACGAGATGATCATTTTGGATGAGCGGGCCGACGCCCCGCAGGACTTCCGCTCCGGACTCGGCCATATGCACGACCACTATATGGCGATGTCCGAGGCGATGGTCTCGGATGACTCGAAGGCCGCTTCGGCTGCCGCCGAGAAGATGCACGAGCAGATGGGGAAGCTCGATGGCAGCGCCCTCGAAGGAGAGGCGCAGAAAGCCTGGAAGACCCACCAAAAGGTCATGAGCGACAGCCTCGGACACATGATGGAAGCCGATGACATGAAGACCATGCGCGAGCAATTCAGCCACATGTCAGAGGGCATCTACGGCGCGCTCCACAGCTTCGGCGGAACGGATCATCCGGTTCATGTCGCCCACTGCCCGATGGCCATGGACGGAGACGGCGCGTATTGGCTGTCGACAGACAAGGAGATATCGAACCCGTATATGGGCGCCGAGATGCCAGGTTGCGGTGAATTCATGGCTACGATCGAGTGATGCACGTCGGCTTCTCGACGAGTCCACGTCGCACAAATTCTGCGAAGCCGGGGTGGTCTGTTGATAAATGCAGGGTTACCTGATGTGTTGTAGAGGGCCTGGTGCGCCGACTTCTGCAGCAGGTCGACTCGCGAACTCTCAGGCAGGACCTTTCACGTGGAGAACGAGGACGAAAAATCGGGAGGCCTGGTCGCGGTTGTATTTTCCGCCATGGTGGCCGCCCGCATCGTAGGCGCCGCGATCTCCCCAATCCTCTTCGCACACGCCCCCGTGCTCCTCATCGTCCTGAGCCCTTTCTTGATCTACCTCGTCGCCGTAGCTCCGATGGTGGGCCCGGCGGTCTATTTTCCCGTCGCCCTCGTCTCGGCCACCGCACAGTCGCTGGTGGGGTTTCAGTTCGGCCATACGCTTGGAGCCAGCGCTTTGGAGTGGCTGCTCGAGCGACTGCCCTTTCCGCCCGCGTACACCGAGGGGCTGCTCGATCTCGTTCGACGCGCCTCGGTGGTCGCGATCTTCGCCGTGCCGGGGCCCGTGCTCGGGACGGTGGCCGGCGTGGCGGGTGTCGAGCGACGCACCTTCTACTGGCTCGTGGCGCCCGCGCAGGCCGTCTGGGTGGTCGCGGCCTACTTCGCCGGCGAAGCGCTCATCGAGTACGTCGAGCTCGCCCGGGCCTTCGTGGTCGAATACGCCCTCGAGCTCACCGCGATCAGCGCCGCGCTCGTGGCGGTCCGGCTCTTCTACGGACACTTCGTCAAGGACCGGGTCCACCAGATGGTCCGGGATTGGAAGCAACGCAGGCAGGAATGATCCGCACGACGCGTCTCGTCAGCATCGGACACGGATCAAGACACCGAAAACGCCATTACCGGACCGCAGATCACCTCGGTGACCGTGGAGTGGGGTCATACTTATGTCCGAGGTACTAAGGCTGTGACAGACGGGGTTTGGCGGATCGTTCGAGCTGCCAGCTCTCGTCGCCGGCCGGGCCTGCGTACGCGCCTGCGGTCGTGAAGTCGCGTTGGCGGCCGTCGAAGTC
>JBNJFZ010000016.1:33025-44262 GCA_051747295.1 Myxococcota bacterium
TACTGGTCGTCGGCGCCCGCCCCGGACGGCGGGAAATGGCCCAGCAACAGGTTCGGGCGCGGGCTGCCGGCGTTGGCGCCGTTGGCCTTGCTGAACACGTTGTGGCGGATAATCGTCGTCCCGGACTCGGGCATGCCCTCCACGTCGGGGCGAGCATTCTGGTGCTTGATCTGCATGTTGTAGCCGACCGTGTCGAGCACGACGTTGTACTCGATCAGCCCATCCACGAACGGATCCTCGCCATTCGAGTTGCCCAGGTACAGGCCCGTGCCGGCCGTCTCAATGTGGTTGCCACGAATGACCCAGCGCCACGCCGGGCCCTTGGTCGAAATGCCGACAATGCCCTGGCTGGACGCATGGTTGTAGATGCGCAGGCCCTCGAGCACGATGTGGTGGGCATAATCAGACCACCCTTCGGCCTTGACCGCGTCTCCGATTTCACCGTCCCCGTCCAACTCGATATCGCGCACGACGACGTAGCTGGAGTTGCCGATACTGACGGTATTCCGTGATGAGCTCCCCGTGAACACGGCCGGGTCGCCGACATCAGGTCCCTCGATGACGAAGCAATTCCCTTCCGAGCCGTTCATGTCGCGAATGGGGAGTCCTCGGTCATAGGTGCCCGCGGCGAGTTGCAAGACGTCGCCGGCTGCCATGGAGTCGAGCTTCGCGCGGTAGTCGTCAGGCGTGGCCTCGTGGGTCTCGCCGACCGCGTCGGTCTGGCAGAAGTCGAAGCGCGTCGGGACGACCGGCTCGCTTATCGACGTATCGTCCTCCACATCGGCGACGTCGACTGCGCCGGAATCCGTAGCGCTGTCAGCCGTCGAGCTGTCGTCGGGACTCGCATCGTCCGCGTCGGATATGTCGACGGTATCTGACTCGCTGACATCGTTGCTGGCGTCGCCATTGCTCCCCTCGCAGCCGGCGCAGATCAGGGCGCATGACGCAATATACACGAAGATCATCCGGGTGAAATATCTCGGCATTGGCGTCCTCCAAAGCAGCTATGACTCGCGTGACGTGACCGTATCACGCACGCATGGCCGATGGGAATATCGCACGGAATACCCATCAGGGGGCGAGGCATCTGATTGACACGCGCGCTCTCTATCGCTTATCCACGATGATCGATAAACTCGTGCACGAGGCAAGATATGAGCACAGATAACACTCGTTGTTGTCCCCCTCCGAAGGTGGTCGAAGAACCTGACGAAGGCGCGGTCCCATTCGATGCCGACCAGCTCGCCACCTACGCCAAGGCGCTCGGACATCCGGCGCGCGTCGCCATCATCCGTCTGCTGCTTCAAAAGCAAGCCTGCATCTGCGGCGAGATCGTCGACGAGTTACCCCTGGCCCAGTCGACCGTCTCCCAGCACCTCAAGAAGCTCAAATCCGCCGGCCTCATCCGCGGCGAGGTCGACGGCCCAAAGGTGTGCTACTGCGTCGAGCCAGCGGCCATCGCTCGGTTTCGGTCGCTCGTCGATAGCTTAACTTCGGTGGGGTCGCCGAGCGCCGAGACTGCCTAATTCTCGCTGGTTGCACTCTCATCAAGTTGCCGTTCGGCCGGGCAGTCACTACCTTTAGGACTGGAAACAAACGACCCACGACCGGTCAGTTGGAGAAGCTCTCATGCCCAAGCAAGACGCTGAATCAGATAAGCTGGACGACGACAACGCCGAGCGCGGCAGCCTCCGCGATACGGTTCGAGTCTTTCACAGTCATGAAGACGCTCGTGAACATGAAATCGCCCGACAGGCAGAGCTATCGCCGTATGAGCGAATGAAACACTTCATCGAACTCCAGCGCCGCGTATGGGGAGATGACAACCCCGACGTTCGGGAGACGGGCGTGGTCGAAGTCGGGACTCGGGACCACTGATGCTGCCGCAATTCTTCACCGAGGATCATGTTGAGCTCATCGAGCTACTGAACAAACACGACGTCGAGTACCTCCTCATCGGCGGCATCGCGGTAAACTACTACGGATACTCGCGCTCTACGGGAGAGGTCGATTTCTTTTTCCGTCGCGAGCCCGATAATGCCGAGCGCCTCTATTGCGCGCTCGGCGAGTTCTTTGGCGACGGTGTGCCAGGTCTCTCGAACGCCGATGACTTGCTCGTCCCCGACCTCGTCTTACAGTTCGGATTGCCACCTCATCGTGTCGACCTCGTCAATGACATCTCGGGAATCGACTTCGAAACCGCCTGGTCACACCGGATTCTCGACGAAATCAAGGACATTGACGTCACCGTGCCGATCATTGAGCTCGATGACCTCCTTGCCAACAAGCGGGCGTCCGGACGCGCGAAGGATCTCGATGACCTCGAGTACCTGAGCGACGTCGCATCCGAAGAGCCCTGAAATCTGAGGCTAAGAGGTGACCCAACAGTGCGTCGTACCGAGGGGCTAAATATCCAGTGCCGGGTATTCTTAGGCAGCCGGCCAGAACAACAGAATACCGAGGCCGGTGAGCAGGGTGATGCCGAACATCGCGGCGATGCGATACAGCAATTTCCGGCCGCCCAACACCGCCGCAACCCCTCCCTTGAAGGCCATATTCGAGATACCGCCGATCAACATCATCCGCCAGCCGACCTCCTCGGAGACGCGCCCGGCCTGGATCATCTCGGCGGTCGACAGGGTGATGGCGTCGACGTCCGTAAGCCCCGAGATCGTCGCGAGCACGTACATCCCGGTATCCCCGAAGTGCTCCTCCGTGGCGGCGACGGCGAACAAAATGATGGCGTACATCACGCCGAACACCACCGCGACTTTCAGACTCGCCGGGTTCTCGGGCTGATGGTCACCTTCGACATCGAACTCGTCGGTCACCCAGTAGGCCACCCCCGACACGATCGCCATCACGGCGATAAGCAAAGCGAATTTTGGCACCACGACCCACCGGATATCCCAGGCGACCACCAGCACCTCGATAACGATGCGGACGAAAGACAAGGTCGAGGCGATCATGATCGCGACCGCGGCCCCCGCCGCGACGGATGGGGCACGTTTGGCCCGCCGGGCATACGAGACCGTCGCCGCGGTACTCGAGACGATCCCACCGACCACGCCCCCCAGGACGACCCCGGCCCGCGGGCCGACGAAGCGGTAGAGAATATAGCCGATGATACTAATGCCGACGATCAGGACGACGATCAGCCAGATCTGGAACGGATTGAAGACGTCGTACGGGCCGTAGGTTCGATCCGGAAGCACCGGTAGCACGACGACGGCGAGCAGGACGAACCGATAGACGGCCCGCGAGCCGGCCGGCCCGAGGCGATCGGCGAAGTTATGCAGCGGACGTTTCCAGTGCAAAAGCACGGCGGTCATCCCCCCGACGGCAACTCCGATCGGCGCGTAGCCCGCGATCAACAGCGCCCCGACGACATACATCACCAGCGCCGCAACGATTGTGGTCGTTCCGGCTTCGCTGGACCTACCGATGTCGTCTGCTACTTCCGGCTGTTCTGATTCGTCCGGCTGTTCTGATTCGTCCGGGTCGTCTGGCTCCTCTGGTTCGTCTGGCTCCTCTGACTCTGCCGCACCGCTGACGTCAGCCAATAAGTCGTGCGCCACCAGGGACGCGCCCAACACGACCAACCCCGTCGGGATGATCCACTCGCCGAGCATATCGCCCAGAAGCGCCGCACACGCCCCGAACACGGTGATCAAAGGAAAGGTCCGGATACCGATGCCATGCCCCGACTGCTCGCGCTCCAGGCCGACGAACAACCCGAGCGCCAACGCGAGGCCGAGGTACAACCAGATTTGGGGATCGACAGTAGGCATCACTTACTTCATCGCAGACCACACGGGTTTGGGCAACTATTTAGTTCCCGTCCGGAAACCCACTCCGGTCGCGAATGGCGGCTGATTTTCACGAGCTCTGCGTCGTCTTGCATCGACGTAGCCTACGGCTACGCCTGCTTCAGCCGACTTCGACCTCGCAAAAATCATCTCGCCCTCGCTCAGTCCGGGGTTTCCGGATGAGAACTATTTTGCGAATTGCCGCGACTTAATCGCCTATTTACTATAAACGATTGACGAAGCCTGTCAGGGTCGTTAGGTTCCCGCTGTAAATAGGATAAACTCCATAGGTCCCTCAATCATGACGGATTCCAGCAATATCACGCCCCCGGTCGACCTCGAGGGAGCGAATAAGGATATCGGCTTCTTCGAGCGCTATCTCACCCTCTGGGTCGCGCTTTGTATCGCCGCCGGGGTCGCCATTGGCCAGTTCATCCCCTTCGTGCCGAATGTGCTCGGCGAGATGAACTACGCAGAGGTCAACCTGCCGGTCGCGGTGCTCATCTGGGTGATGATCTTCCCGATGATGCTCCAGGTCGACTTCAAGAGCGTCGTCGGCGTACGCAAAGAGCCACGCGGACTGACGGTCACGCTCGCAGTCAACTGGCTCATCAAGCCGTTCTCGATGTTCGCGATCGCCTGGTTCTTCTTCACCGTCGCCTTCGACCCATTCATCACCCCCGAGCTCCAGTCCGAATACCTGGCTGGAGCGGTCCTGTTGGGCGCAGCACCGTGCACGGCGATGGTATTCGTCTGGAGCTACCTGACGGACGGAGACCCGGCGTACACGCTTGTGCAGGTGGCCATCAACGACCTCATCATGCTGTTCGCGTTCGCCCCGATCGTCATGTTCTTGCTGGGGCTCGGGGACATCTTCGTCCCCTGGCAAACCGTGTTGCTTTCGGTGGTGCTCTACGTGGTCATCCCGCTGGCCGCCGGCTACGTCACGCGCACCGCGCTTATCAAGACAAAGGGCCAGCAGTGGTTCGACGACGAATTCCTGCCGAAATTCGGCCCCGTCACGATGGTCGGCCTTTTGGCCACGCTGGTGCTGCTATTCTCCTTCCAGGGCGAGGTCATCCTGGACAACCCGCTGCATATTGGGCTGATCGCCATCCCGCTGGTGCTGCAAACGTTCTTCGTCTTCTCGCTCGCGTACGGGTGGGCCAAGGTCTGGAAGGTGCGCCACTGCATCGCCGCGCCGGCCGCGCTGATCGGCTCGAGCAACTTCTTCGAGCTCGCCGTCGCCGCGGCCATCGTCTTATTCGGCATCCACTCGGGCGCCGCCCTCGTCACGGTCGTCGGCGTGCTCGTCGAGGTGCCCCTGATGCTCGCCCTTGTACGCATCGCCAACGCGACCAAGTCGTATTTTCCCGAATGACAGTCCCAACCGCCTCGAACAGAGAAACGCCATGAAGAACATCCTGTTTTTATGTGTCGCCAACTCCGCCCGAAGCCAGATGGCCGAAGGCCTCGCCCGCGACATCTTCGGTGACGATGTCAGCGTGCAATCAGCCGGCTCGAATCCCTCACGGGTCAACCCGTGGGCCATCGAAGCGATGGGCGAGCTCGGCATCGACATCAGCGACCAGGAGTCGACCTCGGTCGACGACGTCGATCCGGGTACGGTCGACACCGTCATCACGTTGTGTGCCGAAGAGGTGTGTCCGGTCTTTTTGTCCGACGCCGAGCGCTACCACTGGCCCATCGACGACCCAGACACCGACGACCCGAGCGTCGACGACGCCGAGATGATCGAGCGATTTCGCCAGGCGCGCGACAAGATCAAGATGCGCCTCGAGGTCCTCGCCGCCGTCCGTGACCGCCCGGAGAGTCCGGAGCCGACCGAGTTTCACGGCAGCATCCGCGTGCCAGACCTACCGGCAGCCGCCAGGTTCTATAGCTGGCTGCTCGACGTCGAGCCCAAGGCCTGGACCCATCGCTACGTGACCTTCGTCAGCGAAAAGCTCCGCACGAATTTCGTCATCCTGGTCGACGACGGCAAAGAATTGCATCAGGACACGCTCTATCACCTGGGCATCGCCGTGGACGGCAAACAAGCGGTCATCGATGCCCACGAGCGAGCTCGTGAGGCCGACTTTCACGTCGAAAAGCCCGCGAGGACGACCTGGTACGGTACACCGCTACACGAATTGTGGCTCAAAGATCCGGGCGGCAACCTCATCGAGATCTATTCGCGGCTGACCGACGACGAATTGGCCGAGATGCCCGAGGACAAAGAGCCGGTGTTTCTGGGCGGCCGAGACTGAGGGGAGGCTGTCCATTTCTGGTCGGGTGGAGCGTTTCTTCTCCGGAGTCAGGGGTCGAGAGCCACGGCTGCTATCGACACCTGAGGTTGACCGCCGTCGCGATTGGCTCTAAATCGACCGCACCTTTCAACGGAGACAGGATATGACGACATCGATCATCGAACCGGCAAAGTCGGGCCGGTCCAAATGCGGCGGATGTAAGAAGAAAATCGAGAAGGGAGAGCCGCGTTTCGGTGAATACAACGAGCGCTATGACAGCTACCGCTGGTATCACCTGGTGTGCGGTGCGGCGCTCGATGCAAGAGACTTCGTCGAAGCCGCCGAGGCCTACGAAGGCGACGTCGGAGACGTGGACGCGATCCTCGAAGAGGCCAAGTCGGTCGGGAAAGGCACCGGGACCCCGCGCGTCGAACCCGCGTCGAGCGCTCGCTCAACGTGCGTCGTCTGCGGCGAAAAGATCAAGCCCAAGGGCGTACTTCGTGGCGTGCTCTACTATGAGGTCGAGGCGGAGGTCTGGCGAAAGGGCAATACCCACCTCGGGTGCATGGCCGAGGTCTCGGACCTCGACCGCGACGCGCTTATCGACCAGGTGCTGGAGAACTCGCTCCTCGACGAGGAACAGCGAGAAAAGGTCATCGCCGAGATCTAGTGCCCCGGTCCGGTTTCCTTCAAGGGAGTCAGCTTTTTCTGACCCGCGGGACCACGCGATGCACGACATACTCATACTGGGCGCCGGCGTCGCCGGCCTGACCACCGCTCGACGACTCCATGAAGCCGGACGCGAGGTCGTCGTCCTCGAAGAGCGAGACCGCGTTGGCGGGCGGACCTGGAGTCCCGACGTCGGCGGGATGGCGGCCGACATGGGCGCTACCTGGGTGTGGGACAGCGAGCAGGCCGTCTTAGACCTCATCGCGGAGTTGGGCCTGACGACGTTTCGAATCGATGATTCCGGGGACGACCTCTCTGATGCCGGCCCCTCACCGCAGCGCGTTCGGGCCCCGCGCTCGGCCGTCCCAGAGCGGCGCATCTCCGGAGGCACCGCCGCGATCGCCCGCAGCCTCGCCCGGGGCCTCCCCGACGTTCGACTGGGGTGTCGAGCGCGGGCGATTCGGCCCTGCGCTGACGGTGTTTGCGTCGATGTCGGCGATGAGGTGTTGGACGCGCGACAGCTCGTTGTGGCCCTCCCTCCGTCCCTGCTGGGCACTCAGATCGACGTCGAGGGCGTCGACGACGAGACTCTGGCGCGGCTGGCGCGCACGCCGGTCTGGATGGGCGATATCGCCAAAGTAGTCGCCGTCTATGACGACAGGTTCTGGCGCGAGGACGGCCTCAGCGGCCGGGTATTCTCGCGTCGCGGGCCGATGGTCGAGATCCACGACATGTCGGGGCCAGCCGGCTCGAATACCGCGGCGCTTTTCGGCTTCGTTCCCGAGGCCAACGCGCAAGATCCAAGCTGGCAAGACGCCGCCCGCGACCAGCTCATTCGCCTCTTCGGGGAGCGCGCCGCCGATCCCCTCGCCTTCCGCGCACACGCATGGTGGGAGGACGCCACGACCGTCCCGGAGGACGCGCCACCGCAACTCGACCGATTCTTCGGCCACGCCCTGCTCCGCCAACCACTGCTCGACGGCCGCATCCACCTCGCCGCATCCGAAACCGCGGCGGTCAGCACCGGCCACATCAACGGCGCCGTCGCCCGCGCAAACGAGCTCGCGCGAACGCTCATCGAGACGCCCGCGTAGACTTCACGCAAGCGAACATGGCTATGGCAGCTGGCCGTCCGACGGCGCCAGTTCAACAACCGCTCAACGGGCGACCGACAGGTAGTCCAGTCGGATGAGGATATCGTCGACCTGGTTGACGTCCAGCCCATCGGTCGACAATCCATCTTCAATGCGGCTGAACATATTGGCCGGGATGAACAGCGCGTAGTCACCGTAGAGGCCGCGCGCCGCCAACTCGGAGGTCTGTCCATTGGCGTACGCATCGTCCTCGAACGCGTCGCGCGCCACGTTGACCGCCGGCTGCATGCGCGCCCGAGAGAACAGATCCACTCCGTTCACCACTCCCAGACGACTATCGCCGAAGTCGGTGCCGTACTGCGGATCGCGGAACAGGTTGACCGACGGACGCACCGACGCGATCTGGAACTCCGCGCTACCCTCCGGTGGTTCACTGCACCATTGGCTGTAGAACGTGTTGCGCTTGAGCAGGTCCATGCGCGTGAAGCTCGACCCACCGCGAAGGACGTCATCCGAACCGACGACCGAGGCATTGGCCGACCACAGACGCTCGGCGCAATCGGTCTGAGCGAAGATGCCGATGCCCGCGCTATCGCCCAGCCCGAGCGCGTCGAGCGGCGACAACTCGAACGGAATGCGCAGGCCGATGAACTCGCCCGCATCGTCGTAGGACTTGAAGCGGTCCGACAACAGCAAGCTTCGAAAGCGCTCGACCTCGGTGAGCCGGTGCTCGCCGTCGGGCGCGCTGGTACGGTCGTAGATCTGCATCAGGTGGTCGCGCATGCTCAAGACGACCTTCAACTCGCTCGGGCGACTGCCGTTGATGCCGCGCGTCGCCGCCTGAGAGCGTAGGTCGTCGATCACGGCCAGCAATTCGGCGGGCCTCAGCGCACGGAGCACGTCGAACCGCGCCGTCAGCGACTGCTGGAACTCGTACTCCACGGCCCGCACTGTCAGATACGCCAGCCGCCTCGCCAGGCGCATCTGGCGGGTGAACGCGTCGACGTCCTCGTCGAGCCACATCTGCCCCTCGGGCGGTGTCGTCGCGCGAGCCTCGGCTCGAGCCAGCGAGGTCTTGCCCTCCGCAAATAACGCTGCGACGAGGTTCTTCTGCTCGTCGAGTTGGTACATCGCCAGCGACAGTTCATCCATTGCCTGGGCAATGCGCAAACTCGCGCCGCGAAGTCCGACTAGCTCGTGTTCGGCCTCGATACGACACCGATCGATGTCGGCGCTGCGCTCGAATCCGGCGACCGTCGCCTCGTGGCTGGCCTGGACGTTGTCCATGCGCAGTTGAAGCCCCGCCGAGGTGACGCCAGCAGCGGCCTCCACGAAGCCGGCGCCACATGCGGCGCCCGCGAACGCGACCGACGTCCCGAACGAAATCGCGCCGTCACCTGCCGCCGACGACATATTACTCATGCAGTCTTTGATGCTACCGGCAACCAGCGCGGTGGTGTCAGCGGCGAGCTTTCCGGCGCGGAGCTCCTCCATGGTCGAATTGTGACTCTCGATGGCCGACGAGATATTGTCAGCGGCCGCCTGCTGTCGTGCGCACGAGCGCATCGCGATATCGTAATCCTCGATATGCTCGTCGTACTCCGCCCTGGCGATTTCGACGTCCTTGGAGACCGACAGGATGGTCAGCGCTGACTCACCCATCGAGCCTCGCAGGCAATCGGCGTTCTCGAGGTCTCGGGCTCCCGGGATCACGGTTCGACCCCGCGGATGCTTTGCCGAGCAGGTCTTATGAACCCGGTAGTGGTCACGCTGGCCGACCTGATCGGGGAGCATCACGCGCATCGTTGCCGGAGTCACGGGCGCACGAATATTGTCCTCATCGGGGAGGACACACTCCACGCAACCCGCCTCACCGAAGTCCGCACACGCCGGGTCGTAGCCGATAGCCGCGCAGTCCTCGTATCGATTGGCGATCGAAGTCAGCTCGTCATCCGTGAACCTCACGCTGCCGTGCCCCAGCCTGGTCAACTCGTGCACCGAGCATGCCTGCAGTGCGATATCGTCCGCCGTGGCGCGGCTCGCGAAGTCTCGCACACCCACCGCACATTCGGGGGACTGCTGGTCGATAAAGCACGTCTCGGCCGACAGCTCGTCGAGATTGAGTACGTCGTATGCGTCGAGCGGCAGGAAGCACAACTCATTGATCTGGTCGCCATAGCGCTGGCGCACGTCGTCGATGCGTTGGTCCTGAGCGGCCTGGGAGATGTCGGCGCGCCACTCGCGCTCCCGCAGCGCGGTCCACTTGGCTCGCGCGGTCTGAAAAGACGCCTCCGCCGCGTTGATTGCCTGCTCGGCCCAGCCGGAGTCGCTCGTCCCCACGCGCCCCAGAAGATAGTCGCTGACCGCCGCAAATCGCTCGCCAGGAGCGGCGGCGTCGCCGAAGAAATACAGCGGCAAGTCGACGTCCGAAATCGGCATGGGGGGCTCGCCGTTTCGAAGCTCGTCGGCGCGCTCTAGCATTCGGTCGCGCGCGACGTCGAGCCTGTTGAGTGCCTGCTCGAAGCGCCCCGCCCAGGGGACCTCGGCGAGGCCTTCGTCCTGCGCCGCTACTCGGGCGCGACTGTAGAGCCCGACCGCCTCGGCGCGCATCGCCTCGGCAATGCGTTGCAGGGCGTCGACGTCATCGCTCGCGGACCGGTCGAACGTGTAAGCCGCACGCTCCAGATGCACGGCCGCCAGTGCATATTGGTGGGCGAGTGTTTCGAGCATCGCCACCGGGATCCCGACGTGGTGGTCGTGTTCGGCCGATGCGGACAACTGCGGGTCGAGCTCCACGCGCCAGTCCGGGCGCAACAACACCTCACCGGGGAGTTCGTCGAGCACCGTGGCATAGCGCGGGTGCATCAGGAGATCCCAGCCGCGCAACGATGTAGCGAGCGCCTCGGCCGGCGTCGGGGCCGTACTTCCATCTCCGCGGAGGATGTGCTCGAGCTGGTCGCGCTGGGTCATCTCGACGGCCAGGAAGCCGTGCAGCAGCAGCCACCGCTGCAGGAGTCGATGTGCGTGTTTCTGGGAACGCGTCGTCACCGAAAACGCCTCGCCCGGGTAGTCGGGGTTCGCTGTGCGCGATCCATCGGCGGCCGAGCTCAGCGCGAACAAGAAGCGCGAGGCATTGAGGCAGTCGCCCGGCGCCAACAGGCTCTCGATATCGCTGGTGTCATCGACGCCGCCGGCGAGCCGGTCGAGGTCGGCGATGCAGCTCGCGTAGAGTGCGTCCGACTCGATGAGCTCGCCACCAGCGGCTCGAATATCCGCCCCGATCGCGACGCCATAGCCCGGCTTGCTGCACGCGTACTCGCCTGTGCGAGGATCGACGCCCGGCTCCACGCCGGACGCGTCGCAGAGGATGATCTCGGGGCAGACAGGCGCCGCGGCGGGCATCCGACACACTCTGT
>JBNJFZ010000016.1:44362-53621 GCA_051747295.1 Myxococcota bacterium
GGTCGAGTCTCGAAGGCGCTGGCGCGAATTCGTACAGTATCGAAGCGGTCCGTAGCCCGCGCCGCGTACGGCATCGACATAGCCTCTGACCTGGGCGCTGGTCAGCGGTGGGGTGTCGTTCGAGATCTCAGCGGCGACGCGCGCTTCCCAGCTCAGGCGGGTGTGGATTTGCGCGTCGTCGACCGTGGTCGTCACGCTGTCGGGCACCTCAGGGGCAACCGCGCCCACGCCCAGGCGTTCGACACGATTGAAGACAGCGCGATACCGGACAGCCGGACCGCGCCCGTCGGGCAGCATCCCGTGCATGCGTCGGATGAGCTCGAATTGAAGCGAGCTTCCACCGTTGGCGAACTCGAGACCCTCGACCTCGCCGGAGATTACCAATTCCGTCGTGGCTGCCGGCTCGACGGCGCCCTGATGGGCGACGAACGACGGCAAGTAGAGCGCGTTTCCGCTCGTGGATGGCTCGAAAAGCCCTATCCACTGCCCCTGCGGGTGCAGCCAACCGGTCGCCTCGTCCAGTACGATGACGCCGCCGGTCGCCGTGTGAACCTCGGCGCGAAGCGGGATCGTCTGGGCCCCCGAGAGCGGCCGCAGTTGCTCGCCGTCGATGCCCTCCTCGACTGGCTGGAGATAGCCCTCGAAAATACCGGTCGGATCAGCGTTGACGGACGGGTCATCGGGCGCGGCCTCCATGCTGACCGTCTGCACCCGCCCAGCGGTGAAAATGGAGACAAACCGACGCTCCTCGCCGTCCTCGCTCGAGCGTACTTCGACGGTGACCACCTCGTCGGCAGCGACAGGGGAGTCGAACAGGCACTCGGGGCCGAACGTCTCGTCGTCCGCGCAGGAGACCTCGAGGCCGGTGGAGGCGACGATTCGAGCACGTGCGACAGCAGAATTGAGCGCGCGCAGCTCGAGCCGAACGGACTCGCCGACACCCAGATACGGCAGAAGTCGCGGCCGGACATCGAGCTCGCCACGCTCGTCGTCGACAATGCCAGCCCCGGGCTCCTCCGCGGCCACGCAGCGCCCAAAGTCACTGCACGTCTCGCCTCCCGAGCAATCGCTGTCTGTGAGGCAATCGTAGGTGCAGGCGCCCAGGTCGCAGTACGCACCGCAGGCGCAGTCGTTGTCGAGCCGACAGTTTCGTGGCTCGGCGATCAGCGCTTCGTCGGTCACGCAACTCGCTCCCGCATCGAAGTCGTCGGTGTCCGTCCCTGCGCCGTCGGTCTCCGCGGTGTCAGCACCGCCGGCGTCGGGCTGGGGGCCCGACCCGCTACCGCCGCCACCGCAACCGGTGCCGAAGATGATGGCGATGCTCGCGAACAACGCGGCAAACCGGCGCCGACGCGGCATTCTGAGGGCGACCAGGCCGATGACGAGCAACAGCAAGGCGCCGGATGCGGGTGTCCCTCCGGACGCGCTGCAGCCACAGCCGGACGAGGCGTCGGTGCCGTCCGAGGACCCCGCTCCTCCGACGTCAGCCGCGCCATTGGCATCCGCGGATCCGGCGTCCAGGCCGCCGTCACTCTCGCCGCCAGCATCCGAACCAGCATCCGAACCAGCGTCCGGGCCGGCGTCCGCTCCCGCGTCGGGGCCAGCGTCTGTTCCCGCATCCGGGCCGACGTCATCCTGGCCGCCTTCGGGGCAACCGTCCGCTCCTTCTCCCCACTCCAGCGGGCAGTCGTCGTCCCCGTCGAGCACACCGTCGGCGTCGGTGTCGTCGGTCGTCGGGTCCAGACCATCGGCCAGCTCCTTTCCATCCGAGAGCCCGTCGCCATCCTCGTCGAGCATCCCAACCACGACAGAGATTGGACGCGTCACCGTTTCGACACCGTCCGTGACTTCCAGCGTCAACCCCACAGAACCGATGTCTTCCCAGGTAGGCATCCACTCGAAGTCCCCGGTCGACGCGTCAATCACCGCGCCGGTGGGCATGGGGTCTGTGGCAAACGACAACGTGTCGCCGTCGACATCTTCCGCCGCCAACGTCATCGTCAGCGCATCTCCCTCGACCACCCGAAGCGTCGCCTGGTAAGCGGGCGTGGGCGCGACGAACACCGGCGAATCATTGACCGGTGTCACGGTGACCGTCACCGTGCCCGTGGCCGTCAGCCCTTCTTCGTCGCTGACGGTGTATGCAAACGTGTCCGTGCCGTTGAAGTCGGGGTCGGGGGTGTACTCGATGTTGCCCGAAACGACCGCCGCGCTTCCATTGCCCGGCGCACCAACAGCGGCGAGGGTCAACGAAGCGGACTCCCGATCCGTGTCGTTCGCGAGCACGTCGATGGTCAACGTGGTGTCTTCCTCGGTCACCCCGGAGTCATCCCCCGCGACCGGCGCCTCGTTCTGCGCGTTCTCGACAAAGCCTTGCAGCAGCCCCGAAAGCAGTACGTCGGGGTCTTGCATGAGGTTGTAGTTCGCATAGACAATCAGGCCGAGGTTCGAGTAGTCGCGCAGCACCAGCGACGCATTGTTTGCTCCGCCGTGACACGTGGTGCCGAGTACCGCCACGTTGGCCGTCTGCACCGCGTCGATGTGGACCTCGTGCTCGTTGTAGGTCGCAGACAACTGCGCCGACGAATCGTCGGTCGCCGGCATATACTGCGTGACTGGATGCGCCGCGCCTTTCGTCCAATCTGGCGAGCAGGAATTGGAATCGTGGCTGGTGCCGTCGACGTCGATCACGTCGAAGTATGGCGCGAGCCACGTGTGCATGTCCCCCTGCCCCCCGATGATCAAGACGTTCGCTCCAGCGTTGAGTAAGCTGGTGTAATCCGGCCCACTTCCGACGATGGACGCCTCGCTCACGATGACGATGTCGTAGTTACTGGCCGTCGTCTCGGAGACGGGCAAGGCATACTGACCGCGTGAGTCGACATCGTGGGCATAGCCAAGCCCAGTGAGTTCGCTGGACACACCCTGATAGCCGAACCCCCCGACAATGATGCTCCTTTGTGCTCGGGCTTCGGTCGCGCTCACGACCAGCGAAGCCAGGCAGACGATCACGCAGAATTGAACCCTCATGTCGAACTCGCTCTCGAAAAGTGTCGATAGATATCCATTCGAGAGAGGATAATTCATAAAAGACGCCAGCGCCTTCGCATCACGCGCCTGTTTGTTGTCTTTTGACCCCCACCGGGTCTGGAGCGGCGTCACTCAGTCGTCTTTGTCGGTGAGTTGCCGTCGCGTTCGATGGTCGTCGAGCAGCTCCTCGCGCAACTGAGAGGGAGTGCGGTCGGTCCAGCGCGCGACTGCCCGGTTGAAGCTCGACACCTGGGCGTAATTCAACCTCTCCGCGACCTCGCCGAAGCCCATCCAGGGGAGTGCGAGCAAGACCATCGCGAGGTTCTTCCGACGCTCCTCGGCGATCTCCGAAAACGAGGTACCCGCGGCACCGAGTTCGCGTTGGAGAGCCCGCACGCTCACCCCGAGGTCTCGAGCAACAGCCTCGATATTGACGTCTCCGTCATTGAGCGCCTGGTCGATCGCATCTCGAACCCGTGGCAAAAGTGGTCCGGACTCCAGCGGCGCGTCGGGCGCTGCGGGAAGCGCCTCCCCTTGCTCTCGTGAGACGCGATCCGCACCGGCAGATTTCCAGAGGTGGAAGAGCTCGAGTCGCGACCTGACGTTCAACTTCTCGTAGACGCCTGCGGCACGTTGTTCGACGGTGCGCTCATCGACGCCGGTTGCCGCAGCCATCTCGGCTTCGGTGGCCGGGCTCAACAAGTCAGCGAGGAGGTGCCGCTCAAGGTCGTCGAGGCGTCGCTGGCCGGGCATGAGACCGTGAAAGCGAACGAAGTTGGCCGCAAAAGAGACCAACCCCTCGCCCACATGGTGGAGCATGTCGCGGTCGACGTCGTCGAAGACTGGCTCGCCCAGTGGCCGATCGATGCAAAACGAGACTTCGACGTCCGAATGAACCGGCACGACCAGGTTGACCCGGTCCTCGAGCTTGAGCTGCTCGAGCAGGCGGCGCACCGGTGCGTCCTTCCACTGTGTGGCGTCGACGTCGGCCCGATGTCGCACGACGCGCACGCCCCCCTGCCCTTCGACCACCCGGCGTAGAATCGGGTCCTCATGAAGCAGCGGCTCGTGCGCCGCCCACTTCTGGGTGATGGTCAGGCGTGCTTCGGCATCGGGGCCGAAATCCCGCGAGAGCACCGGCTGAAACCCGCTCAAGCCCACCGAAGATGGCTCCACTCGGACCTGAACGACCAGCATCACGTGCGACCCACGCATCAACGACTGGAGCCGCCCGACTAATCGTTCGACTCCCGGCTCGAACGCGATCTGAGGAACAGATGCGATCTCTCTCCAGAAATCGGCGAGCTCGCGCCACCTGCCTGAACCTAGCGAGACATCCCTCATAGTTGCTCCGAAACCGCATCGATTGGCAAAACCGTACCCCTCTAAATGCCACACACGGACAAGCCTGACTAGATGTCCTCGACATAAGCTCCGCTCCTAATTCTCATGCATTCAGCGGGCGAGGACTCAAAGGCGTATGGCGACCGCGCCCGCGGCGCCTACGAGCGACTCGTCGGCGTCACTGTCAGCCCGCGTTTCGCTCCAGCCCCCGGTGAAACTGAATGCGCGAAGCCCCCACGCCCCGACCGAGCTGTCGCCTCGTCGAGGATTGCACCGGACAACCGGTCCAGCCCGTGCGGTTCAGCGGTGTCGGACCCTCATGTGAATGCTTCCTGCAGGACGCTGGGTGATCGATGGCTGCGTTCTGAGCGCCTCGTCGGTCATCGGCTCCAGTTCGACGTGTTGAGCCATCGTGGCCACGACCAACATCGCCTCCATCCTGGCAAAGTAGTTCCCGATGCACACCCGTCGCCCCCCGCCGAACGGAAAGTAGGCGAATCGCGGCAGCTCGTCATCGAGATCGTCGAGCCAACGCTCGGGGCTGAATTCATCGGGGCGGTCGTACCAACGCGGGTCACGGTGCACGACCGACTGCGGCAGCAGCACCTGAGCACCGGATGGGATCGTCCAGCCGCCGATTTCGACATCCTCGTGTGGCTCTCGGCCGACGATCCACGCCGGCGGATACAGGCGCAGCGACTCCTGGACGATGGCGCGGGTATACGGCAGCTTTCCGATGTCACCGGCGACCGCGTCACGCCCACCAAGGACACGATCGACCTCCTCGCGAAGCCTCTCGGCGACCTCCGGATGTCTGCTGACCAGATGCCATGCGTACATGATCGCCAGCGCCGTGGTCTCGTGCCCTGCGATGAACATCGTGAGGACCTCGTCGCGCAGTTGTCGGTCGGTCATCGCGTTGCCGTCGTCGTCGACGGCGACCAGGAGATGATGGAGCAGATCGTCGCCGGGTGTGGGATCCTTTCGACGCCCATCGATCAACCCATAGATAGTCGCGTCGAGCCTGGCGACCGCGCCGGACAACTTGCCGCGCATCGGCGTCGGCAGCGGCTCGGGGACAAAACGCCACAGCGTGTGGCCCTGCTCGTGGAAGTGCTCGACGACCGCGTCGAGCGCGCCGGCGACCTCGTCGATATCCTCCTCGAACTCCAGCCCGAAGAGCGTCTCGACGACGATGCGCAACGTGGCCTCCATGATGTCGCGGTGCAGCGGGACGACGTCACCGTCGCCCCACCTTGCGAGCATCTCGCGGGTGCGGGCGACCATCGTGTCGCCGTAATGAGCGATCTGCTTGCGGCGCAGCGCCGGTGATATGAGCTTTCGCTGACGCCGCCACACCGGGTCCTCGCTGGTCAACAGACCCTGGCCGAGCACCTCAGACAGCTCGCCGGTGAGCGCGTCCTTGTGGAAGGCGTCGCTCTTGCGAAGCAGTACATCCTCGATCAACTCCGGCTCGGTGATGAGATAGGTGTTGAACCCGCCCAGGCGAAGAGAGCTGATCCCCCCGTAGTCGTTGGCGATTCGGCTCAGGCAGCCTATCTGATTACGGCTAAATTCGACGTGCACCCTCAATAGTCCGAGCCCACGCGGCCCCGGTGGCCGAGCGTGCTTCGGGGCCCGATCGGCTAGTCTTCGTAGCGTCTGAACGATTTGCGTCATCATGAATTCTCCTCGGTGGACACTGACCAAAATATGAGCTATTACTCACATACACCAAGAATATGAGCAATAGCTCATATTATAAACTCGCATTTGTAGTGGACCCATGAACGACTTCGAACCCCGCAAGAAACCCAAGCAGGCGCGATCGCGAGCGACTTTCGAGGCGATCGTCGAGGCCGGTGCTCAACTTTTGGTCGAGGACGGCTACCACGACCTGACCACCAACGGACTCGCCGAGCGTGCGGGCGTCAGCATCGGCTCGCTGTATCAGTACTTCCCAAATAAAGAGGCGGTCGTCGCGTCGGTCGTCGAGCGATTCGCCGACCGCCAATTCGACATCCTGGTCGCGGGGCTCGACGAACTCGCCGGCGCTCCCACCGAAGACGTCGTGCGTCATCTCGTCGAGCGGATGCTCGAGGCCAAGCGGGCCGAGCCGGAGTTGAGCCGCGTACTGCTCCAGGAGTTGCCTCAGATCGGGCAAGTCGACGTGCTGCGCGATTGGACGCAGCGCGCCTCTGAGTTGGTGGAGTTCGCCCTCGAAGCACGCCGCGACGAGCTCGGCGTCGAGGACCTGCACATGGCCGCCTTTATGGCCGTGACGGCCTGCCACGGGGTCGTGCAGTGCACGCTGCTCGACCGACCGGAACTACTCGAAGACGAATCACTCACCGAGCACACCACGCGCCTGATGCTGACCTATCTGGGCGTGGGCACCTGAACGACTTGTCCATCAACGACTTTGATCTACAGGAGAATCTATGTCGCTATCCGCACTTTTCAGATGCACCGGCCCCACTGGATTTGGCGCCGGCTCGACGGCCGAAGGCGTTACCCAGGGCCTCGACCTTCGGGGCAAAAACGTGCTCGTGACCGGGTGTAACTCGGGGCTGGGCTACGAGACGATGCGCGTGCTGACGATGCGCGGCGCGCGTGTCCTGGGATGCGCGCGCACCGACGAGAAAGCACGCCAGGCCTGCGATTCGGTCGTCGGTCCCGCCGAGCCGTTCGTCTGTGAGTTGTCGGAGCCAGACTCTGTGCGGGCCTGCGTCGAGGCGGTCCGAGAGTTCGACCAGCCCATCGACGCGATCATCTGCAACGCCGGGATCATGGCCCTGCCCGAGCTCGAGCAGATCTACGGCTACGAGCGGCAGTTCTTCACCAATCATATCGGCCACTTCATCCTGGTCACGGGACTGCTCGAGCAACTCTCGAACGACGGGCGGGTCGTCATGGTCAGCAGCTACGGGCACAAGGTCGCCCCCGGCGAGGGCATCCAATTCGACAACCTCTCCGGCGAACATGGCTATGCCAGCTGGCCGGCCTACGGTCAGTCGAAGCTGGCGAACTTGCTCTTCGCCCGCGAGCTGGCCAGGCGCTTCGGGGAGGGCGACACCGATCGTGTCGCTAACGCCATCCATCCGGGCGTCATCAACACCAACCTTGGGCGCCACATGAACCCGGTGATGCGCGCCGGGATGACCCTCGGCGGTAAGCTCTTCTTCAAGACTACCGAACAGGGGGCGGCCACTCAGACCTACGTAGCGGTCCACCCCGACGCAGCCGACCTCAACGGCGAGTACTTCGCCGACTGCAACCTCGCCGGTTCGAGTCGTAATTCCCGCGACGCGGACCTGGCGAAGCGATTGTGGGAAGAAAGCGAGAGAATCGTCGCTGAGGTGGCTCCGAGCACAAACCCCGGAATGTGATCCGGCGTCTTTGTGGAAGGCGTCACTACGGCACTCATCTCGGCAGTCGAGTGCTCGGCGATGACACACGCGAAGCAGTCATCGCCGAGATAGTCCTCATCCGGAAACCCCGGACTGAGCGAGGGCGAGATAGGAGTACGGACTACGGCTGCGTGACGGTCGCTGCGTCGAGCGTGACCGCGGTCTGGGCATATGCGCGACCGAGTATCGACGCCCCGGTATTCACCTCGATCAGGGTCTGACACAGCAGGATGCCACTGAAGTCAGACGTGGTGCCGAGTGTCGTTTGACCTGCAACCTGCCAGAACACGTTCTCCGCAAGCGCACCGCCTGTGAGCGTCACGCTCGCCCCGTTCCCGAGGTTGAGGTCCTGGCCGATCTGGAAGATCCAGACGTCGTTGGCATCGCCGTTCAAGGTGACGCCGTTGGGGATCGTGACGCCTGTTCCCCACTTGTAGAGGCCCGGCTCGAGGGTGAGACCGTCGACATTTCCCGCGCCTAGCTCCGTGAAGTCCGGCAACGTTCGCCCTGCAGCGTCCGTATACGCGGTCTCCATGGCGCTGACCGCCGTGGTCAAATTCGTGGGCGTGGGCTCATCGTAGTCGGCTGCGTGCACTTCTCCCGTGACCAGCGGCGACGTCGTGTGCGTCGTCGGCGGGGCACTCAGGCTAAAGCCCGTGATATCCGAGGCACTCGCCGGGCTGATTCCGACGTCCCCGACGATCTCGGTATCACCGGTGGAGGAAATCCCGGACTTCGCCAGAATCACGTAGTCACCTGCCGCCCCCAGATCGACCGGCTCAGGGCTCTCTGCGCCGTCAGCGTCAGCCATATCGTCGCTGTCACCGGCAGCATCATTCTCGACGTCGTCGCCGCCGTCTCCGGCATCATCCGTTCCCACGTCGTTGTTCGACGTTCCGTTGTTCGATGTTCCGTTATTGTCAGAGTCACCGCAGGCTGTTCCGAGGAGCAGGCTTGAAGCGAAGATCAGAGATAGAAATAGCGATGTGCGTCTCATAGAGCACTCCTGTCAGATGGCGCGTCGGAAGCCGACTGCGCTCGCATCACCCCCCTGTACCCTGGGTATGGCTACTTCGATCTCGACGTCGAGGTACCAGATGACGTCGAAGTACACACACGGTAGTGAAACCATCGACACATAGCAATGCTAATCGTACGCCAGCATGGCCGCACAAATGGCGCAACCACTGTCGTCACCACACATCCCGACCAGCACGACCACCGCCCACCCGCAAAAGCGTGGATTGGGAAAGAGTGCGGACAGGATACGGCGCATGAGGACTATCTGGGGGTTTGAGATTTCGGGGTCGCCGCGTCGCCACGAGTCGGCTCGCGTAGCCGCATCGCCCCGGTCACCTCAGCCTCGATGTTTAGCACCGCCCGTCAAGCGTACGACCAATTTGTGCAGCTCCACCGCGACCAGTATGGACGCCGCCACCGCCACCATTCGGATCCACGTTCCCATATCTGCGATG
>JBNJFZ010000017.1:0-18474 GCA_051747295.1 Myxococcota bacterium
TGCCGCACTCGTGACCTCGGGTCCGAATAACTACCAGACGTGCGATGACGCGTCCGAATGCAGCGGACCGGAACAGAAGTGTGGGTTTCAGGGGTTTTGCACACGCCGTGAGTTGACAGTGCGATTCATCGACGTGCCAAACCGGGGCGATCTTGGAATGCCCTGTGGCGGTGAGGGGACGTGCGGCGACATCCACGAATGCTATCAGCCGAGTAGCGGGACCGAAGACGCGGTTTGTATTCCTGGCCGCGTCGTCGTGGGCGCCCCGAAGTCGCCACAGCGGTCGCCTGCGCCCGGCGAGCCGTCTGTCGATGGCTGCGAGCTGACGAAGAATTCGCTCGACACCGTTCCGTACACAAAATTCAACGGTCCGTTTTCATTCGATGCGCAGGGCAATTTCTACGGCGTCGGCGTGCGCGACTGCACCGAGCAGTCCGGCGAGGGGTATTCGAATATCGCACAGGGAGATATCGTGAAGATCGATCCTCGAGCCGGGACGTTCGAGAAGATCTACGGCAACTTCGGTGAGTCGTTCAATCCGGATGCTTGCTACGATGTCGACGAGATGGAGTTCCTGCCGGCCGAGTGCAACGTCTACGTGGAGAGTGCGCGTCTATCGCCTGGCGGCAATGAGTTCGCGTTTACTGCGACGAATATGAACGTGACGGATTCGGGGTTGGCGAAGACGATTTTGGACGTCTGGAGCATCCTGAAGGACGGCACGTCGGTCACGTGGGAGGGCCAGCATACTCAGGGCAAGACGGTGAAGTCATTCAACGTCCACCCGACGCCTTAGAGCTCTCGCAGCATGGAGAAATGAAGCCCCCGGCGGTCTCCGCCGGGGGCTTTCTCTTTGTGCGGGGATGCACAAAAAAAGACCCGCACCGAGAAAGGATACGGGTCCAAAGTCTATCGCTGTGCCTGCCTACTCCTCGTCGTCTTCGTCCGTGACGTCATCGGGGAGGAAGTCGTTGGCCGAAGGGAATTGTTTGACCTTGTCCCTGGCGATCTCCCAGGCCTTTTGCACCACCCATGACATCGAGCGGTCCTGACGAATGGACTCGGCACGAATCTCGTCCAGGTAGTCCTCGGGGAAGTAGAGACTCTGTTTTCTTTTGTCGCTTGCCATGTCTATCAGTCCTTTCGTCGTCGGGGGAGCACGTACTCATACTCCGTGAGGAAAGGGCAAAAGCCCCGGCACATGAGAGTCTCACCCGGTTTTAGCGACGATAAGTAAACGCCCAGTAAATTTCGCTACTCGAATGGAGTGTGCGTCCAATGGACACACTTTGGACACACGGTAGCACGTTTGCGCACAACCTCATTGATATCACAGCCCGTGCGCAGGTCGTCAACCATGGAGCTACCGGTAGAGGCATGAGGTCCGCATTATTGCGCTTCGTCGCCCTTCTTGTCTGCAGCGGGGAGGTCGATCTTTTTGTTGCGCTGCATCTCTAGCTGCTCCCGGAGCCGCTCGCGGGTCTTATCGTCGAGTTTGATAACCGGCTTATTGCCGTTGTCGGGCATCGTGGTCGGCTCAGCGCCGGGCTCCACCGCGCTGGAGGGCTTTTTGTCATTGTCGCCGTCGCTGGTGAACTGCAGCGTGCCGAATTTGCTGCTCTCGTGAAACGAGCCAGAGATGGTCTCCCATCCGTAGGCATAGGTACGGTTATCGTCGGGGCGGTCATAGCGGTAGAAGTTGGTCGCCCACGTCTCGCCGGGTTTTGGTGCCGCTTTGGGACCGGGGATAGCATCGAAGGGTATCTTGGCTTCGACGCTCCAGAATTCGTCTTTGTCGCTGTCGTCGTTGAGGGAGCCTTCGACGTGGACGGCGGATTCGAGTCCCTCCATATTCCAGGAGCTGGCCCTCTTGATTTGCTCGGTATTGCTGCCCTCGCCGCGGCCGAGCATGACCGGGAAGTTGGCGTCGAAGATAGCACCGTTGGGAGCGAATTGGAGCTCGAGGTAGTTCTTCTGGTCGCGGTCGTGGTCGATGAAGATTTCGAGGACCTCTTGCTCCCATGTCTTTCCGTCGCGGCCCTCAGTCGTACCCCAGACGTGCTCATCGGGCATCTTGCCGCCGACGTACAGGTGGGTCTCCGTAGCGAAGACTTTGACCTGGGTGTTCAAATCGGGGGCGGCTCCGTAGGGCTGGAGTTTGATGGGCGCGATCTCGTTCCAGACGGCCTCGTCGAGTTTTCCATCGACGTTCAGGCCCTCGACGGCGCTCGCTTGCATGATGGGGACAGAATGAGTCGGTCGGGTGTCCTTATTCTTGGCCGCCGACGTCCCCTTGACCTTGAGCTCCGGTCCGATGACTCGTCGGTCGTCGGTCGTGTCGATCTCGGAGGCGTTTTTGATGGGCAGTCGCTGGTCGCCTTTATAGAAACCGATGTAGGGGACCGCAGCGCCCGCGGGATAATCTTTGTTGAGGACGACCTCCTGGACGTCCTCGATGATCTGGCCCTTCTTCCATCGGCTGGTCTGGTAGAGCCCGTCGACAGGGTGATGGTCGAGACCCTGGCGGTAAGACTCGGTCTTCGAGTCGAAGTGCACGAAGACCTGCCAGTTGGCGTCGAGGTCGTCGAGCGCCTTCCAATACCAGGTGAAGGTGGCCTTCTTACCGGCTTCGAGGTTGTCGGAGACCGACAGACCGACGAGCTCGATCTTGCCGTCGAAGTTCGCGTTGATGCGATATTCCGGCTCGGGCTCCTCCTCGAGGATATGCGTTTTGACTTCCTTCCATTGCTGGGGCGTCAGGACGGTCGTCTGTTGTTCGACTTCCTGGCAGCCGGTAGTGGCGAATGCCGCCAGAATAAGGCCGAGCGCGAGAACCGCGGACACGTTGCGTCGGTGAAAGTTCATGTCGAGACCCAAACGTAGAGAGATCAATGGAATGAAAACGTGACGGATGTGGCGTTAAGACATATGGACGTCACACACCCGATGCTGATTGACTAACGGGCGGCACACTAGCGCAACGGGACGAAGCAATGCAACCGTTTGAATCCCCTCAGTCGAGCGCACTGAAGGCGCATCAGGCGGGCGCGCAGCGCTTCCACGAGTGTGTGCGATGTGCTAAACCGCACGCGGATCAACCACTTGAGTCGTCGAGGGAAGCAGATGTTGGAAAAGGACCATCGCATTCATATGTTGGGTATCGGAGGCATCGGTGTCTCGGGAGTCGCGCGGATTCTGCACCAGCGCGGCTACGAGGTCACGGGATCGGATATTCGGCAGAGCTCGATCACCGAGGCTCTCAGCGATGAAGGCATCGATGTGAAGATCGGGCACAGCCCGCGCAATATCGAGGGAGCGGACCTATTGGTGGTGTCGACGGCGATCCCCGATCACAACGAAGAGCTGGTGGCGGCCAGGGAACAGGGCATGCCGGTCGTGCATCGCTCGGCGGTGCTCAACGAACTGCTAAAGGACCGTCGAACCATCGGTGTGACCGGCACCCACGGCAAGGGCACGGTCTCCAGCATGCTCGCGTGGATCCTCGAGATGGCCGGCTGGCAGCCGGGCTTTATTATCGGGGCGATGCTGAACAACTTCGGGACAAATGCCCGCGACGGGGACGACTGGATGGTTGTCGAGGTCGACGAGTCGGACGGGTCGCACCACAATATCCAGCCCGACTATGTGTTGTGCAACTTCCTCGAGCTCGACCACCTGAATTACTACGACGGACTCGACGACATCATCGGGAAGATGGTCGAGTATTTCGAGGACAACGAGCGTCTGCGCGAGGCGTTCGTGAACCTCGACTGTCAGGGAAACCGACAGTTCGTCGAGCGGGTCGCGATGCGCCCGACGGGGTACGCCACCGAGCACAAGGCGGAGTTTCGCGGTGAATTGCTGGGGCCCGGGCAGCTTCCCATCGAATTCGCGGCGTATCATCGCAACGAAAAGCTCGGAGACTACGAGCTCAATCTTCCCGGCCGCTACAACGTGGTCAACGCGATGGGGGCGATCGCTATCGCGCGTCGGATCGGTGTCGCACCGGACGCCATCGGCGAGGCGCTGAAGACGTACGAAGGCATGGAGAACCGCTTTACCATTGATAGCGCTGGTGGGGTGACGATCGTCAAGGACTACAACAGCCACCCGACGGCGATGAAGAAAGTGCTCGAGTCGGCTCAGGACCTGGTCGACGGGCGTATCATCAGCATCTTCAAGCCCTATCGCTACACGCTCATCAAGTACCTGCAGCACGAATACGGCGAGGCATTCCAGGGCAGCGACGAAGTCATCATCACGAAGATGTACGCGGCCGAGGAAGATCCGATTCCGGGGGTCGACACCCAGACGGTCGTCGAGCGCATCCGGGAGAACGACCTCAACTGCACGTATATCGAGGAACAGGACGACATCAACCCGTATCTGCACGAGATTGTGCGCACTGGAGACAAGGTCATATTCTTCGGGGGCGACGACTTCTTTCGCATGGCGGACACGTTTCTGGCCGAAGTCGCACAGCGATCGCAGGCGACGAAGCCGGCCAAGGAGCAGCCACGTGTGGCGGGCCCGCTGGACACCACGGAGTAAGAGATGGGTTGGCTGGATTTCGATAAATTCGCGGTCTTTGGGCTCGGGCGAAGCGGGATAGCGGCGGCGAATCTGCTGGCCAGGCACGACAAGCATGTGCTGGCCAGCGACACCCGGCCGAGAGACTCGCTGACTGCCGCAAGTGAAAAACTCGACGAGAGTGTCGAGATCGTGGGCGGCGGCAATGCGGTCGGAGATGCCGAGTGCGTAGTCGTCTCGCCGGGGCTTCGGCCGTCGCTGGCGATCTTCGATGAGGTTCGCGAGGCCGGCCTGCCGGTGCTCTCCGAGGTCGAGCTCGGTTGGGAAGCTGCCTCAGCCCCGATCATCGGGATCACCGGGACGGACGGAAAGAGCACGACGACGCGCCTGGTGGAGCATTTGCTGTTACAGGTCGGGCGAGAGGCCAGGGCGGGCGGAAATCTCGGCACACCGCTGTGCGAGTTCGTCGAGGAGGTCCCGGGCGACGGCGTCATCGTGGCCGAGGTCTCGGCATTTCAGTTGTGGTCTATACACAACTTCCAGGCCCACTCGATTGGCTTCACGAATATCTCGCACGACCACCTCGACTACTTCGACAGCTACCGCGAGTACGTCGAGGCCAAGAAAGCTCTGATGAAGAATGCCGGTGACGACACGCTCGGCGTGTTCAACGCGGGCGATGAGTATCTTCGCACCTGGGCGAATGAGTATTCCGGTCGGACACTCGCATACGGCGGCACAGCGTCCGTCGTCTCGGCGTTCGACGAGGCGCTCTGGCTCGACGATGGCCGCTTGATGGCGCGCCTGGAGGGGCGTGACGCGTTCGTCTGGGTCGAAGACATCGACGAGCTGCCGCTGCGAGGCGCCCACAACTTCTTGAACCTCATGTGTGCGGCGGGACTCGCGACCAGCGTCGGTGAACCTCTCGAGGAGTTGGGCGCCGCGGCCGAGGGCTTCGAGCCGCTTCCGCACCGCATGGAGTTCTGTGGCGAGGTCGACGGTGTACGGTTTTTCGACGACTCGAAGGCGACGAACGTCAACGCCGCAATCGCGGGGCTGACCAGCATCGACGGTCGCATCGTGCCCATCGTGGGCGGCGTCGACAAGAACCTGGACCTCGCGCCGCTGATCTCGCTCGTCCGCAAGCGCGCCGATAATGTCGTGGTGATCGGCGAGATCGCGGACCGGGTGCAGCGCGAGTTGATCGCGGCCGGGTTCCCGGATGCCCGCATTCACCGCATGGAGACGATGCGCGACGCGGTCCGGCGCGCGTTCGAGCTCGCGCAAATCGACGGAGCGTCGGTCTCATTGAGTCCGGCGTGTTCGAGTTTCGACATGTACGAGAGCTACGCCGAGCGCGGGGACGTGTTCCAGAAGGTCGTCAGTGACCTCGAGAAGATCACAAGCAGCTAGCTGAACGTGTCACGCACAAAAAACGCGCGCCCCGCGAGTAGCAGGGCGCGCGTTTTTGGTTTTCGAATGCGAGAGCCGGGCTCTATTCGAGCACCATGATCACTTCGTCCTCGTCGACCGGGTCGCCTTCTTCGACCTTGATCTCTTTGACGACGCCGTCGCAGGGCGCCTCGACCGGCATCTCCATCTTCATGGACTCGAGGATGACGACCTCATCGTCTTCTTCCACCTCGTCACCAACTTCGACTTCAATCTTCCAAACAGTACCAGTGATATGAGCTATGACGTCGGCCATCTGTGTCTCCTGTGAGTAGCTTGTGCCGGTGTATTCGTGGCTTTAGTTGAATATCAAACACCGCCGAGTTCAACAAGATCTCAGCGTATAGGGTCAGCGGGTCTCGAGCCAATTCGTGTGTACATCGCCGCTGATGAAGTCCTCATCGTCGAGGATGTCGAGGTGCATCGAGATATTGGTCGTGAGCTCGTCGATAACAAAGGTGCGCAGCGCCTCTTTCATGCGCGAGATAGCCTGCTTGCGGTCGGACCCGAGCGCCATGAGCTTGGCGACCATCGGATCGTAATATGGGGTGACCTCGAAGTTTGCGGTCACTCCCGAGTCGACGCGAATCCCCTTGCCCGAGGGTTCGGAGTAATCGCCGATCTGACCGGGAGCCGGCATGAAGCGCTTCGCTGGATTCTCGGCGTAGATGCGGCACTGTATGGCGTGCCCGTCCATGGCGATGTCCTCTTGGGCGATGTCGAGCCGCTCGTCGGCCGCGATGCGGATCTGCTGCTCGACGAGGTCCAGTCCCGTGACCATCTCGGTGACGGTGTGCTCGACCTGGAGTCGCGTGTTCATCTCGATGAAGTAAAAGTTGGCGGAGTCGTCGACGATGAACTCGACGGTGCCCGCATTCGTGTACTCGGCCTGCTCGACGAGGTTGAGCGCGGCCTTGCACATCGCTTCTCGCAGCCCATCGAAGCGCTCGCACGCAGGAGAGGGCGCCTCCTCGATGACTTTCTGGTGGCGGCGCTGCACGGAGCACTCTCGCTCGAAGACATGCAGGTTCGTGCCGTGATTGTCGGCGAGCACCTGGACTTCGACGTGGCGCGGGTTCTCGACATACCGCTCGATGTAGACGCGGTCGTCGCCGAAGGCCGATTTCCCGCGTCGCTTGCAGGACTTGACCGCCTTTCGCAGCTTCTTCTCATTTTTGGCGACCTTCATGCCGATGCCACCACCACCGGCGGCGGCCTTGACCAGCACCGGGTAGCCGAATTCCTCGGCAAACGCGACGGCGGCGTCTTCGTCCGCGACGGGGCCGTCGGAGCCCGGGACGACCGGCACGTCGGCCTTCTCAGCGAAGGCGCGCGCTTGCACCTTGTCGCCCATCAGGCTGATGACCTCGGAGCGCGGCCCGATAAAGATGATGTCGTTGTTTTCGACTTCCTCGACGAATTCTGGGTTCTCGCTGAGGAGGCCGTATCCGGGGTGAATGGCGTCGACCCCCGTTTCCTGAGCGACCTCGATGATCTTGGCCATGTCGAGGTAGCTCTTGGCGACGTGGGCGGGGCCGATCTCGTGGGCCTCGTCGGCCAACTTGGTATGTGGCGCGCCGGCGTCGGCTTCGCTGTAGACGGCGACCGTTTCGATACCCATGCGCTTGCACGTACGAATGATGCGAGCGGCGATTTCTCCACGGTTTGCGATGAGAATCTTGTCGAACATAGCGGCTCCGGCTTCGTAGTGTTCTTGGCACCTTTCCACCGCACGGCGGCAGAAAGTAAGTGATTACTAATTTAGCTCATCTGGGAATTAGCACACGGTGAGACAGACCGTCAAATTAGACACCGTGGGATTCCCGTGTGAGCAAGGCCTACAGGGTCCGTGGAGCACAGGCCGAGTGGCATTCGAGCAGTGTCAGGCGTAGTCCAGCAGGTGTGCGACCGCCTTGGTCGCGTCCGCGGCCGTACCGACGGCCGAGGTGACGGCTCGAAGCGGGCACTTGATGACGTCGCCGGCTGCGAAGAGACCCGGTTGTGAGGTCATCTGAGTGTCGTCGACGACGATGAAGCCGCCGTCTAGATCGATCGCGGGGTCGATGGTGGGCATGACCGGCTCGACGCCGATTTTCACGAACAGACACGCCACGTCGAGGGTCGACGTATCACCCTGGACATCGAGTGTGAGGCGAGCGCCTCCATCCGCGGGGTCGATGGCAGTGACGCGAGTCGGGAACGGGTAGAAATCAATATTTGGATCGTCTGTGACGGAGGTCACAAACTCGGGGCGCGCCTTGAACTCGTCGTTGCGCAGGAGCATCGACACCCTGCAGCCGCAGTCCGAGAGGTGGATCGCGTTCTCGAAGCCGGAGTCGCCTCCGCCGACCACCGCCACGTGCTTACCGGCGACGTCCTCGGCATCACGGGTACCACTCTGACTCACGTATCCTCGCTCGAGGCCTTTTTCTTCGCCGGGCACGCCCAGGTGTCGATAGCGCGTGCCGGTCGCCAGGATCACCGTCGATGCAAACATCGGGGCGAGGTCGGTAAACTCCGCAAGCCAGATGCCGTCATCGGTCCGGCTCAATCTCGTCACGTCACCAGCTTCCGGCAGGTCCGCACCGCTCGGCTCGATGGCGGACTGCATCGAGTGGGCGAGGGTGCGACCGTTCTCGTAGATCCCACCGGGGTAGTTGGTAATGGTGTTGTGCACACTGTGCAGGAAGCCGCCGATCTCACCGTCGCGCGTCACCCAGCGAAACGGCACGTGCAGCGACACGAGCCACTGAGCAGCGCTGATGCCGGCCGGGCCGGCTCCGACGATCAGACATGGAGTGGACTCCACTGTCATCGGCCGTTCTCCGGTTTATCGAATTGCTCGAACACTTCGGCGCGCAGCGGACCCGACGAAAGGCTGCCGCGAGAGGCGATGGTGACCAGGTTGCCCCGCTTTTCTGCTCCGCGCAGTTCCATGCACATCTGCCGGGCTCGGCAGCGGACCAGCAGGCCTTCGGGCTCGAGCTGTCGCTCGAGGTAGTCGGCGATCTGTGCGACCAGGCGTTCCTGGACCTGCGGGCGCTTCGCGAAGTGGTCGGTGACGCGTCCGATGCTGCCAAAGCCGACCATGCGGTCCTGCGGGACGTACGCCACGTCGATGAACCCGAACATCGGGACCAGATGGTGGACGCACATGCTGTAGAACTGCAGGCCGGACAAGATAATGGGCTCGGGCTCGGCATCTGTGCCGAGGCTATCGATGGGGAACGTGCTCAGGACGGGAGGATCGGCGTCCACGCCCTCGAACATCTCGCGCAGCAGCTCGGTGAACCGCTCAGGGGTTGAGCGGAGCTCGGGATCGACGGTCTCATCGAGGCCGACCTCCTCGAGGTAGCGTCGGAATAGTTCGGTGGCTGTATCAGACATATGTGCGTATCTCCTGGAGACTAGATGCCCGCACGGACCGAGCAGTTACAGTAAAGATCCCTGTGGATACGGCTCGTCCATGTGATCGAAGGCGAGTTTGGTCGCGACGCGACCCTGCGGAGTGCGTTGAATGTAGCCCTGCTGGAGCAGATAGGGCTCGATGACCGTCTCGATGGTGTCTTTTTCCTCGTCGATGGCCGAGGCGAGGGTGCTCAGGCCGGCTGGCCCGCCGCCGAACTTGCTGGTCAACGCGTTGAGATAGAGCCGGTCGAGCGAATCAAACCCCGCGTGGTCGACGTTTAGCTTGCCGAGGGCGTAATCCGCCAGATCCGCATCGATGGCATCGAGTTCATCGACGACAGCGTAATCCCGCACGCGGCGAAGGAGGCGATTGGCGATTCGGGGCGTGCCGCGACTCCGGCTGGCGATCTCACGGGCACCGACCTCGGTCACCCCGATTTCCAGCAGGCGCGCGGATCGTTTGACGACTTCTGAGAGTTGCTCGGTGCTGTAGTACTTGAGCCGCGCGATTTGACCGAAGCGGCTGCGCAACGGGGCGGTGACCAGGCCCGCGCGGGTCGTGGCCCCGACGAGTGTAAATGGTGGGAGCGAGAGCTTCATGCTCCGCGCGGTCGGTCCGTTGCCGATGACGATGTCGAAGTAGTAGTCCTCCATCGCCGGATACAGGTTTTCCTCGACGACGGCGTTGAGCCGGTGGCATTCGTCGATGAAGAGCATGTCGCCCTTCTCGAGCGAGCTGAGGATGCCGGCGAGGTCCCCTTTCTTCTCCATCGCCGGGCCGCTGGTGACGTGGATATCGACGCCCATTTCACTGGCGAGGATATTGGCCAGGGTGGTCTTGCCGAGGCCGGGAGGGCCGCAAAACAGCACGTGGTCGAGCGTGTCGCCGCGCATCTTGGCGGACTTGACCATGACCAGCAGGTTCTCGAGGATCGGGCGCTGACCGACAAATTCTTCGAATGATTTGGGGCGCAGCGAGTGGTCTGCGTTCTCGTCGTCGCCGTAGGCGTCGCGCTCGACGTTCGGGTTGCGCTCGGGGCTAGCCGCGCCAGGACTTTCGCTCTCGTCGGCACGCCTGACCACGTTGCTGCGCTCGATGGGGCTGTCGTCGTCCATGACTGCTATCTCATGCTCTCAGCATCTTAAGCGCATCTCGAAGCATCGGTTCGAGCTGCGCATCGTCGTCCGCGTCACGCGTTAGCGTGTCGACGACGTGATCGATATCGCCCGAGTCGAAGCCCATATTCTCGAGTGCCGACTTCAGGTCGTCGGCCACGCCGCCACCGACCTGTTCGGGCGGGGCGAGCTCTGCGAACTCGAATTCGTCGATCGATGTCTTCATCTCGAGGATAAGCCGCTGGGCGGTCTTCTTCCCAATGCCGCTGACCTGTTTGAGGGCTTTGATGTCGCTGTTTCGGATGGCACGCACGACCTTCGAAGGGGTCAGATCCGAGAGGATAGACAGCCCGAGCTTGGGCCCGATGCCCGTGATCTTGGTCAGCTCGGTGAATAGCCGTTTTTCCTGCTCCGAGGCGAATCCGTAGAGGGATATCGCGTCCTCTCGCACGGCCGTGTAGATGAGGATGCTGACCTCGTCGTGGGAGTCGGTCTCGAGGCGGCCGGGGGTTCCCACCGGTACGCGGACATCGTAGCCGACGCCTCGGACGTCAATGATGACGCGGTCGAGGCCGACGGGCTGCAGTTTTCCGGTAAGTCTGGCAATCATGCTGACGCGGCTCGTTACTGAAAATTTGTATCGCGCGACAGATTGGCACGAGAGCGGCGGGACGTCAATTGATGGAGGTTGGTTGGTAGTTGGTAGTTGGTAGTTGGTAGGGCTGGACGAGTTTGAGCGGGGCAGTTAGCGTTTGGGGTCGGGAATCAGTTGTAACTTTCGCAGGACGTCGACGTGTTGGTATTAGGAATCGATCCGGGGAGCCGCTACACCGGCTACGGTGTGGTGCGAAAGCGTGGGCGCGACTTGATCTACGTGGCGAGTGGTCGCGTGAACGCGGCGAAGGCCGGGGAGTTGCCGCAGCGACTGCCGGTCATCTACAGCGCCATGCAGGAGTTGCTCCGGGAGTTCGAGCCCGACGTGGCGGCTCTCGAGTCGGTGTTCTTCGCCAAGAATGCGATGTCGTCGCTGAAGCTCGGGCATGCGCGCGGGGTCTCGATGCTGGCGTGCCAGCTCGCCGAGGTGAGCGTGCACGAATATCCGCCGGCGACGGTGAAGCAGGCGGTAGCCGGACACGGGCGCGCTGACAAAGACGAGGTCGCACAGATGGTCAAGATGACGCTCGAGCTCGAGGGCGACCTCGCCGAGGACGCCGCCGATGCGCTCGCCGTGGCAATTTGCCACTGTCAGACGGCCGGGTTCAGCGATCGGCTGGGGTAGGGTCCCCGGCGATCTCATCCAGCCAGCTTTCCAGGCCATCTTTGATGCGGTCGCGTGCCACGCGAAAGGCCTCGATATCCTTGCCAACCGGGTCGGGGATGCCGTCGAGGTCCTCGTCGACGTACTCCCAGAGTCGAACAATCTTCTCCGCAAACGCCGTGTCCACATCCAAGATGGAGCGGGCGTGCTTGGGCTCCATGACCACGAGCCGGTCAGCGAGCTCGAGCATGCCGGCCTGGACGCCCTGTGAGCGATGGCCATCGAGATCGATTCCGATCTCGTCGACTGCCCGGATGCTGTTGTTCGCGGCTGGGCGCCCGTGGATGCCGAGCGTCCCCATCGAGATGGCCATCCCTGAGAGCCCGCGCTCGGCGAACATCTGCTGGGCCATGACTTCGGCCATCGGTGAACGACAAATATTGCCGCTGCATATAAAAATCACGCGCAAGGTACTCAATGTGTCGTCTCCTGGCGGCTCCTGCCAGAGTTAATGTTTTACTTGAAGAATTGCTGGTATTCGGAGGGTAGGTCGCGTGCGACGTCGACCGAGGCGATGCGCTCACTGAGATCGGCGCTGCTCAGGGTATGCCAGTACATCACGTTCTTAGAGTGAAGCTCGAGGTTTTCGCGCTCTCCGAGCAGCCCGGCGAATGCCTTTCCGGTGTAGGTCGGCTCCAGATACAGGTCTTCGAGCTCGCTCAACGTGTGGATGGCTTCCCGGCCATCGACCGTGGCTTCCCCATAACCCTCGCCGAAATAGTCGCTCAGGATGGTCACGTCGTTTTTATCGATACGTGGCACATTCTGGACGCCGCATTCCTCGAGGAGGTCGGCCGCGCCGTTTGCCAACCGGCGGGTGTTCGGCGCGTTGGTGATGACCTTGTCGACGACGCGAACGCCCAGAACGCGCGTATCCAGCGCCGCCATCTTCACGCCGAGCAACAAGCCCGAGAGGGTTCCGCATGTGCCGGCCGCCACAAAGATATAGTCGGGTTCGGGGCATTCGCCGGCGGCGATTTGCTCGGCGAGCTCGAGCGCGGCGTTCACGTAGCCGAGGACGCCGACGGGCGAAGAGCCTCCGGCGGGGACATAATACGGGTTGTCTCCGGTCGCCAGCCACTCTTTGACCTTGCGTTTTGCCATCTCGTAGGACACGGACGCGAAATTAGAGGCGAGCGTCAGGTCCGGGTTCGCGCTGCTGATGGCCTTGAGGTTGTGCAGCACGTGGTCGGTCACGGGTTGCGGGTAGTGGAGTACCGCGGGAGCCAGGTCGACCTCGCGGGCGTACAAGCAGGTTGCGAGGGCATGATTACTGCCGATAGCGCCAACCGTCCAGACCTGGTCGTGGCCCTTGTCCTTCGCGTCGCCGAGCAAGAACTCGAGCTTGCGAACCTTATTTCCCCCGTAGATTTTTCCGGTGACGTCGTCACGCTTGACCCAAAGCGACGGTATATCGACGTGCCTGGCTGCTTCCGAGAGTTTTTCGACCGGAGTCGGCAAGTCGGCGAGTTCGATGTGAGGGAGATCGCGAGCAGGGGGATACCTGTCGAAAATGGGGCGGTTGGGCATGATGTCCTCGTGGGGTGGTGGTTACCACCAATCGTCGGGCTGATTGTCGGGTGGGTTTTGAGTCGCAGTGTCCTTGCCCTGGTCGGCATGCGTCGGTGCGCTCGTGCCCGCATCCTGGGTCGGGGGGCCGAACTTTCCGTTATTCCCCGACGGCGGTGGCTCGGTGGGGCGCGCGGGTCCGGGCGAATTCTTTACATGCTCGGGAATCCCGCCGAATGGCCCGGATCGGGCCGACCGGGGCTCGCCGTCTGTCTCCAACGTCGGCTGTCCCCGCATGGCACTGATGCACTTGGAGACCGTATCGAGCGCGAGCTCGATGTCGTAGCCGGTGGCACGACCCAGAGATTCGAAGCTGATGTGACCGTTCTTGATCTCGAAAGTATTCGGATAAGACCCGTAGACCTCGAAGATTTCGTCAGCGACCCGGTCTTGCAGCAGGAAGTTCTTGACGCGGGTGGGGTTTTTGCCCTTGATGACGAACTGCTGGTCGAAGATGAGGTCGCCGATTTCGATATCCTGCATGCCGACGAATTTACCGATGCCGGAGAAGAAGCCTTCCTCGGCGACGACGAGGTCCGGTGGCGCCTGTGGAGGCAGCCCGACGTCGAAGACCGTGTAGGTCTTGCGGTTGTTCTTGCCCCCACGGGTGACGGTCATGATCTCGACGGGAGCACCGTTGTAGCGTCCGGTGATCTTCGGCCCCGACAACAGCCCTGACTCGAATTGAAGCCCCAACTCGTTGGCCGTGCCCTCCCACTGCTCCTGAGTCTGAACCCTTTGCCACATGGAAAAGGCCAAAAACAGGCCGCCGACTACAATGTAAATCGCGATATCCATGGCAACCATCCGAGAGCCAGTTTCGCCGTCTGCCGCTCAGTGTACGGACGACGCGGCGTTATGTTCAAGTCCGGGGTGCGTTTACGTATCGGTGGTGGACTGGAATACTTCGGGGGGCGTGACGAGGTTGAATGATCGAGCGAATGGATGTCTGACTCGAAGGAGACACACGTGGGCAAGACCGAGAAGAAATACGACGCGGACACCGAGACGATGTGGGTGTACCGCGAGTTCGACAAAGACAAGACACTGATACCGACGGAAGAGCTGAACCTCTGGCAGTCCAAAAAGAAGGCCGGGCAGACCGAGGATGGGGACCCGCTGACGCACGTCAACTACGTGTTCGGGTCGGCCGCGACGGCCGAGTATAACGCACAGCCGCTGACGTTCGCCGATTTCGGCGTCTACGTCGGCGACCTGGACTCACCGGAGGCATACGACGGCGAGACCCCCGACTTCTCCACGAAGGAGGACTTCGGGATCAGCTGATCGCCCCCGGCCAACAATAGATGTCAGCAGCACCTCGCGCCCGTGATTCCTGGACGAATCACGGGCGCGTTTGGTTGTCGTTTGGGGAGATCGATGATCCTGGCTTGAACCGAGTAAACCCCTGCGTTATAGCCGGAGTGGACCAAGCTATCCCATATCAACATAAGACTGACACTGGAGGTCACAATGAGTGGCGAGAAGATCCAAACCAACGAAGACGGCTCGCTCGAAGTCCCGAACAACCCGATCATCCCGTTTATCGAGGGTGACGGCATCGGCCCGGACATCTGGGCGGCTGCACAGCCGGTATTCGACGCGGCTGTCGAGCAGGCCTACAGCGGCGACCGCAAGATCGAGTGGAAAGAAGTCTACGCCGGCGAGAAAGCCAAAGAAGTCAAAGGCGAGTGGCTGCCCGACAGCACGATTGACGGCATCCGCGAGCACCGCGTGGCTATCAAGGGCCCGCTTACGACCCCGGTCGGCGGCGGATTCCGCTCGCTGAACGTGGCGCTTCGCCAGCAGCTCGACCTGTACGCCTGCGTGCGCCCCGTGCGCTACTTCGATGGCGTGCCGAGCCCGGTCAAAGAGCCGGAGTTGGTGGACATGGTCGTCTTCCGCGAGAACAGCGAAGACATCTACGCCGGCATCGAGTGGGAAGCCTACAGCGACGAAGCCGAGAAGCTCATCGGCATCCTGCAGGACCAGTTCGACGTGGACACGATTCGGTTCCCGGAGAGCTCCGGCATCGGCATCAAGCCCATCAGCGAAGAGGGTACCAAGCGCCTGGTTCGCTCGGCCATCGATTACGCCCTCGACCGCGGCCGTGACAACGTCACGCTCGTCCACAAGGGCAACATCATGAAGTTCACCGAGGGCGCGTTCAAGAACTGGGGCTACGAAGTCGCAGAAGAAGAATACGCCGACAAGACGTACACCTGGCGCCAGTGGGACGAGACGGCCGAGAAAGAAGGCCGCGAAGCTGCGAACAAGGAGCAAAAAGAGGCGGTCGAAGCCGGCAAGATCATCATCAAGGATGTCATCGCCGACGCGTTCCTCCAGCAGATTCTGACCCGTCCGTCCGAGTACGACGTCATCGCCACGATGAACCTCAACGGCGACTACGTCTCCGACGCCATGGCCGCACAGGTCGGCGGCATCGGAATCGCGCCGGGTGCGAATATCAACTACAACGAGGGGCTCGCGCTCTTCGAGGCTACCCACGGTACCGCGCCGAAGTACACGGGCATGGACAAGGTCAACCCCTCGTCCGTCATCCTCAGCGGCGTCATGATGTTCGAGTATATGGGATGGGAAGAGGCCGGAGAGCTCATCGTCAAGGGCATCGAAGGCGCCATCGAGTCCAAGCGCGTCACGTACGACTTCCATCGCATGATGGACGACGCCACGAAGCTCAAGTGCTCCGAGTTTGGCCAAGAGATTATCAAAAACTTCTAGAGTCCGACTGATTGCAGAGTCAAAAAGGCGGCCGGAGACGGCCGCCTTTTTGCGTGTTCAGAGAGGAAACGCACTCGTTAGATGCGCTCGAGATGAGTGCATCACTCCAAGTCGTCGAAGTCGGCGATCGGATAGTCCTCGCCGTCGATTTCCAGCACAGCGGTGCCGTCTCTGTCCTCCAGGTGCTCGGCGACCTGGTAGTAGGCCGGGCGCTTGAAGCGGGCGCGGAACTCGCCGTCTTTGACCTCGCAGAATAGTTTGCCGGTCGGCTCGTACTCGAGCGTGGTCGGGTCGAGCGTATCTTCGGTCTGGTCCGAGAGCTTCAGGGTCGGGGGCGAGGTCGAGAAGTCGACGCGCTCGACGAAGAAGCCGGTGTTCTCGACGGTAATCGGATACGTGAAGCGGCCGACTTCCAGCACCCAGGTGCCGCCTTCGGTGCGGCCGACGCTGCGGCTGAAGAGCTCGATGATCTTGGGGTTCTCGAAGTCGAGTCCCTCGTGCGTCCACTTGCCGCGCTCGTCGAGGCGGATTTCCTCGAGCTCACCGCCGCCTCGCAGGAAGTTCTTGACGACATCCGGCAGGGTCTCGTCGATTCCGTCGCCGTTCTCAATCGGTTCTACGTCGGCCATCGAAGTTCTCCGGTCACAGAGTCACAGAATATTATCGTCTGACGTCCAGCACGGGCTTGCCCAGCTCGAACGTGTAGAGCGAACGTGAAATCGGGTACTCAGCCTCGTCGAAGCGTGCATCCGTCGCCGCGCAGAGCGCCTCGATCGATGCTGCGTCATCGTCTCGTACAAAGAGAAAATCGTCCTTGGTCGGAGTGGCGAATCGAAAGTCGTCATCGAACTCCGAGAAGAAGACGTCGGCGACCACGAGTCCGCGCGCAGCGTCGTACTCGTCACCGACGGAAAACCTCTCCACGACTGGAAAATCGTCGAGTTTAGTGGCTTTCAGGTTTCGCGACTTGTGGAAGAGCAGGCTGCGGCCAGCGGCGGTCACGCGGTCGGAGGTGACGCCCCAGTCGTCGACCTGCGATTCGGTCAGCACCCGCATGCCGAGATCGAGCTCGATGAGATACGCCATCACGAGGTCCTCGTGGTAGTCCTTGGTCCACGCTTGGCCTCCAGATGCGGCAGCGGCTCCGAGCGTGAACGTGTGCACCTCGACGCTGGGCATCAGCCGGCCGGCGGTTTTCTCGTAGCTCCATTCGGCCGCGTCACTACGCTTGGGCTCGAGGAGCACGTGTTTGACGCCGCTGGCATACCCGGCGATCAGACGGTTGCGCTCGTCTTCGTCTGCCTGGTCCAGGATATCGACCAGTTCGGAGGGGTCGACATTCGCCTTTGATGCAGTGATTCCGCGTCCGACGGCGACGTTGAGCGTGCCGGCGGCCTCTTCGACGGAGGCGTTCATGCCCGTGAGCTTGTCGGATAGTTGCTTCAAGTAAGTATCGGCAGTCATATCATCCTCATTGACTATAGCGGTTCGACCGAGATCGTGAATTCACCGGGTGCAAGCGCCTTTTGACCGGAGAGGGGGAGGGCGGTGTCCCCGAATTCGGTGCTGTCATCGACGGTCTTGTCTGTCATGCGCCAGACGCGATTGCAAAGGGGAAACAGCGCGTCTCGCAGGACGACCGCGGCGTGCTCCCGGACGTGCCCGGCCATTTCGTCGGCGTCCTGCGAATCGTCGGGGCGACCGATAATCATCGTGTCTCGACAGGGGATGGCGAACGAGCCGCCCTCTCGAGCGGCATCGTAGTCGAAATCGGGCAAGAGGACCGCGCGGCTCGCGCCCAACCCCTCTACGCTACGAAAGATGCGCACCAGGCCACTCGAGTAACGCTTCTTGTGGCGCGGCTTGAGCTTGTAGGAGTCGTAAAACAGCGCGTGACGACCGTTGCGGCGGATTTTATCCGGATCCTCCTCCATGGCCGGGAGGTCGGACGCGGCGAGCGTGTGCAGGTGCTTGCCGGTCTCGAGGACGTAGACCTGCTGGATCTCGTCGATCTCCCAGTCAGTCACGAATGCATCGACGCCCGAGATCGCCTCGAACCAGTGCACCGCTATCCGCGGGAGCAGACGGGGGAGGCGCTCGCCATAAATGCTGGGTTGCTCGTGGTAGCGAAGCGGTCGATTCGGCTGAGTAGATGTCTGCCCGGGTTGGTAATCCGACGACAGACGGTCCAGGCCCAGCCGGGCGCCCGTCAACACGCAGAATGCGGCGTGACGGTCCTCGAGCGCGGTCATATCGCCGTTTGCGAGCGGGTTTGGTGCGACCGTCAACCGTCGCGAGCTGCGCGTGACGCGGAGTTCACCGGGCGCGGAGTCGACCGA
>JBNJFZ010000017.1:18574-24298 GCA_051747295.1 Myxococcota bacterium
GAGCGCGGTCATATCGCCGTTTGCGAGCGGGTTTGGTGCGACCGTCAACCGTCGCGAGCTGCGCGTGACGCGGAGTTCACCGGGCGCGGAGTCGACCGAGAGGCTCAGCGTGTCGGCCATCTGTTGCAGTGAGAAGTCCGTCATGGCTAGAGTGGGACCTCGAAGGTGCGCTCCTTCCAGCGTACAAAGCCCTCGTCGCGCCCCTCGAAGAGATGCGTCTCAATCTTGAGTAACTCGCCGTTTTCGATGTGGTAGATATTGAACTTTCCACCGAAGTTGGGGTTCTCGTAGGCACCGACCGACGCGCTGCCGGCCTCGCAAATGCGAAGCGTTCCGGTGCCACGCAGGTGCGGGAGTTCGATCGTGGAGAAGTGGTGGTTGTGCCCGTGGATCGCGAGATCGACATCGCTCCAACGCAGCGTCTCCAGGACGTCCTCGGCGTTCTCGAGTCGGCGGGTGTACTCGACCGTGCTGTGCTCGAATGGCATCAAGTGGTGGTGGATCATCACGAGCTTGAATCGGTCGCGGACCTTCGGGTCGTCGAGCAGGCCGCGCACGGCGTCGAGCTGTTTGCGAGGAACCTCACCGGTGGCGAAGAACCAGGGCGTAGGCTTGGCCGAGTTCATCCCGATCAGCGCGATGTCGTCGTCCAGGAATTTGCAGTACGGATAGCTCGCGTCGACCTGGTAGGCTGGCATATCCGACTGCATGAACGGGTCGAAGTGTCGCTCGAAGCGGCGACGACGCGCTGATTCATAGGTGTAGTAGTCGTGGTTGCCTGGGATGACCGACACGCGGTTCTCCGCGTCTCGAACCTTCCGCAAGATTCGGGCGGCCGCGGTGAACTCCGAGTCGAGCGCGAGGTTCGAGAGGTCGCCGCTGATGGCGATGTGATCGACTCCATGTTCGCCGTCGAGGTGCTTGATGGCGGCTTCCACGACGCTCGAGGAGTGGCTCTTCGCACGATTCATCAGCAAGTTCGTGCCGCCCAGCAGGCGTTTGTTGAAGAATTGCCAGGGCTTCGGCGAGTCGATCTGCAGGATGTGCAGATCCGAGATGTGTCCGATCTTCATAAGGTTACCGTACTCAGGTCGAAAGAAATTGCCCGGCCGCGCCTCGGTGGGCGCGGTCGGGCATTAAATCTTGGACACGAAAAGCGGCGTGTCAGTTACTCGAGAGGTCGATGCTGGTCGTGGCGATGTTGTTACCCGGGAAGGGATCGGTTTGATTGGTCGCCTCGGCGACCACGTGGAGATAGCTGGTGCCGTCGGAGAGCGTGCTCGGCAGGGTGACCTTGTCGGCGATACTCACCGACGAGTTGCCGGCGAGATCGCTCGAGAGCGTGAATGCGTCGAGCTGCGTATCGTTTTGCGGGTCATGGGTCTGCGAGTCTCCGAGCCAGACCGTGTAGCTGGGCGTCGTGGCGTCGTCCGAGCGCAGGTTGCTCAGGTCGAAGCCGTAACGCACTTCTTCGCTGGGGCTGTAGGTGCCGGGGCCGATCACGAGATTCGTGGCCTCGAGGTCGATGCCGCCGAGCCCTTCAGCCTCGAGGCGGTACGTCGCGCGTCGAGCGCTGCCGCTGATGGTGAGCTGGACCAGGTAGCGACCGTCGGACGGCGCTACGTAATCCGTGAGCTCGGCTACGGGTAGGCCGGGAGCGGTCTCGATATTGGGGCCGGGGTCCCCGTTGGGCTTGAACAGTTGGACGCGGAGCGTGCCCGGCTGTGTCTCCGGGTCGAGGATGCCGCGCAGGGTGATGGTCTGCCCGGCCGTCAGGTTGACGTAGTAGTAGTCGGTGTCGGCCGTGGGGCATCGATCGATGGTGCCGGACTGCTGGAGTCCAGCCAACAGGTTGGCGGCGGTCGATGGGTCGTCGTTGGGCTCGAAGTATCCGTCACAACGCAGGCTCGGGTCGACATCCTGGACGTCGACCGACATGTCGTAGGTCGTCTGAATCGTCTGGTTGCCCGACGGGATATACACGTAGATGAAGTAGCACTGCCCACCGTTGACGTAGTCTTCCGAGACCCGTTCGGTATCGACACCAGTGTTGGCGGAGCTGTCGATGAGGTCGCCCTGTTCGTTGTAGAGCTCCATATCGATGTCCCCGTCGTCGTCGACGAAGTTCGTCTCGGCCGAGAATTTCTTCCCGTCCGATACGCACAATTTGTAGTAGTCGCCGGCTTGCGTACAGGCCACGAGGTTGCTGTAGGAGCCGGGGGACAAGTCCCATGCCTGGGAGAAGCTGTCGTTGGGCTCGAGGGGGTCGTAGCACTGTGAGATAACGCTCAGTTGCCGCGATACAGTGGTATTGTTGGACGTGTTGTCGTCCTGAATCGGCAGCTCGACGCCCAGGTAGTAGTCGCCGTCCTGAACGGAGGTCGGAATGCGCGCGGTGACCGTGACATCGCGGATCGAACCACCCGCCAGCGAGGTAACAGTCGTGCTGGCGGGGTTCAGTGGGATGTCGTTGGCGTCACCGATGACGTTGTCAGGGCTGATGTAGAGGTTCGCATCGAAGTCACCGCCGGTGCCGGTCTGGCCGATATTATAGACGCGGAATGAAAGGTCGAGGCGAGCACCGATGGAGAAGCTGTCTCCCTGGGGGACCTCGAGAGAGCGGGGCAGCACGTCGACGCCGCTTTGCTGCGGCAAGACGTCGACGTTGACGTCGTAGAGGTTCTGGGTGTCGGACTCCGCGCCGCAGACGCTGAAGACGTACGAGCCGGCGGACGGCACGAGGAATTCGGCGACCTCCTGGCGGCCATCGGCCGAGCTCTGGTCGAGTTGGGTGATCCCGCTGCCGTCGAAGAGCGTGGTCTCGAGCGCGCCCTGCGCGGTCTCGTAGGTCGTGGTGATGACGACGCTATCGGATTCCTCGAGCTCGACCGAGTAGAAGTCGCACGACTCGGTGCCGCAGATCGAGTCGGACGTGACCCCGGTGGTGATCGGCAGCGCGTTACTGCTGCTTCCGTTATTGAAGGTATCTTCGGTGCACGAGCAGAACTCACCGCTGACGTCCATCAGGTTGGTGCCGGTCTTGGTGTTATTCGATTCGTCCTGCTCGGGGAGGGTTTCGGTGGCGTCCAGGACCAATCCGTAGCCGTAGCTCGGCTCGAAATCCGAGCAGGCAGCGGTGGTCTCGATGACGATGTCTTCACAGTCACCGGGATTGATGTTGGGGATGTCGATTGTCTTGATGGGCTCGATTGCGTCGAGGTCTGAGAGGTCCGGCGCCTCGCCCGGAGCGCGGTAGAGCTCCGCGACGGTCTCGCCGGAGGAGTTCGAGCCGGTCACGCAGACGCGCGCGGTCAGCTCGACGGTGTCCCCGTCGTTGGCCGTGGTGGGCACATCCAGAGAGTCGGCGAACAGGTCGACGTCGGCCTCGTCGGTGACGGTGACCGGCTCGAGGTACACGCTCTGGTTATTGGAGCGGAACTGCTCGTTGAGCGCGCCGAGGGGATCGCACACGACGTAGAAATAGTAGGTGCCGGGATCGTAGATGGCAGGGAACGTCTCATCGCGAATGATCGGATCGAGATCCGATTCGGCCGGGATGCCGGAGACGTTGATGCTCCACAGGCGCGGGTCGGCGTTGGTATTTACCTGAGGCTCCTGCCCGATGTAGACACCACAGAAAAACGACCCCGTGTCGGTATTGCCCTCATTGGCGAGGTCGAGCGTGACTTGAAGGTTCCCGTCCAGGAACGTGCTCTGGGGGTTGATCTGGAAGTCGTTGACGACCACGTCTGGCCCGTCGACCGGCTCGTCGGAGACCACGATAGGGGAGTCCGCGGCGACGACGTCGTTTTCGGCGTTGGCGTCACCGCCGTCGGCATTCGTCAGCTCGACCTCAATGATCAGGTAGACCTCGAGTTCCTCGCCGGCCGGGGGCGAGATCTCGTTGTCCAGCACGATCTTTTTTGGGTCGACGGTGATCGCGTCCTGCGGGGGTACGTTGAGCGGCTCGGTCGTATCGATGAGCGTGTCTTCGTTCTCGTCGAAGGTGTCGTCTCCGACCGAGAGGTACGATCGGGCGACGACGTCGAAGGCTTCCTCGCCGCCCAGGTTGCGGATGTCGAAGGTCCGGGTGACCTGATCGAGTGTCGGGAATGCGCGGTCGGGGATGACGACGATATTTTCGACGGTGACGTCCGGACCGGCGATTGTCGACTCGATGCGGATAAAGCTCGTGCTGGTCGCGAAGTTATTCGAGGGGTCTTCGTCCGCCAGTTGGCCCTCCGGGTTGATCCATGCGACCACGTATTGCTCGCCGGCCGGTGCATCGTCCGGGACGTCTACGTCGACGCCAACGGAGGCATCGCGCCCGGCCGGGATGACCTCGTCGGTACCCTCCGGTGGTTCGATGGTGCCGGTCCCGAGCGGCGTGAGTTCCGTGAGGTCCTCCTCGGTGACCGACGGGGAGCTAGAGGCGAAAACCGTGACCTCGAACGGGGTGATGACCGGGCCCGCATTGACGTTGCTGACCGTCAGTGAGACCGATAGCGCGTCCCCCGGGGCGACGTTCGCAGGCGCCCCGCGAACATTGCTGACCTCGAGATCGACCGGTTGGAGGACCTCGATGCTGACCGAATCGCTCCCGACCTCAGTGCCGTCGGCGAGCGCGACGACGGTGATGTTGTACTGGCCGGAGACGTCGTAGGCGTGGCTGACGGTCGTCTGCAGATCGGAACCGGAGTCGGTCGCTCCATCGCCGAAGTCGACTCGCCACTCCAGCGAATCGGCCGAGGTGCCGTCGCCCGGAGTGATCTCGAAGCTCAACTGTGTCTCGACGCCGGTGTAGGTTCGGCCGGGATCGAGCTCGGTGATGGACACCGTCGCCGATTTGTCGTCACCAGGACCACAGCCTGCGGCGAGGCCGACCAGAGCGAAGCCGACAACAGAGAGGAGGAGGGCGCGATAAAAGTTGCTCATCTTATATGTCATGGACTCGCGATGCATCGGGGTCGAATCGGCTCGAGACGGAACCGCCCAGCTGTGCGGTCCCCGGTGTTCGAGCTGTTCCCGAAAATTCGAACGGTTGCGGGCAGTTGTAGCAGGCCCTTCACCGTGACTAAGTTGGTGAATACTCAAAAACTACCCGATACTTATAAAACGCGCGGGCGAATGCAAGCGGGCAGGCGTCGCTGATTGGGCCGGAGAGAAGTCCCGCGGTCTCGGTCGACCTGCTTGACGCCTAAAGAACGGCTGCGATAGCTTGTACTCCAGTCATGTGGCGCCCAGAGACGAAGTTACGCGAGTTTGTAGTCTCGTCGTAGGCGCGGCCTAACTTGAAATATAATGTCGACATCTTATTCGCAAAAGCGACTGGTTTGGGGAAACCCAGCAGCATCGTGTTGGGAGCGGTGTTCGGGTGGCGACGCATCGATCGACTTTCCCATCGAACTGTAGAGTTCTTAGGAGGCTTTGTTGGCACAGGGGAAGAACAAACCGGATCTTTCTAGCCTGAAAGCGCGACTCGGGCTGAATAAGCCCGGAGAAGAAGAGGAAGAGGAGGCGCAGGAGGCGCAGGCCGAGGGCGGAGCACCAAAACCGCCTTCGGGTGGCCCGAAAGCCGGAGGCCCTCCCGGCGCGGGAGGTCCGCCCGGAGGTGGTCCTCCCGGTGGTGGTCCTCCCGGTGGTGGTGGTCCAGCCAAGCAACCGGGTCCTCCCGGTGGTGGTGGTCCAGCCAAGCAACCGGGTCCTCCCGGTGGTGGTGGCCCT
>JBNJFZ010000017.1:24398-52814 GCA_051747295.1 Myxococcota bacterium
GGTGGTCCTCCCGGTGGTGGTGGTCCAGCCAAGCAACCGGGTCCTCCCGGTGGTGGTGGTCCAGCCAAGCAACCGGGTCCTCCCGGTGGTGGTGGCCCTCCCGGAGGCAGTCCCGAGGCATCTACACCCGCAGGTGGCCCGGCGAGACAGCCAGAACCTTCTGCACCGAGCCCGAGCAGTCCGGCCGAAGAGGCGGCTGCTAGCGAGCCGGTCTCGAAGACGCCGCGCCGCTCGATGGAAGACATCGAGCTCGATGACTCGGATATCGATGCCGCCGGCGGGAAGGCATTCTCCGCGCCGGTCATGATCCTACTGGGCATCGTGCTCGTCGTGGGCGTGATCTTCGGCGTCTTCGTCTCCAACTCGATGAACACCCGTGAGATCCGCGAGGCGCGCTCCAATGATGCCTCGCGAATCCTCGACGAAATCAAGCCCAAGATCGAGGCCTATGAGTCGGTCAGTAAGACCATCAACGGCCTCAATCCAACCGAGCCGAATTTCGAAGCTGCCGAATCGATGGCGGACAAGGAAATCGCCCCGGACGGCAACCTGCTCGGTGGAAATCGCCTGCTCTTGTCGCCGACGGCTATTGACTACGTGACGTCGTATACGGTCGACTCCAACATGCTCGCGCAGATGCTGGACGAGCATAAGCGAATCACAACCAAGGTCGACAAGAAGGAGCTCGAGGAGCTGGCCGAAGGCAACGAAATCGTCAAGAAAGACAAGTTCGCATTGCTGTTTAACTACGGTCACCTGGCCAAGCAGAGCGGCGGTGAGAATTATGTGCCGGAGCCGGGTCGCCTGGTGACGGTCAAGAGCCTGGAGAAAAACGACGAGGGCGAGATTCAGGTCGAGCTACTGGGTAGCGATAGTACGATCGACACCAAGATCCAGAGCATCATCCCGATTAAGAAGTCCGAGATGATGAAGACCGGCGGGCAGAACGCGATGCAGCGCTACACGAACCGCGTCAACGACCTTCAGAATCAGGTCAAGCGCATCGAGCAGTATCGCGAGCTACTGACAGGCGAGCTCGAGGATCTCGCGAACCTCGAGGCCGCGCCGCTGCTGTCCTTCTAGGGACGACGCGTGGTGCTGAACTCCAAGGTCTAACCTGCATTCACTGACACGATGGAAGCCCGCGCCTGACCGGCGTGGGCTTTCTTTTTAACGGGTAGCAGGCCCGGCTCGTAAAGAAAGACGGAGCCGCGCAACACCGCTCGAGGGGCACAAAGCCATGGAAAATACCGTCCTCCAGATCTTCGAACACCGCGTCAACGATTCCGGTACTCGCCCGGCACTTCTCTACAAGCGTAACGCGGAGTGGGTCGAGCAATCATGGCGCGAATGGTGGGAGGAGTCCGAGCGCATCGCCGCAGCCCTCATCGATCTGGGTATCGAGCCCGGTGAATCCGTTTCAATCCTGTCCAATACCCGTGTGGAGTGGGCGTGGATCGATATGGGCATCGCGATGGCCGGAGCGGTCGTCGTGCCGGTGTACCCGTCGAACTTGCCCGAACAGGTGGCCCATATTCTTCGAGACGCGGGATCGCGAGCGGTCTTTGTCGAGGACCCGAGCCAGCTCGAGAAGGTGCTGGAGGTCTGGGACGAGCTTCCCGACCTCGAGACGGTTGTCTTGCTGGAGCGGTTGGCCGTACACGAATCGGCGGACTGGAGAGGCCGCGAGACGGTTCGGCTCGAAGACGTTCTGCCCGAGGAACGAGAGGATGTCAGGCCGTACGAGACGTTGGTCTCCCGTGGGCGACGAAAGCTGGCCGAGGATAGCAGTTACGTGGCACTTCGCCGCAGGCAGATCGATGAGCATGCGGTTGCGTCTATCGTGTACACATCGGGGACATCCGGGGTTCCAAAGGGTGTCGTTCACACGCACAAGAGCTTTGCGGCCGAGATCGATGCTCTGTCTTCGCTGAACCTTCTCGAGTCGGATGACCGCCAGCTCCTATTTTTGCCGCTGGCGCACATCTTCGCCAAGGTCGTCTTTCTGGCGTCCGTCGGGACCGGCATCCAGACAGCGTTTGCCGAGAGCATCGATCAGGTCCTGAAGAACCTGCGCGAGACGCGCCCGACTTTTTTCGCGAGCGTGCCTCGGGTCTTCGAGAAGATCCACGACCAACTCCAGCGGGATGTCGTGCGCCGGCCGGGTCTGCGAAAGCGCATTTTCGAGCGCGCGTTTTCACGCGGGCGCGAGTTCAGTCGCACCGAGCGGCACGGCGAGGAGCGCAACGCGCTCGAGCGCGTGGAGCAGTCGGTGTACGACACTCTGGTATACAAGCGGATCAAGCGGCTCTTCGGCGGGCATATTCGTTTTCTGTTCTCCGGGGGCGCACCACTTCGACCGGACCTCGCCGAGTTTTTCCATGCGGCGGGCATCCTGCTGCTCGAGGGCTACGGGCTCACCGAGACCGCCGCGGTCTCCACTTTGAACCTCCCAAACGACTTTCGCTTCGGCTCGGTGGGTAAGCCGCTCCCAAACGTGGACGTCACCATCGACGAGGACGGCGAGATCCTCGTCCGGGGCGACTCGGTGATGCGCGAGTATCACGGCATGCCAGAGGAGACCGAAGAGGCCATCGAGTCCGATACCGGCTGGTTTCACACCGGAGACCGGGGCAAGTTCGACCGGGACGGCTTTCTGCACATTACAGGCCGTAAAAAGCAGCTCATCGTCACCGCGGGGGGAAAGAACGTCCCGCCGGCGAGTATCGAGCGAAAGCTCATCGAGAGCGATCTCATCTCGGGAGCAGTGCTCTACGGTGACGGGCGCGCATTCATCTCGGCGCTCATCGCACCCAGCAAGCAATTCGAGCACTGGGCAGCGGGCAAGGGGATTCCGTTTGACTCGATGGAGGACCTGGTCGAGCGACACGAGATCGTCGAGCGCATGCAGCGCGAGGTGGACCGGGTCAACAAGACCCTGCCGAGTTTCGAGAGCGTGAGGCGATTCGCGCTCACCTCCCGACCGTTTCTCGCAGAGGAAGGAGAGGTCACCCCGACTGGCAAGCTTCGGCGTGACCGCATCATCGAGAATCACCACGACGCGCTCGACGCTCTGTACGACGGGGAGTAGAGCCGAACGCGGACAACGTCCGGCCAGCCTCGATGCCTCATGTAAAATAATTGACGACATCGTACGTGGTTGTACGCTGTGTGTGGGAGGCAGACCGACGACGTCGCGCCAGGGAAGGCAAACGAGCACAAGGATGTGCCGAAGACGCGGTCGGTTGCCCGCCACATCAGGGATAGAGGAGGGCGCGCCGCGTCTATGCGCGGTGCGTCTTCCGAGCCTGATTCAGATGATGAGAGTGACAGGGACGTCACCCGAAAACCGACATGGAGGTCGAGATGCTTGGAAATACCAATTCGCATATCCGTCGTTCGCCCAGCCCCAAGCCCACGTTCGCAGGGCTGCGCCGATACAATCGCCGGGAGCTAGATTTTGGCGTCTACCTGCAAGATGAAGACGGCTGGGAGATCCCGGTGGACGGGCTCAATATCAGCCCCACCGGCGTCTTTGTGGCGTCGAATTTTCTGTTCGAGGTCGGGGACCAACACACCCTGATTATCGAATTGCCCAGCGGCGAGATGTTTCGGATGAAGGCGCGCGTGGCGCGGGTCGAGGCTCCGGTCGACGATGAGTTCGACACGGACGCCGTCGAAGCCAGCGGCATGGGCTACGAATTCGTCGAGACCGCCGAGCAGGACTGGAGTCAGTTATGCTCCATTGTCGCCGGCTCCTGACGCTCGAGCGATATTTTGTGTTGATCGAACGGTCTCGCGGAGCGTAGAAGATGCACGCGGAAACCACCGCCCATCAAACGAGCAGTGACGCCTTGAACTCGGTCGCATTCGGAAAATACCACGGCCTGGGAAACGACTTCATCCTGATTCGGCGCGGGGATTTCCCCGACGAGCAGCGATGGGTCGAGGCCCTCTGTGACCGACACCACGGGCTGGGCGCAGACGGCGTGCTCTATTTCGACGAGCGAGAACACGACGGCGATCCAGCGGTCCGCATGATCATTCACAATCGAGATGGCTCACGACCGGAGATGTGTGGGAACGGCGTGCGATGCGTCGCCCTTATGGCGGTCGAGACCCTCGGCTTCGAGCGCGACGAGCTCGTCGTGCTCTCCGACGCCGGGCCTCGCCGCTGTCGCTTCGGTACGAACGAAGATGGCGAGTGGACAGTCACCGTCGATATGGGTGACGCAGCCCAGGAGTCGCTGCCAAATACGATCACCATCGCAGCCAGGGACTACGAGCTCTGGTCGGTCGACATGGGCAACCCACACGCGGTCACGTTCCACGACGCGACCGAATCCGACGTCGACGCCATCGGCGCGACGCTCAACGATGATCACCCACTCTACGCGAAAGGGGTGAACGTCGAGTTTGTCGATGTGGTATCGGAGACCGCGATCGAGGTGACCGTGTATGAGCGAGGCGTCGGCCGCACCATGGCGTGCGGGACCGGAGCTTGCGCTGCCGCGGTCGTGGCGATAAAGCAGGGCCGCGTGCGTGACGACCATCCGGTCAAAGTGCACCTTCCGGGCGGCGTGCTCGAGATCGAAGTCGACGGAGACCACGTCTGGATGACGGGACCGGTCGAACACGTCTGCGATGGCGAGGTGACCGACAGTTGGATGCGCACGCGCACATTGGTTGAGATGGATAACGAACAACCCAACCCCAAGGAAGGGACGACGTCGAAGGAATGACAATGAAGTGTAATATGACGAAATTTGCACCGCTGATCGTGTGGTTCGCGCTGGCCGGAACCGCGTGCGAGGGCCAAGCGGTCGTCTTCAGCAACGCCTTCTTGATGGGCCTGACCTGCTTCATGCTGTGGTCGACCCTGAACCTCAAGCGCGACGATCAATAGGAGAGGGCGATGGAGTTCGAAGAGGCGCTTGCGCCAGACGTCGACGTAGAGACCTTCTTTCTGGAGAAGGTCGCTGAAGTGCATCGCTCGCGGCTGGAGGTATTCTCCCGCGGAGTCGACACGCCGATTATCGTCTGTGTGGCTCTCGAGGACATCGACGAGCGATATACCTTCGAGTTTCGCCCCGACGGCATCGACGTCGAACACGGCGAGATGATCGACTTTCCGGTGGTGACCATCATCGGTAAGTCGATCTACTGGGACACGGTGCGTGACCACCTCAGGGAGATCGCGGAGATCGTCCAGGACCGCGCCTCTGACAAACATCCACCTCGAAAACTCACCCGAGACTTTCTGGATAAATTCGAGCGCTTCGACGGCATCATCGAGCTACAACTCGCCGACGAAGACCTCGATGAGCGTGTGCTACTCAAGATCGTGCTCAACGACTACGACGCGCCGTCTGGCGCCCGGCATGTGACCATCCGGGCCCCCTTTTCACTGGGCCTCGAGTTGGCCCGCGGCGACGTCCACCCCTCCAACCTCGAGCAACACGTGTCTGCCTCTGGAGATATGGGGCTCGCGTTTGATTTGACGGGTTTTCTGAACAAAGAGTTCCCCGAGCTCGGCCTTTAGTCGAGCCCCTTGCGAGTAAGCCGCATCACGACTACAACACTGCCGTCAACGAAAGCGCGTGATACCGGCGGTATGTTCGTACGTCAGACGGCCGTCGCCGGCATCCTCGCCACCACTCTCGCAAAAACCGCCACATGATCATCCAACCTCGAGATGTCGGCTGGATAGAGGTTATCTGTGGCCCGATGTTTTCGGGCAAGACCGAAGAACTGATTCGTCGCCTCAAGCGTGCGCGATACGCCGGGCAGCGCCTTCAGGTCTTCAAACCTGCCATCGACAACCGATACGAAGACGACTCGATCGTCAGCCACGATAGCAAGGCCCTGCCGAGCTTCCCGGTTGCTGACATCGAGGAGATGCGCGAGAAGCTCGAGCCGCACGTCGAGGTCATCGGCATCGACGAGGTTCAGTTCTTCGGCGAGGAGATCATCGACTTCTGCAACGAGCTGGCAGATATGGAGTGCCGGGTCATCGTCGCCGGCCTGGATCAGGATTATCGAAACAGGCCGTTCGGCCCGATGCCCACGCTGCTATGCCTCGCCGAGTACGTCACCAAGCTCAATGCAATCTGTGTGCGATGCGGCAACCCGGCGCACCGAAGCTACCGACTCGCCAGCGACCCGCAGCAAGTGCTCGTCGGGTCCGATGACCAGTATGAAGCCCGCTGTCGACGGTGTTTTCGGCAAGGTTATCCCGTCTCCGACAACGATGCCGAAGCCTCAGGAGAGTCCTCATGACGACCGACCAGCAGTATATTGGAACGACATTCACGCCCCACGAGGTCGAGCATCAATACGGCGAGAACGTCCATATCCTCAACGACCCGTTTGCGTTGAGCCACCTCGCGCGACTGTGCACCGAGGAGTGCAAGCAACCTCTGTTCAACCGCATTATCAAGCGACTCTACGCCCGACTGTTGACCGCGGTCGTGAATACCGAATTTCCGAGGGTGCAGCGTGACTTCGAGACGCGCATGAGCACGTCGACGCAGCGCGCGGTCTTCTCCGGCGAGGTCGTCGACCCGACCACGAAGATCGTGACGGTAGATATTGCGCGGGCAGGCATCTTGCCATCGCAGGTATGCTACGACCACCTCAACGAGCTGATGAACCCCGACTCGGTTCGCCAGGACCACCTCATCATGTCGCGGGTGACCAATCCGCAGGACGAGGTGGTCGGCGCCAGGGTCTCCGGCGATAAGATCGGCGGGCCTATCGATGGTCGCATCGTCTTGTTCCCGGACCCGATGGGTGCGACGGGGTCATCGCTGTCGACAGCCATCAGCTTCTACAAAGAGGCGCACGGCGGGACACCGCTTCGGCTCGTGACGTTGAACCTGATCTTTACCCCGGAGTTCGTGAAGCGACTTCGCGAGGACCACCCCGAGGTCAAGCTCTACGGCCTGCGGCTGGACCGCGGCATGAGCCCCGAAAACGTATTGAATACCGTCCCGGGCACACGCTGGGATGAGGAAAGTGGACTCAACGAGCAGGACTACATCATCCCTGGCGGCGGCGGTTTCGGCGAGTTGATGAACAACGCCTGGGTCTGAACGCAGCCAAAGAAATCCAACCGAGAGGCAGTACCGTGAATAACCCTGAAAACCTCGAAGTTCTGATCTCCGAAGAAGAGCTCCAGAAGCGCGTTCAGGAGCTCGGTGAGCAGATTATGTCCGATTATGCGGGCACCGATCTGCACGTCATTGGCGTGCTGAAGGGATGCTTCGTCTTCTTGTCGGACCTCGTACGCGAGCTCGACATGGACGTGTCGATCGACTTTCTCGGCCTCTCCAGCTACGGCGACAGCACCAAATCGAGCGGCGTGGTCCGCATGACCCAGGACCTCGAGACGCCCATCGAGGGCAAGCGTGTGCTGATCGTCGAGGATATCATCGACACCGGGCTCACGATGAAATACCTGCTCGAGAACCTGCAGACCCGCCACGCCGAGTCGATCTCGATCTGCACGCTATTGCACAAGCCGGTGAACCAGCGCGTCGAGGTTCCGATCCACTACAAGGGCTTTACGATTCCGGACAAGTTCGTGATCGGCTACGGCCTCGACTACGCCGAGTATTACCGAAACCTGCCTTATATCGGATATATCCCGCAGGATGACGAAGAAGAATGATCGGGGTGGCCCTTGACCGACAGGTTTGGAAACTGCCACATTCTGCGCACGATACTACTTACGCAAGTGATTTGGGAGCAGGCCTGCAGCGCGCGCTGCTGGGCACGAGCGCGCCGCGACCTCACGAAGACTCAGGAGAATGGCATGCAGCGACTACAGGCAAGACTACCGAGGACGGTCACCGTCCTCATCGCGCTTCTCGGACTGCTGGCGGTTGGCACCCTCGGGTGTGAACAGCCCGAGTGGGACAACCCGGAGTACGTCTCCAAGAAGCTCAAAGAGGGGGATACCACCACCCGTCAGATTGCTATCGAGAAGGCTCAGGAGCTTCCCGAAGAGAAGCAAAAGGAGGTCGCGCCGGCGCTGGCGGCTGTCTATCTGGAAGGTAGCGCGGTCGAATCCGACGCGATGGAGATGCTCGTGCAGCTTCGGGTCCCCGAGGCGCAGGAAGCATATATGACAGAGGTCAAGGAAAACCGCGCCGGTTATGCGGGCGCGGCCGCCGAGGCGCTCGGCGAGGCCGGTGTCAAAGAAGCGATTCCGGATATGATCGCGCTCTACAAAGAGACAGACGATGGCGAGCTCAAGAATGGTCTCGTACGCGCATTCAGCCACATGCCCGACCCCGAGATGATCCCCGTGCTCGTCGAGACTCTGAAGCTCGACGTGGACAACCACCCCATCGCGCTTCACTCGTACGCATGCTCCATCCTCGGTGATATCGCCCAGGAGCAGCCGCAGGCGCTCGACGACAAAGCCAGGAGCGCTGTCGTGAGAGGCATGTTTCTCGCCAATTCGCGCGGCCAAAACGTCCGCCGCGAGTGCGGCCTCGCCGTCCAGCAACTCGGCGAGCCGGCTGTTGCGGTCCTGCTCGACGTGTTCAATGGCGAGCACGAGGGCGTCAATTCGCTGCTGATGCAATACAACCAGCCGCCGAATTACCAGTTCCCGAAGAATCACGCGAAGCTCATGGCCGCGGTGCGGCTGACCGCGCTGCAGGCCGACGAGGCGGTGCAACCTTTCGTCGAGAGTATCGATGAGGATAAGACGCCGCCCGAAGAGCTCTCCGGCAACGGCAAGATATCGTGGCTGCAGAAAGAGGCACAGGCGACCGACGAGATGATCATGGGCCTGGGTGATATCGGACACGAGGACGGGTACGACGTGTTGGTCGAGGCGCTGACCCGTAAGCTCAACGACAAGTGGGAGCCCATGCTCGACCCCACGGTTCGTCTCCAGTTGCGTCAGGACGCCGGTAAGGCGCTCAACCGTCTCGGCAAGCGCGATGCGCTCGAGCCGATGATGGAGGTGATCGAAGAGGGAGACATCGTCAATATTGAAGCGGTGGTCGCACCGGGGCAGATATTGCAGCGCTACCAGTTCAATTGGATGGTCGCGCAGGCATACGCGAACCTCGCCACGGGTGAGGAACTCGCCGCCTACAAGAAGATGGTCGAAAATACCGAGGAGAAAGAACTCAAAGAGAAGTACGCCAGCTTCACGCCGATGCTCGAAGTCGCCGAGGAGTGCATGGGCGCGGGTGACGAAGCTGCCCAGGCCAATTGCTACGGTGAGAAACTCGGAGACAAGAACAATCTCATCCGTGAGAAGGCCGCGTACGAGTTGTCGAGGCTCCCGGCTGAGGCTGCCGGTCCCGTGATCAACGAAAATCTCTCGACAGACTTCCTCAGCACCCGCGAGTTGCTGACATTTGCGGCTTATCGCTCGCCCTCGGCCGATATGATCGGGACCATCGATGAGATCCTGGAGAAGGAGGCCGATCGTGGCGGCCCGAAGTACAAGATCGATCGTACGCGATTGAGGCTCCTACGAGCATGGCTCAAGAATAATACCTGATGGGGCGTCATCACCTCGAAGGAGCCCGCGGAGTCGTCTGAACGATTGCGCGGGCTTTTTCGTTGTACGGCCAGGGCTCCGTAGAGTGGAGCCTCGATTCTGGAGAAACTGGCAATTTGGGTTGTGAACGATTAGTTTGTTTGCATCGAGCAACCGAGAAGTCCTGCGAGATTTCATGAGTGATGTAGACGACATCGAGGTCGAACTCAGACAGGGGAATGAGACGGTTCGACGCCTGGTCGAAGCCGCACTCGAAGAAGAGGGGTTCTCCTTCACCGATGCGGGATCCAGCGACCTCGCCGACGTATTGGTGGTCGATGTGGATAGCAGCATCGAGGTCGAGGACGTCGTCGAGGCGTACGCCGAGGCGGGGAAGGCGGTGCTCGTGTCGGGATTGCGGCGATCACGTGAGCACCTCGATGGTATCGACTTCATCGAGCGGCCATTTTCGATGTCCAGCCTGGTGCATGCTATCAGGAAGGCCTGCGATCTAGACATCTCGGAAGGAGGAGAGGAAGATTCCGAGATCGAGTCGCCTCATGAAGATCTGTTTATGGAGGAAGAGCCCGAGGACCTGTCCGACTCGGGTCCGACCACGCGAGAGATGGAGGACGATGAGGCGGGTCGCCTGGAGGAGGAGCTCGGCCTGCAATCCGGCCAGCTGCGTGATTCGAGCGAGTTGGCCGCCTTCCAGGAGGACTCCGAGATCGAGGGTGTCGTCGAGATAGACTCGGCCGATAGCATCGTATTGGATGTCGACGACCTGGAGGAGATCGGCGCTGGCAGCGGCGGGACGGTCCGAGGCGAAGTGGCAGTACGCGCAGTCGATATCGAAGCGCTGCAACAAGAAGCGGAGCAGCTCGAGCCGCCTCCTGCGCTGTCGAAGAGTACGGCCAGCCAGACGATGCCCGATGCGCCGGCGGTCAAGCGTGAGGGGAGAAGGGACACACAGGCTGACGACGTCTCGGGAGTCGGCTCGTCGCCGCAGCAACAACGCCCCACGACCGGACTTTCAAAGCGGCGAAGGTCGTCGCATGGGGCCGGCGCCGGGCTCCCCGAACCATTCGTCGAGGCGCTCTCGTTGACGTCGGACCTGATCGCTAAACACTGGAATGCTGTATCCCTTGCAGCCCGCCCATCCGATCGAGCCGAACGCATCGAGCGAGTTATCCTCGCCGCGCTCCGAGACGGTCCATCGGCGGCGGAGGACGAGCTTCGGCGAATCCCCGTACAAGACGGGTTTAGCGGATCTCTGGGCTCGTGGGGGCTGCGAGATGTGCTCATGGTGCTGATTTTCCGGCGCCTTCGAGGGCGTTTGGAGGTCTCCGTCGACGAAAGTGACTACGTCTTATTTATCGATCGGGGCGAGCTCGACGAAATTGAGAACCTCGCGGGTGATAACGACAGGTTGCTGCTGGATATCTTGCGGCGAAATGAGGTGATTCCGGACGAGCTGTACGACCAGCTCGATGCCGAGTTGGACAAGGAGCTGTCGGCTCCGCTGGAGATGAAGCTGCGCTCGAGCAGCATGGTCGAATCCGAGGACATCCAAGAGGCCAAGCGCGATCGTGCCAGGGAGCTGTTCGCCGAGCTTGTGGCCAGCGGAGATACCGGCTGGTTTGCGTTCATGCAGGTCGGAGAGCAGGGCGGCCATAGTTGGCCGGTCAACCCACTGGAGCTCGGGCTGGACGCGTTGATGAGCCGGAATGCTCGTGGTGACGGGGGCGATGAATCCGAGGGGGGCGCTGCTCGGAAGCGGGAACTGCCCTCGCTTACTGAGGACAGCGATCAGGCCACGCGTGAAGTTCCCGGCTTTGGTCCCGAGCCGGCGGACGCAATCGGGCCAGCTCCAGAGGACGAGACCGATGACTCGGATACCGGATTCAGCGCTGGCTCCGACTCGCATAGTTTTCAGGGAGAGACCCGGGAGTCGGCCCCGTGGGAGATCGCTGTGCCGAGCGAGGCGGAGGCCCCCGAGGCTGGAGATGCCCCCGAAGTCGGCAGGGCTTCATCGGAAGGAAAGGGCGATACGAGCGTGGCCTCCGACAGTGATGAGGTGGATCGCGGCGGCGGCGAAACCGTCGAATCGGGGGCGACGGACATCTCACTCCCCGATGAAGCCGATGAGTTCTTTGGTGATAGCCGAGAGCTCGACGACCTCCTCAAGTCAGTCATCGAGGACTCAGACGCGGAAGTCGATTGAGGATTGTCGAGCGCCGATCTGCATCGGCGAAGCGGCATTCGCCGGGATGGCCGGCAAGAGTCAGTTGACGGTTTCTCATCGCACACGGTACTTTCAAACGTGTCGAAACGATCTATCTCAAAATTCGCTTGCCTGATCATTGTGTCGCTGGGACTGCTCCTGAGCGGATGCGGAAAGCCGTGGCAGGACCCGGGCCCGGACGATACGTTCGAGACCTTCTTGCTCGATTTGTACAGCGGAAATCGCCAGGCGGCGTTTGACGCACTGAGACAACAAGATCGCGAGCGACTCACCAAGGCGCTCGAAGAACTCGAAGGAGAAGTTCCGGAGGATGCGCTGCCCGATAGGACACAGATGCTGGTAACCGGGCGCGTCGACAACCCCTACGACTTCAAAGATATCGAGTACGAGGAGGAGTTCGACCAAGAACCCAAAGAAGGGACGGTCGTGAAGCTCCAGCTCGTCTATCACGATGGCAGAGAGGGTCAGGCACGCGTCATCTGGGGCGGCGACCGATGGTACGTCGACCTTCCGGAGGCAACCGAGAGGAGCGAGGGCTCTCCGGTGGAGAATGGGGAGCGTGAACGCGCCCGCAAGCGTGGCGCGGAGGTTGCCAGCGGGCTGATCGATCGACTTCGCGCCGAGATGAACCAGCGAGAAGCCAAGACCGGCTCCGACGGAGCCGGCGCGCAGAAAGACACCAGTGGCGAGCAGTAGACGATATCATGAGCGAATCGGACAGCAATTCACCGCCCGAGAACCCGAGGCCATCCAAGCCCCCCAGCCCGGCAGTTGCCAAGAAGGCGCCGGGGGTACGCGATGCTCGCGAGGCTCCCACCAGTGACGTGTCGCTCAAGACCGGGGACGTCGTCGGCGGCGTCTTTCAGGTCGACCGGCTGCTCGGCAGCTCCGGGGGCGGCGTCAGCTACCTCTGCACGAATAAAAAGACCCAGGAACAGGTCGTCATCAAGGTGCTCGCCGTCGCGAATCCCGGCGAGGAGCTCGCGAATGAAGCACGCTCGACGGTCAAGAAGGCCAGCTCGATTCGCCAGCGGAATCTGACCAAGATTCTCGGCATGGGCGAGACGGCAAACGGCCAGATATTCGTCGCGATGGAGTATGTGCGTGGCTCGACGGTCTCGCGAGTGCTGGCGCAGCGCCGCGAGAAGGGCGAGGGCATCACGATGCGCGATGCGTTCACGATTCTGGCGCATACCTGCGATGCACTCGAGGCCGCTCACGAGAAGTTGGCGCACGGTGTCCTGACGCCATACAACATCTATTTGTCGCACAAGGGTATCGTCAAAGTCGGAAACCTCGCGTTTGGTCGCATCGCCGCGAAGCACCTGCTCGATCACGAGGAATCCGGCCCCTTCATCGACAGCATCTATGTGGCACCGGAGGCCACGAACGATCCAGATCATATCACACCGGCTTCCGACCTCTTCAGCCTGGGCATGATCGCCGCCGAGCTGCTGGGCGACAAAGGACTCCCCGGCGAGCGCCGGCGTGCACAACGCGCGGCGCTGGACGGCCTCAACGACTGTCCACCGTCTCTGGTCAACCTGATCGCATCCTGCATCGACTCCAACGCGGAGAACCGCCCGGAGGACGTGAAGGTCTTTCGAGACACCTTCGAGTCGGCAGCGCGCGAGTACGGAGAGAAGCTCGGCGGAAAGGCCCCCGAGGGTCACCTCCCGATCGAGCCAGCGGTGGACGACGAGGACGAGTCCGCGACGAGCGACGATGACGATATTTTCGACATCCCGGAGCTCAGCGACGAATTCGGCGAAGCAGAGGATGAGGGCGAGCAGCGCTACCTGGTTCAAAAAGACGGCCTCGATTACGGTCCGTTCTCCTACCAACAGGTGCTCGACCAGCTCCACGAAGACGAGATCGACGAGTTCACACTGGTCCTGGACCGCGTCACGCAGGACCGCCTGCCGCTGGGCGAGATGGGCGCGTTCGAGCAAGAGGTCGAGGAGTATATCCCGATCCGCGAGGAGCGTCGGCGCCAGGAAGCCGAGCGCCGTGCCGAGCTCGAGCGAAAGGTCAAAAAGGGAGCCGGCGTAGGCCTCATCGTGGCCGTTGTCGCTGGCGCGATCGCGCTGGTCGGTATGACGGTCTACTATTTCAGCCTGCCAGACCCCGAAGAGCTTCCAGTCGAGAAGGCCTTCGTCTCGATGGACTTCAAATTTCTGCCGCCACCTAAGGATTTCCAGACGGTATCGGCCGACAAAGAGTTGCTGTCGAGTATCTTCAACCCCGCAGCGAGTCAGGAAGAGATCGAGCGCAAGGTCAAAAAGAGCGTGCGTCGAAGCAAGAAGCGCGCGAAGAGCGGTGGCGGTGGAAGCGGCGAGAGCCAGGAGGCTGCGGCCACGGTCGACATGGCCAGCGGCTCGGGTTCGGGCAAGATCCTGACCGACCACGAGATCAACCAGAAGATCATGTCGGACTTCGGCTCGCTTCGCTCTTGCATCATGCGTGAGCTCAAGTCCAACCGCTCCTTTAAGGGCGTGACCGTCCAGTTCTTCATCCGCCCGTCGGGTACCACCGGCGGCGTGAAAATCCGCGAGTCGAAGTACGCGAACAAGCCGGTGGGTCGTTGCATCGTCCAGCAGTTTCGCAGTATGAAGTTCCCGGAGCACGGCGCTATCAGCAACAAAGGTGTGACCTTCCCGCTGCGCGTCCAGTGATACGCGAATCCTGACTGCGAGCTACTTATGAAGATCCACACGTTCGAGATCATCCTCAAAGACGCCTTCGAGTGCGAGGAGCAAGATGGCTTCCTCGTCGTGCCGTCGGGCACGCGCCTGGCGGTGCTCGTATCGAGCGGGGACTCGATCATGCCGGTTGCACGCGTACGACGCGTGCGCATTACCGACGACTACGTCGAGTTGGTCGCCGAAGACGAGCGATACTTCGTCACGCCGATGGACCTCTTTGCGCTCAAGCAAGAGGACTTCGAGCAGGACAAAGCCGCACCACGCCCGGGCTTCAACCGCGGGTAGCATCGGCCTCACCATGCAAAAGCCTGACTTCGATCCGTCTACATTCGGGCTGCCCGAGGCTCCCGAGCTGCGCCTCGAGCTCGCTGACCCGTCGGCGACGCGCCGGCTGGGCGCGGCGCTTGCGGACGTGCTCGGCCGAGGTGACTTCATCGGCCTGGTCGGTCAACTGGGAGCCGGGAAGACCACGCTCGTTCAGGGCATGGTCGAAGCGCTGGACCCGTCTCAGAGTGCGACCAGCCCGACTTATACGCTGCTCCACGAGTACCAGACGTCGCCGCCTATCATTCACATCGACCTGTATCGACTAGAGACCTACGACGAGCTCGAATCGATCGGATATTGGGATTACGTGGAGTCCGGTGCGGCGATCTCCTGTGTAGAATGGGTCGACCAGGTGCCAGAAGCATGGCCGAGCAACAGCGACAGCGTGTTGATCCGGCTGGTTCGGGCCGACGGCGCTCGGGTGGCCGAGGTGTTCTGGCCGAGCACTCTCGACCGCGACGAACTCGCCGAGGCTTTACGCGCGGTGGTGTCTTGACCACAATCCGCGCCTCCACCCAGTTTCCGTCAGGGTGACTGAATGATTTGCGTGTTTACACCGTTGTCCTAGATGTGCGGGCGACCTAGACGAGCAGACAGTTATGGAGCAGCCGGAACAACCAGATGATGTCGAATTGCTTTCGGGACGTCGGAAGCAATTGATTCGACAGACCCTCATCTCGCGCTTCGGAGCATTCTTAAAGCCGGGCGAGCGCCTCGAGATCGATGCCGAACGGTCCAGCGAGTACGTCTACTCGACTCTGGCCGTCGAGGCCGCCGATCGTACATCTCGAGTTGAGGTGGAGGGTTCGATCATCGCCGCCGACCACGGCGAAGAGACACTCGACTCGCCCGAGCACGCCCTCGAGTTGGTGATAGAGTTCCTGAAGATGCAGTTGTACGAGTTCTTCCGCAGTGATCGCGAGGAACGCTTTCACATCGACTGGCGCAAATACCCCGTCGAACGCGGCACAATTCGCTTTCGTGGGCAGATCACCCGACCGGCCCTCGAAGAGAAGGCCGACGAACTCCTCGACGACCAAGAGCCCGCCGAAGACGCTCAAGACTGAAGGAAGTCGCTCTATGAAAAGCCGACTCTCAGTCGGATTTGTCACGGTCTTCTACCTGTTCCTGGCCGCACTGGCATGGGGGTTGGCGGCGATCTTCGGCGATCTCGACCCGCTGGTCTGGCACGACCGAAACGCGACGTCTGTCTACTTCGATGCCGGCCTCGGGGTCGGGGTCGGGTTGGTCACCGTCGCGGCCAGCCAGATACTCGACCGCACGACGTCCTGGGCACAGGAACTAGGACGCGAGTTCGGTAAGGTGCTCGGACCCATCGACATGTCGGCGGCCTTCATCTTCGCCACGGCGAGCGCTATCGGTGAGGAGCTGCTGTTTCGAGGGTTCCTGCAGCAAATCCTGAGCGTGTCGGTTTTCGGAGGCCCCTATGGCGACTGGATCGCGCTCGTGTCGGCCACCGTCGTGTTCGGGCTCCTGCATATGGGGCCAGACATCAAGAAGTTCTGGCCCTGGACCGTAATGGCGCTCGTACTCGGCGGGGTATTCGGCTGGATGTATCTGTACACCGGAAATATTCTGGCACCGATGCTCGCTCACTTCACGGTAAATTTCTTCAACCTCCAGGCCATCGGGCGCCGCTACGGAGATGCCGGCGAGGAAGATGCAGGCCAGTGACCTCCAACCAGTCGTATTCGTCACCACCGTGCAGCCCTATCTGCTGTTCTGGGTCAGCGTGATCAGCTTCTTCGTCGCGCTATCTGTGGTCGCCGCATTCTCGCGCAACCGCAGGTGGCACGAGCTACTCGCCATCTTCGCCTTGTCGTTCGTGCTCTCGACGACGGGTGGCGTCTTCGCGACACAGTGGCTCACGAGCATCGACCTCGTCCAACTCGAAGTCATCTCGCTCAAAGAGTGATCACTCGCTCAGTCCAGCTGACAGATGGTCTCGATGGGGCAAGTCGGGCAGTGTTCTTCGGAGCGCTCGTGGATGCAGCTCTGTGAGATGCCGAGGTGGCACAGCGCAAAGTCGTAGCGCAGGGGATCGTCCGGATCCAGTTGCTTGAGGCTCTCGGTGACCTCCATCGCCATCTTACCGTCGACGGTCTTGCGGCTTGTGAGTCCGATATAGCGGCAAAGTCGACTCGTATGCGTGTCGAGCGGCATGATGAGTTCGTCCGTTGAGACCGCATCCCACAGCCCGAGATCGACTCCATCGGGCCCGCGTCCGACCCAGCGAAAGAACAGATGCAGTCTCTTGCACGAGCTACCGTCTGCGGGGTCGGGGAGCAGGTAGCGGAATCCCCGGGCGACCTCTTCACGCCGTCTGTGCGCGCGCAGGAACTGAACAAAGGCACTGGCCCGTCCAACGTGCGTGTCGGCGCCAGACGCAGCGTAGAGTTGCTCGAGCGAGCCGAACTGGCGAAGCGCCTGTGACATCGCATCCAGAAGATCCAGCACGTCGGGTGCGCGCGTCATACGGTAGACGAAGCCGCGAAGGTCCTCGGCGATCGCGTCATACTCGAATTCTCTGATGGAACGCGCGGGATTGGGGCCGAGTAGGGCCAGTATTTTCTTAATGCTTTGCTTTAATAATTCGACGCGACCGTACGCCAGGCAGCTGGAGAGCAGGGCGACGACCTCGCGATCCTCGGGTGCGTCGTACATCCAGGCCAACTCGACCGGATCGTTGCTGCGGTGCCGCAGGTAGTCGAAGTCCCCGAGAAAACCCTCGAGTATTGGTTTGAGTTGCGTCACGCGAGCGGGAGTTAACATGGACTTCCAAAGCGATACTCGAAATTTTTTTGACGATGTCGGCAATGGCCGTATGCTGACAGTGCGTGTCGGGGAGATTCGCACAATGTAGGACAACCACCGACACCAACCGACATCGACTGCAATATCCGACTGGAGATTATCATGGCCAAGAAGAAACTCACGCTCTATTTCCCGGAAGAGATGGTAGAGAAAACGAAGCGCGAAGCGCTGCGACAGGATCGTTCAGTTAGCTGGGTATTCGAGATGGCCTGGAAAATGTCGCAGGAAACCATCGAGTCGATGCCCGGCATCGACGAACTCTGCGAGGGTGATTGGGAAGGCGCGGCCGAGTAGGGCGTTTGCCTTCGTTTACATCCCGACGTGAGATCGATTATGACTGCAGGCGCGCGAGGTTGTTGGGACCCCGCGCGCCTGCAGTCATTTGTCATACAACGACCGAGAGCCATGGCTCTTCCCGATGAGTGAAAACGAGCAATCCGAGACCCGAGAGGAACGCGTCAAGAGGCGCACGGAGACCTTTGTCCGGCGCCTCGGTTACGTGGTTTTTATGGGCGGAGGCCTGTTGATCTTCATTCCGATGCTCATCGGCGTCGGTAGCGGGATTAGCGAGGGCGAAGTGTGGGACCCGTATACCAACGAGCCGGTCGAGGTGACGTCGCCGGCGACGGATTGCAAGGAAGATGCTCGCCGCCTGCTGAAGTCGTCGAACGAGATGGACGGACTCGAGCCGGCGTGGGATGAGCCGTACCGGGCCTGGATCACGCGCTGCAAGGGCGATTACCCGACGCTCTACGACCTGTTGCAGACCACGCGGCAGGAACTTCGAAAGAAAAAGAAGAACGCACAGTAAGGGAGCGGCCGCATCGAGTGCGGCGGCCGTTATTCGAGCTCGGAGGAGACGACCATTCGGAAGTCACCGCGGGAGCTTCCCGAGGAGTCCGTCTGGGCTTCTCCTACCAGTTGCGACTTACCATCGACCGTTCGGTAGGCGCGGATGACGACGCCGCCTAACGGGTCGCCCATCCCGGAATCACCGATCACGCTTCCGACGAGCACGCGCGGCTGCGCGAGCCGGACCTCGACGCGGTCGTTGGGACCGCTGGTTCGAATGTCTGCAGCCGACAGCGAGCGACGGGTGACGGGGAGCCCACTTCCAGCACTCGGGCGAATATCGACATTGTGCTGGATGCCCTCCAGGAACACCTCGAACTGTCCGTTCTCGTCGGATTCAGTACTCACCGTGCGCATGTCGATGTCTTCATCGGCGCTGGCTGCGGCGGTTTCGTCGGGCGTGAATTCGATACGCTCGGAGGCGAGGGGACGTCCGTTGGAGTCCAGAAGCACGCCTCTGACGCGCGTCTTCCCCTCCATCGACATGGTCAGGGTCAGGCGATCGAGCTCGGGATCGGGCACGAAGTCCGCGGTGGTACTCGCAAACTGCGAATCGGTCGGCGGTAAAACCTCGACCTCATAGGGTGTGCCAGCATAGAGAGGGATCTGGACCGCGCGATCGACCGAGTCGACGGTGATGGTTCGACTGAACGTCCCGATGGCGAACCCCTGAGAGCGTACGACGATTCGCGAGCCCAGCGGCTCGAAGCCGACCGGCTCGAAATTGATGGTCACGTCCACCGGCTCGCGAGCATACGTTCCCATGCTCCTGGTGAAGCTCAGGCAACCGATATCGGAGCCGTCGGCACTCAGGCAGCCGGTATCGGTAGCCTCGAACACATCTTCAAAGACAGTCGACGGGACCAATGCATTCGCCGGTGACGGTCCGACATGCAGGTCGTAGAGGCCGACGTTCTTCTCGACGTAGAATGAGAATCGGCCCTCGGAGTCGGTTGTCGAGGCCGTGCTGATGACCTTGCCGTCTTCTGCCGTCGCATAAACGGTGGCATCCGGGACAGGGAGTATCGTGGTCGGATTCTGGACCTCGTGCGTCAGGAATCCCTCGATGCGCTGGAGGCTAGAGACAGTCGGCATCCGTCGTGAGAACTCCCGGCTGCTCGTGAATTCGACATCGCTCCATGTCTTTTGAGGCAACGAGTCGGACTCGGGTACGAACGTCACCGTATACATGCCGGGGTCGAGCAAGACCTGGAAGCCGCTTTCATAATCAGTGCGTACCTGAGTCGTGAACCGCGAGTCATCGATGCCGACAGGCGTGAAGATGAGGTTCCCACTCGGGCCGCCAGAACCGTCGCTGTAGAGAATGCCCCGGCTGCCGCTGCTGATGTTTACGGCCGGCTCGAGCCCGAAGTTCAGGCGTTGGCCGTCGACGCTGGTGACATTTTCGAACACCTGGGGACGATAGCTCGTGTCTCGCGAGGGAAAGAACCGGAAGTCCAGGTCGAAGCGAGAGGGGTCTTCGACCGAGCAATACCCCTCGACGCAGACCTCGCCGGATGCGCAGTCGGCCTGGCTGGTGCAGTCGGGCTGAAAGCCCTCATTGAGCGGCACCCTGTCGGCTCCGCAGCCCCCCATCAACAGCGCTACAAGCAGCGCCGCGAGTATGATGAGTTTTTTCGAGTGTCTATCCATTGGGCTCTATCTGGGTACATGCGTCGAGCGTGTACTCGAGGATCCAGGTGCGCGAGACAATGTGGCCCGTCTCTCCGTCGGGCCCGAGATCGATGAGCTTCGGTGGTTCTGGATCTGCGGCCGATATCGTGCCGAAGTCTTGATCAGCGACGAATACAGTGATCGTCTCGACCCGGCTCTCGGGCACATCTGTGCAGAGCGGGAGCGCCTCGACGCCGATTCGGTAGCTGAAGTACTCGATCTCTCCATCGTCTGCGACTTCCTGTGAGAAGTTCCGCTCGAAACCCTGTTGGATAATCCCACGTGTATTGCTCAAGAACACGTAGAAGAGTCCGTCGTGCAGGTTTTGGTCGCGAGCCTCGAGCTCGAGCGTGATGCTCGGCTCGCTGCCGTCTGTTCGAGTTCGGGTGATGTCCACGATGCGTTCACTGGGAAGCACCGTTTCGGGAACGATGTAAGGCGGTACCTGCTCCTCCTCAACATCGGGGAGCTTCGGCGGCAGGATACAGCCAGCGAAGGTCACGACTGCGCCGATGAGGCCAATCGCGGCCAACACGTGGCACCATGCCAGCGTGTCATCCCTCATGTTTTGCAGGAGTCGTGCCATGGCAAATGAAGGGCTGAGACGGCCGTGTGCGGCCATTCGGGATGCCTGACTCTGACTTTTGCGTCAGTCAGCGCTCTCGTGAGCGACGCAAATGTCATAGCCGGTCGCGTGCGGGCTCAGTCCTTCTCCAGGTAGCGGAAGATAGTACGCGGGTCGACGTCGAGCTCGCGCGCTGTTTGAGTGCGGTTGCCCTGATTTCGCTCGAGGGCTTCGAGGACGTACCGGATAGCAAAGCGTTCTTTGGCTTCTGAGAGCGGCATGATCGGCTCGAGGACTTCGGGCGGCAGATCCAGGTCTTCGGGGTCCAGGACGCTTCCGTCGGCCAGGACGACGGCTTTCTTGAGGCGATTCTCGAGCTGTCGGATATTGCCGGGCCACGCGTATTTCTGCAGGGCAGACACGGCCTCCTGTCCGAGTTCCTTGTGGGGCAGGCCCATGTCCTCGCAGATATTATTGACCAGATATTTCGCGATCAGCACGACGTCGTTACCGCGGTCTCGGAGCGGCGGCAGATCGAGCAAGACCACGTTGAGCCGATAGAAGAGATCCTCGCGGAATTCTCCTTCCTGAACAGCCTGCTGGAGCTTGCGATTCGTGGCCGCGATGACCCGAATATCGACTTTTTCGCTCTTGGTCGCGCCGACCTTCGTGACCGTATGCTCCTGGAGCACTCTCAAGAGTTTGACCTGCAGGTTGAGCGGCATCTCTCCGATTTCGTCGAGGAAGATCGTCCCGCCGTCAGCGGCCTGAAATTTGCCCTCGCGGGTCTGGCTGGCGCCGGTGAACGCGCCTTTGACGTGGCCGAAGAGCTCGCTCTCGAGCAAGTTCTCTGGAATTGCGCCGCAATTGATGGTCACGAACGGGCCATCATTGCGATTCGATCGCTGATGGATCTCGTGGGCGATCAATTCTTTGCCGGTCCCGGTCTCGCCGGTGACGAGCACGTTGACGGTGGTGGGGGCGACCTTCTCGACGGTGCGGAAGATCTCCTTCATGGCGTCGCATGCGCCGATAATGCGGCCGAAGCGCATCTCCGAGAGCTTCTCACTGAGCATCTTCCGGTCGAGTTGCAGGTCGCGAACCATGATCGCGTTGGAGACGATCAGGCTGGCCTGCGCGGCGAAGATGGTCAGCATCTCCAGGTGCCGCTGCTCGAAGAGGTTGGCGATATTCTCGTTCCCGACGTAGATCAGCCCGAGCAGGTTGCCACGGTCGATGAGCGGGACACACATCACGCTCGACAGGTTCAGGTTGATGACCGACTGCGAGCTGTTGAATTCCTCGTGGTTCAGCGCGTCGCTGACGATCAGCGGCTCCTTCGAGTCGATGACCTTCTGAATGATGGAGTCGGACACATGCGCGACCGCATCGGTGATGTTCTCGCGGTCGACGTTGCGGGCGACCTTGATCTCGAAGCTGTCGTCTTCGAGCAAGATCAAGAAGCCCTTGTCGGCACTCGTGATGTCGACGACGGAGTCCAGCAGGTTCTCCAGCAGGACGTTGAGCTGGTAGTCGGCGAGCAGTTTCTGCGAGAAGTCGTGTAGCGTTCGGTAGCTCTGGAGCTCTTCCTCGGAGATGCCGGCGGGATCGCCGGGCGGCTCATCCCCGGCGAACATCGAGAACTCCATCGAGACGTCGCCGACCTCGACGCTGTCGCCGTGGGCGAGCGTGGCCTTGCGCTTTTTCTTTCCGTTGATCCGAACCTGGCTCTTGCGGTCCGAGGACTGCACGTCGAAGCTCGTGCCGTCGAACCGCACGATCGCGTGGCTATCGCTGACGCTGGGGTGATCGAGAATAATGTCGTTCGTCCGAGACGAACCGATCGTTGTGAGGCTCTTTCGCAGAGAGAAGCGAGTGGCGTCGGAGCCGTCTTCCAATATCAAGCAGGGCATATAGCTTTCGAGTAGAGCTTCAGGTTTATGTGCCGGGCCTCAAACCTACCACCGCAGCAAAACAGTTCCAATCCCGATACGAACTTGGGGGCGAAGAGGCTCGGTCGGGGTGAGGCTCAGTTCCGGCGGAGGCTCGTCCAGGCTACGAATGCGGATCTTCTCGGGCTCGTATCGCACGATAGCGTCGATCACGGAGCCGACGTAGATCGCGCTGAATGTGCCGAGCGCGATCCACTGGACGGCTCGCCATTGCCGGGCAACATCGAACTCGCTACCCGGTCCGGCGCGGTTGTAGAGCCCGTCTCCATTGCGATCGGCGAGTTGAACGCCGACGTAGGCAACGCCGTTGAGCGCGAGCATCGACGCTTGTCCCACCGCGAACGCGGTACCCGCGACTTTGTGTTCATTCTGAAATTGGCCCAGGCCGAACGGCAGGAAGTTTACCAGGAACAGCCGCTGGGTCCGCGCGCGCTCCACGTAGAAGGTCTGGGTGGCAACCTCCCCGTTGTCGCCGCCTTTCTCACGGCGAATTTGTGCGAGCTCTTCCTCGTGCTCCTCGCGGACCGTCTCGAAGACCTCGACCACGCTCGCCGGGTAATTCAGCGGGTCGAGTTCGTAGTCCGGGTCGTGGCGAAGAATCGCCAGGAATTGCTGCTCGGCATCGTCGAGCAGGTCGCGACGCTCGGAATTCTTGGTCGTCTGCTGAGCCTGGAAGAAGAGCCCGACCGCATAGAGTTGTCGCGCTTGAATCTCCAACTCCACCGAGTCGAATTTAGAATCAGGCGTGAGGGTAGGCTCGAGGAGGGCGCTGAGCTTCTGATACTGACCGTTGCCGTACGCCTCGGTCGCGAGTTGGAGTCTGGCCTGAGGCGACTTCGGCGCGTCGTCGGCGTCCGCTTCGTCCCCAGAAGCGTCGCTCGCCTCTGGCTCAGATTCCCCGGTGTCTTCGTCTGCCTCACCCGAGTCCTTGTTGTCGGCTCCAGCTTCGTGGTCGTCGTCTTCCTCCCCAGATGACTCTGCATCAGGCGAGGACTCGCCGGCCGCGAGCGCGGTCGAGGGGAGGGCGCACATGAGTGCGAGCGCCATCAAGAATGCATGGGCAGACCGACGTGTCATCAAAACCGGCGTCAGGGTAGCTGGACGTTGAGCTCTTTGAGCTTGCCCGGGGTCACCTCGACGGTATGCGTACGGCTGATGTCGAAGTTGTCCGCACGGGCGACCCTGATTTTGACCTTTTTGCGCGACTTGTCGAGCGAGGCTTTACCAAAGTCGACGTCGATGGTGGCCTTTCCGCCCGAGCGGCCGATCTTGTGGGTCGGGTCCTTACTGTCGTCTACGTAGATCACCGCCGCACGATTGCTGGTGACCGAAACACCGCCATTTCTGTAGTCGAGAAACATCGGAATCGGTTTATCCGGCGCATTTTTGCGAGCGAGGATCGTCTTGGTCAGCGGCTCGCAAGCACCGGCCTTGGCCTTGACGCGGTAGCGCTTGCCCACTTCGAGTTCGATGCCATTGACCGAAGCGGTCATCAAACCGTGCTCCTCGCCGTTGATGTAGAGCCGCGCGCTCTGCGGCTTGACGAGAAATTTGTAGGTGACCGTTTCAGCAGCTTTTTCGGAGGTGTCGTCGGCTGTTCCGGGGTCTTCTTTGTTGGACTTCGCATCGACCGGCTCAGATTTGGCGTTCAGGAAGCGGCGGTTGGGCATGGGCTTCGAGGAAACGACGGACAGTCGTTTCGAGCGATGCTTTTCGGCCACCAACTGAGCTTGCTCGAGGATATGTGTGGCGTTCGTGACCGCTCGCGCGTCATGCTCGGACTCGGCGTAGGAGGTGTCGAGCACGCGGCGGGCTTCCGAGATAGACGAGGAAACCGTCGCGTTCTCGCGGGCGTCTTCGAGGCCATCGTTCACGCTGTTCGCGGCTTCCTCGACACTGAGCTCGGCGGGATCGGGGCGAGGCATGAACCACCAGACCGCCCCGGCCGACGCGGCCAACAGGGCGACGATGGCCGCGACTCGTCCCGCGCGCAGCAACCGTTGGTCACGATTGAGCTTGGCGAGCGCGTCCTGGACCTCCTCGTTGTCCGGATCGTAGGCGAGGACTCGGTTGAAAAAGCCCATCGCCTCGGGGACCCGCTTTTTCTCGATAGCGCGGCGTCCGCACTGACTCAGCGCTGAGATGATGCGGTCATCGAACGCCTCCGCATAGCCCTCCGGGTCAGCGAAGTAGTCGGCGAGTTCGTCGTCGGTGTCCTCGATGCCAACCTCGTGCACGGCGGCGAGGAGGTCGCGCCGAACCGCGGGCACGGTCTGGTAGCGCTCGTCCGGATCCTTGTGGAGCGCGCGCTCGACGATCTGGCCGATGCGGTGGCCGACCTTCGGGTTGACGAGCTCCGGCTCGTCGTACCGGCACTCCATCACCGCGCGGAGCACCTGCGGTGCGTTCGACCCGCAGAAGGGAAGCTCGCCGGTCGTCAGCAGATAAAGGACGGTTCCGAGCGAAAAAATATCGGCGCGTTCGTCGACCTTGCCCGAGTCGATGAGCTCGGGGGCCATGTGCGCGGGGCTACCGAGCAGGCTGCCGGTCTTCGTCATCGTCTCGGCGTCGATGACGTGGGCGATCCCGAAGTCCATCAGCTTGATCTCGCCCTCGTCGCTGATCATCACGTTCTCGGGCTTGAGGTCCCGGTGGATGATGCCGTGTTCGTGGGCGTGCTCGAGTGCCTTGGCGATCTCGATGCAGATAAGCGCTGCGACTTCGGGCGGGGGCGCGCCGAATTCATCGACGAACTCCCGCAAATTATGCCCCGGGATATACTCCATGACGATGAACGAGCGCTCGTCATCCTCGCTGGAGAAATCGTAGACGTCTAAGATGTTGGGGTGGCTCAGGGAGGCAATCGCCCGGGCCTCGCGTCGGAATCGCTCGCGGTTGTCGGGCTTTTTTGCCAGGTGCTCGTGGAGGACCTTCACGGCAACAGTTCGGCCCAGAGCGGTGTCCTCACCGCGATAAACGGTGGACATCCCACCTTGGCCGAGCTCCTCGTCGAGCTCGTATCTGGAGAGCGAATTACCGATCATGAGCCGTCGCCCCGACATAAAATCGGGTCGAAGTAGCAGCAGAGTCCCGCGGGTCTTCTGCTGGAGTCGAAAGGGCAGCGATGAGGGCCGCCAATGAACGCGGCGAGCGCGCCGTGTCGATGGTTTTCAGCCTGATAGCGCGTCCCAGCCCGCGGGGAGCAACCATTAGTTTCGCGGTGCGCGGGAAGTCTACGAGCCCGGTGAAACGGTGTAAAGCGAGACGTGAGCGGTGATCCGCGCCGACCACCCACGCAACAACGCCTGAGGCGCCCGGAGAATTTCGAGATCCTACTGGCGATGCGTGCCTCTGCAGAACACACCGTCAGCGATCTCGGGGTCCTCCTGGGTGAGAGCTTCGAGCCCGGCATCCCGGCCCAGAATCAAGGCAGCAGCAAGTCTTACCGGAGGTGCCGCGGAGCTCTCCTGCTCGTCGAGAATGGCGCGTGCATGGCCATATTGGAGCAACGTCTGAGGATCCGAGTCCGCGGCGGAGATATCCGCGGGCCTGGCGGGCGTCTTGGCGGGCTCGCGGTCCAGGAAGGCTTCAAACTCGTCTGCGTAGACCACGTCGATGAGCAATTGCGTTCGGGCGATGCCAGGTTGATGGGCGACGGTACCGAAATCGCGCTTCGCATCGCTCAACAGCCGAGCAGCCAGAGCAGGGCGCGCCTCGGCGAGCGCGCGACGCGCCGCGTGGTAGGATGCGGCGGCATTGGAGGCCGTGCGGGTGGCCGTTCGCAGCGCGAGCCCGTCGTCGTCGGCAGGTTGCTCGATCTCGAGCAGATCGGCGAGTTGTGCGACGCGTCGAGAGACGCCAGCGCTCATCCAGTACTCGAGCTCGGTCAGGCCCGCACAGGTGTCCTCGTCACGAAGCCGGTGGCGCATCGCGATCGCCAGGCGGCGTTCGATATCGCCTTCGAGTTGTCCGGGGACGCGCCGAGTGCGCTCATAGTGCAGTAGCGCGCCGAGGTAGGCCTCGGTGGCGTCCAGGTCGGGGGAGACCTCGCCGTCATGGCAGTCGACGCTGCTCAGCAGGAACGACTCGGCGAGCTCGATATCCCCGGCCCGCAGAGCGGCGAGTGCGGCAGCCTGATTCCACAACATGCACACCTCTGGCATGTCCCCGTGCTTGGCCGAGTCGGCCATCCGCCGCGCATCTTCGGCGTACAGGCCGCGGCTAGCTGACGAGGCGAGCGCCCTGGTCGTAAAGCTGGAAAGCAGCGCCGCATCGCGCTTGTTCCGTTCTGTTTGCTCGGCGACCCGCGCTACGAGCTTCGACGGGTCCTCACATGCGAGCTCGAGCCCGGTCGTGGCCAGCCACCTGACCGTTTGCAGTCGCGGCTCCTGGCGCTGGGCGGCTCGCAAGTCGAGGAGTCGTGCGAGTGATTCCTGTCCGGGGAGCGCAGCGTCGGTGGCGCCACAGCGCAACGACGCTCCCAATGCCTCGACGGCTGCGGTGAGCGTCGCATCCAGACTGTGTGTCGGAGCGAGTGACGCCAGGCCCATTTGCACAGCGAGCGGCAACTGACGGCCGGCGGCCTGCGCGATAACCAACCGCGTCAGGCCAGGGCGCACGGCGAGCAGGGGGAGCCGCGCGATATCGTCGAGCACCGAACGCAATTCTTCCCCGGTCGGCAGGCTCTCGGCCCAGCCCATCGCGTCGATCCCATACGGGTCGAGTCGACAGGTATCGCAGGATGACTCTTTGCCCACGGCGGTAGCGCGAAAGAGCTCGAAGCGCTCGTCTGCACCGGAGACCTCGGGGAGTTCGCCTCCGAGCTCGCTCCAGCGGAGCCAATCGACGGCCTCGCGCCACGATTGAGCGCCGGGAATGTCTTCAAAAAAGGCCCGTCCCTGGCGAAAGCCGTCTTCCGCGCTCGACCGCCGGGTGTAGCTGACGGCAAACGCGCGAAGTTCGGTCCACGTGCGCCAGCGCTGGACGGACGCATTTGCACGCGACTTGGCGATCAGTTCATCGACCGCCTTCATCTCGACGAGTGCGCGTCGCGGTCGGTCGAACGCGGCCCACGCCCAGGCCCGAGCGAGCTGATACGCGATGTCGCGCTCGGGGTTCCACATCGGCTCGGAGCCGTATTGCATCCGTCGAAGAGCGTGCTCCGGGAGTCCGGCGGCGGCCGCGGTCGGCGCCGCCAGCAGTGCGAGGCGGCGTGCGCGCTTGTCCGGCAGGACAGCGGCGAGTTCCTCGGCATAGAAGTCGGCGCGGTCGAACCGCCCGCTGGCCATCGCCGAGGCGAGCTCAATCGTCAGCGCGACGGTTTCGGGGTTGCGCGGGCTGACCTCCAGGGCGCGCCAGCCGAGCAACGACACGCCGCGAAAGTTCGAGTAGGGAACCTCCATGAGTGGCCGGAACACCGACGGCGCATAGATGACGAGGTCTCGGCCCTGCGGGCATCGAATCAAGGCATCTGCACGGTGCTTCGCCGCAGCGAGTTCGACCTCGAGGGCATCTCGCGTCGGGCCGATGTCTACGAATTCGACAGGCAGACCTGTCTTTTCGAGCGAGGCCTCGTGGGCCTTGCAGCGCTGTTCGGCCACGACGGATGGCGCGTATGCCGGCAACCGTCGCTTGTCTCGGCGGATGGCCATCCACCGGGCGGTGGGCGTCCAACTTGTCGTTTCGATCGCAGATGGGGCGAGCTCGGTCCGTGTGGCGAGTGCGACCCTCTGAAACGGCATCGAGCCGCCCCA
>JBNJFZ010000018.1:0-51242 GCA_051747295.1 Myxococcota bacterium
GTCGGGTCTGTTCGCGTGCGAGAAGCCCTCACCGACGACTACGTCAGTGGTTCCGTTGTCCCCGTCATGTAAAGAAACTGTCGGCTATATGCGACGAGTATTGCATATGAGTAACGTTTTTTTTCGGGTTGTCAAGGGGCGCTTTGGTCGCGAATCGCGGGGCATTTATTGAGAGCGGAATTTACCGTGCGGCCAGGATGGCCGTACGGCGAGATTCCCTGGCAAAGACTTCACCTGACAAATTTCGTAATTAATGTTGGGACAGAAGCATCTCATAGCGGAAGTGGCAAAAGGTGCCGGCATCGCCGGCCCAGAATAAGTTTCTAACAATGCGAAGGGCAAAACATGTCTGGCTACTACAAAGAAATCGACGGCAAGAAGTACGACCGTAAGCTCCTCGAGCTCGCCGATGAGGTGACCACGGGGCGGGGCGAGTACCGAATCTCGAAGGACGAGGCCAAGCAGTTGTTCGAGGCGGTGGCCGACGGCGATTCCTACACGGATATCGAGAAAGATTCGGTCAAGTACGTCCGAGAAAATTACGAGTGGACCGACGCGGCCGACGAGTGGTTCCGAACCGAAATCCGCAAGTGGGCAGCCTCCAAATAACGCGGCAGCAGCAGACCGGATGACCAGCGCCCGCATGTGTCTCGCATGCGGGCGCCTTTTTTTGACCGGGCGCCGATCATGGTCCAACCTCTTAGCGCGAACCACGAGGTCTTCGAGTACGGTCGTCCATGAGAGCGCTTGTCATCACCAGCAGTTTTCCGCGTCGCCCCAACGACATCTCCGGGATTTTTATCGAGGAGTGGTGTCATCACCTGGAGCGGCTCGGCCACGAGATCGACGTGTTGACGTGGGCGTCTGACGAAGACCCTCCCCGCAATGCGCCTCCGGTCCTCGATCGGGTTGGTTATGCGCCGGAGGCGATGCAGACCCTCTTTTACGGAGGCGGCGCCCCGGAAAACCTCGAGGAAGAGCCGTGGCGGTATCTCCTGGCCGCACCGGCACTCGTCGGCATGACGGCGCGCGCGATGACGGCGCTGAATGTCGGTGACTACGACGTGATCGTCGGCCACTGGTTGGTGCCGGCCGGACTCATCGCCAGGGCGGTCGGACGGCTGACGGGCACGCCCAGCGTGGTCGTAGGTCACTCGGGCGGCGTGCATGCACTCGCGAGCCTGCCCGACCCCGTCGCCACGGCGCTGGCCGTGTTCCTGACAGATGGTGTGACGACGGTCTCCAGCCGATCACTGCGAGACAAACTGCGCTCATTACACCCGGGCGTGAGCGCGGAGGTGCTGCCGATGGGCTTCGAGCCCCAGCCCGTCACGGTTGCACGAGACGAGCGGCGAGACTGGCTCTTCATGGGGCGGCTCGTCGAGATCAAGGGCGTCGAGCTCGCTGTGCGTGCTTTTGCTGCGGCGGAGTTGCCCGATGATGTCGTGTTGCGAATCGCCGGCGATGGTCCCCAGTTGAGTCGGTTGAAGAGCGTTGCACAGGAGATATCGGCCCGGGTCGAATTCCACGGGATCGTGAGAGGGCGGGAGAAGCAAGAGGTCCTCGAAAAGTGTGGATTTGGGCTGTTTCCGTCGCTGATGACGCAGCGTGGGCGCACGGAGGGTATGCCGGTGGCGGTCATGGAGACGATATCGGCCGGAATCGTGCCGTTGGTGTCCGGGATGCCCGCGATCAAGGACCTGCTGGCGGACCCCGAGGTCCAGTATGTTCGAGCGCGAGACGCCGACGAATGGGCGTCCAAAATAGAACGCCTCGCCAGGTTTCCCCTGACGAGGCTGGACGAGTGGGTCGAGCGCAGCCAGCACCGGTTGTCCGGATATGCCTGGCCGCGACTCGTCCTCAGGTGGGATGCAGTGCTCAGGCGCGCCGTACAGCGTGCCTAGAGCAGCGGGCCGTCATGCTTTATTGCCCGCGGTTGCAGCTGAGGCCGCCTTGTCTTCCTCGGGACTCTTCTCCCGAGCCTTTCCGATGGCTTCTTCACCCTTGTGCTTGAGTTGGTCGTAGCTCTCGGCGCCGGCCTTCTTGAGGTCGTCGAGCTGGTGGCGGATGTCGGAGCGGATCTCGTCGCCTCGCTTCGGGGCAAAGAGCACACCCAGGGCAGCGCCGACCGCAATCCCCGCGCCAAAGATACCGAGAGCCGGAAGCACGATATCCATCGTGTCGTGCTTTCGCTCCAGGCCGAGTCGGTCCAGCAGCTTGTCGACGCTGCGGTCATAGGTGCTACCGACGGAACTATTCAGGTTGTCGATCGACTTTCGCCAGTCCATATCGTCCGCTCCTTTCGCCTTGATGAGTTGATACAATTCCTCGGGTGAGAGCATCACAGTTCCTCGATAAAAGTCGCGCTGCGGCCGGCTCGGTAGGAGCGCGGCTCGCCCATACAGCGCTCAGGAATCACTAGATTTGGCCTCACCGGGCAGGTTGGCCACTTCGTCTGGGGACAGGTTTCGCAGTTGCGAGGCCGCAAGCGGGACGACCAGCGCCTTCATGCCAATCTTGAGCATCCGCTTGGTAAATGGGGTAAAGAGGCCGCCCCCGATCAAATAGCCCACGCCGGCGGCGCCGGCGAGTACGGCAAAGGGGTTGTCCTGGTAGTATTTACCGACCACGCGCGCCGGGTTGGCCTTCTGTGCCGCGTCGCGTACGTCGTCCGCCAGGCGCTTCGAGTCGTCGATGACTCGCTGGCTGTCCCGGAGGAGTCGTTCGGCTTCCGATGGTGGTGTCTGGTCGTCGCTCATCTGTACATCCTCGTTCATTTGAGCCAGCGATTGGACGCCATGCGCCCGACGAGATATCCGACGGCGACTGCACCAAAGATGCAGGTCGCGGGGTGCTTTCGGATGAAATCGACGGCCTGGTGGTTGGCGTGCTGGAGTTGGTCGCGAACGTCGCGGTAGCGCTCCTCGATTTCATGGACGCTCTCTTCGATCGCGTCCTGCACTTCGCGGGCGCGCTGTCCGGTGCCCGGCGCGCCCTGGGGGCCAGGAGCGGCCTCCGAGGCACCGGCGCGATCAGTGGCTGCGGCTGGATCGGGTGCGGTCTCATCATTCATCGACGATCATCCTCAACTAGAAGAGCGGACATGTCCGCCCAACAAAAATTGACTGTGATACTTCAGTAAATCCCGTGACCTCGGCGCGCGTCAAGGTCGGTCATCGCAGGCCCATGAAAAAACCCACGCCAAAGGCGATGCCAACGGTCTTCCACGGATTGTCTTCCACCCAGCCCTTCCAATCGAGGCTCTCCTCGACGTTGGTCTGGATATCCGTGAAGCCCTCGCTGATCTGGCGGCGAGCGCGCTCGATATTCGCGCGGATCTCAGCCATGCGCGCCTCGGATTCGCTCTCGTAGTCGCCTGCTTTTACGAGAGCTCCGCCGGCGTCTCCTCGCTCTTCTTGTCCGCGATCTGCCGAAGCCATTCCTTATCCCTGCTCAATTCCTTTGAGGTTTCTTCGAAAGACATGAAACCAGCGTCCGAGTCGGCCGCGATGCCCTTGATGAGGAGAAAGCTCCCCAGGAAGTTAAGCACGGCGAGCACGAAGGCAGCCACTGTCAGGCCGATGTCCCCGTAGAGTACCGCGCCGAGGGCCACGCCAGCGACGTTCAGCATCAGATAGCCGACGAATGCAACGGCGCCGCAGACGACGAGCGCGCCGATATTCTTGGCCGCACGTCCCGCGTCTTCACGCATCTCGATGCGCGCCAGCTCGAGGTGCTCGCGCACCAGCGTTGAAATACCGTCGGCGAGCTTCTCGAACGCGGGTGCGAGCCCGGCGCCCGATTTTCTGGGTTCGGTCGGAGCCATAGGTGTCTTCAGTTAGCCGTGACTTCGACGGTAGCTACGTCGAGCTGCGTATAATCTTCGAGGTCGGTCTGAACGGTTGCCCCTATATTATAAACACCGGGCTCGAGCCCGCCGAACCAGGACAGCGGAATACTCTGAGGATCGCTGGTGATCGTAGAGATGTCGTCGGGCTCGATGGTCGAAAAGCTACCGTTTGCGGGGCGGTCGCTTCCGCCGGGAATCTGGATGAAAACCTCCGCGTCCTGGAACTCGCCGTCGAAGCCGCTGGTGTTGAGTGTGACGTCGAAGTATTCGTCGGTCATCCCGGTATTGCTCTCGGAGATGGTCGACGGCGTGATGGTCGCGCTGGTGATATTTGGTCCAAACGCTTCCGGCACACAGCTCGAGATAACGGTGGTCAGCGCCAGCATCGCGACGATGAGCGCGGCCAGAGATATCTTGCGTCGTAGAGATCGTTTCATAAGCACAAATGCTCCGTAAATTCGGGCCCAACACAATCCTAGTAGAGCGGAGGGCCAGCCTAAGTGGTTCCAACACGTGTGTCGAGTTTCCGACGTGCGTCAGCCGCCGAATATTCGACGCCGTAGCTCTTCGAATACGCGCTGATCGACCTGCCAGGCGTCATAAGGGGCGTCGACGAGCTCTCGTGTGGAGCGTTTCCAGCTATCTCGGTCGGGCTCGGGCGAGGCGAGTTGGAGCTCGCCCTGTCTGGGCGTGTCGAGCGTGACAAGCCAGCCCTGCATTTCGTCGGGCGGCGAGTCCCACCGGTACAACTCCGAATCGCGCAGTTGGCCCCAGCGCCACGCGTGCTCGCCGAGCTCGATGCCGTCCTCGCCGACGGCGATGTCGCGCTCGTCGCGCACGTCATCGCTGCGGAGGATGCGGGGCTTCCAGCCGAGCCACTTCGGGCGCCAGCGAAGCGCGGCGGGGACGAGGAGCGCCCAGGCGGCAGCGACGACCAGCGCGGCGGGCAGCCAGCCCCAGCGATCGAAGGGATCGAAGCCCCCGCTGCCGGTGATATCGAGCGCTGCGATGATGCCGATGAGTGCCATAAACCCCAGCGGCACGACGACCGCGAAGACGACCTCGAGCCATCCCACGGGTTGGTAGCCTTCACGGATGCGGAAACATCGGCCGCTCACGCTCGTTGGCGCGTCCTCGGCGGCGTCTTCATCTGTCGGGTCGGCCGGGGCGACGGCGGTGCGTCGAGCGATGTCTACGGGCTCGGGTTCTGCGGTCTCGCCGGCCTCGGTATCGACCTCGCGGTCTAGTTTCGGGTCGCGTTCGCGGTCCGAGTCGCTGCCGGGGCGGCCGGGTGTGGTCACGTGAGGTGCGTGGCCTTCGCGGCGTTCCCGCTCGTGTGCGGGCTGGTCCTCGCGGTCATCAGACGACTTCGCGAGCGGTCCGGGATGCGTGACCGCGGGGGCATCCGCATCGGGCTCGGAGTAGTCGTTGACCGAGCTGGATTCGAGCGAGCCGAGTTCGGGGTGCTCCGGCTCGTCGGGCGGTACGATGCCACCCGAGCCGCCGATGTCGGGGACGGTATCGCTGACAGGGTCGTCCACGCGCAACGCGTCGGCGCCCGAGGGCAATTCGGCCTCGCCAGCGCGGTCGTTGGGCGCGTCCTCGTCAAGCGCCTGCGCCGCGGCATCGGCGCGGTCGTCTACGTGGGTGTCGGACGCCTCGTCGATCTCGGCTTCGGGTTTGTCGGCGGCCGCAATGGGCTCGGTGACAGAGGGCGTGACGTCTACGGGCTCATCGCCCTCGGGCTCGTCATCGTCGGTCTCGGACGCTTCGGCGAGCGACGGAGGGAGCGTCTCCGGGCCGTCGTCGGTCAGGTGTGCCGCGAGGTCGGGATTGGCGCCGATGAGTCCGTCGCGGGCGCGATCGGCGAGTTGCTCGAGCTCGTCGATGCCCTCGAGGGTGACCTCCAGGCCCGCCTCGAGTTGTGCTTCGATGGGCCGCCATGCGGTGCGCAACTCGTCGGCCTTGAGGCGCTGCTCCTCCCACAGGTCTGCCATCTCCTGGCGTGCCGAATGGCCTCGACCGATCTCCCCTTCGTGGACGAGCTGTTCGATCGCGTCGAGGTCGGTCTCCCGGCGCATGTCGAGCTGGGACAGTACACCGTCGAGCCATTCGTTTAGGGTCTTGTCCGCGTCTTCATGCGTCCTGCGCGCATCGTCTCGGAGCTGGTCGAGGTAGTCGTTTAGCTGGTCGTAGGCGTCGGCGAGTTCATCGGCTTCCTGCTCGTCGAGTCGGAAGTCTGCGATGTCGCCTTCGGCGCCGAGCCAGTCGTAGACGAATGCCTCCACCCGCCCCGCGCCCATCGCGACTGCTCGGGGGCCGAGCAGGGCGCTGGGCTCGACGGTTTCTTTCGAGAAGCGAAAGACCGATTTGATCGAGCCGGGCGGCAGCTCCAGCCAGCGCGGCAGGCGCTGCTCGAGCCGTCCGATGCGCCCCTCGAACGCCGAGAGATCGTCGATAAGCTCTTCACGCAGGTCCTCGATATCCTCTTCGAGGCCCATCAACGTGCGCTCGACGATTTCCTCGCGGCGCTGCTCATCTGAAACGCTGGTAGTCAAGGCTGGGTCCGACTCGAACGGGGTTCGGAGAATGTGTCTCGACGTCCCTTTTGTACAACGTACTGCGCGGCTGTCCAATGGTCGTAAGCCACGAGCGTGACGCTAACCGGCAGGACGGCCCTCAGAAAAAGTGTGGCGCGGTCATCAAAACCATCAGGTTCGAAGCCGCGTGATAGACGACCGCCCCCGAGATCGTACCATTTCGGTCGCGGAGCCACCCGAATAATAAAGACGGGAAGAAGACCGACGCCCGGTTGGCCAGGATCGCGCCACCGACCGGGACGAACAGGTGCCCGGCCGAAAATAGCACGCTCGCCACGAGGTTTGGCATCTTGAAGCCCAGGAACGACGGCAGCTCGGCATCCTTTCCGCGTCGCTTGCGCCGACGCTTCAGGAAGTCGGCGATCCGGGTCTGAATGTAGCCGCGGTAGAAGAACTCCTCCGGCAGTGCGATGAACATCAATTGAGTGGCGATCCACAGCAAGATCCAGGTCAGCTTACGCCCGACCTTCAGCGAATCACCGCTCGCAGCGGCTGCCGGACCCGCGTAGAGCTGTGCCTCCTCCGGGCTCGTCATTTCGATGGTCATACGGCGGGGCAACGCGTCGTCGACGTCTCGCCCGATGATGACCTGCCCGCGCGTCTGGGCCTCGCGTACGGTCAACGTCCAGACCTTGCGCTTTTCATCCATCGAGCGCGAGCTCTTCACGGCGCCGACCGACGCGATATCAAAGGGGCGGTCGCCGGACATCCGAATCGTCACCGGTTCTTTGCCCGATCGGATTCCGATATGTGCCCGTTGGTCGTCGGTCCAGAACCAGGCGCCGGGCTCGTCGCCCCAGCCGACAGGGCGACCGTCGAGCTCGTAGTCCCACTGATAGTAGTTTTCGACCGAGAGCTGCATGGACTGGTCCTGTATCTGCGTGGCCCAGACCCAGTAGCCGACTGCAAAGGGCACCAGCGTCGCCACGCTGAAGATCAGCCCCCACCTTGCGCCTGTTTGCCAGTCGTCCCAGGTCAGACCGAAGCGATCGAAGTCCATATCCCGCTGCGTCAGCAGGACGTACGGCAGCCCGACGAACACCGCGGCGACCAGGGCGTAGAGGTTTTGCGCGATGAAGGGGACGGCGCCAGCGGCGAACGTCAGCACGAGGATGAGGGCGAGCGCCAGCAGGAAGATGCCGCCGACCTCGAGGCCGATCTCGGTCTCCGACTCCTCGGGCGCTTCGGTGTCGCCGGAGCGCTCCGCTGGCTTGTCGTCGTCAGAGGAGGACATCAGTCTTCGGTCGCTTCGGGTGTGGAGCCGTTCGTCGGGATGTGCTGGACCGCGCGAACGCTCCGCGTGAACAAGAGCCCGTCATACATGCGCAGCTCGAGGGTCCCGGCGGGGACTTCGCTCCACCAATTCACCTCGGCCGTGCGAGGCTTCAAACTGTACAGGAGGTTGTCCCTGGTGTCCCGACGCACGAGCATATACAGCGCCTCGTCGTCCGCGGCGAATGGCGGGGTGTCGTCCCCGACGTTGGCCGACCAGAGTCCGTCGCCGGTCTCGGTGTCGATCGCGAAGAGCTTCCCGTCGGCTTTGGCGAGCACCAGGTTGTGCTCCGGGACGGCCGTGTCGTCGTAGTGGGACTTCGGTTGGGCGGGCAGTTCGGTGATCCACTCTTTTTTGAAGTCGTCGAACCTGTAGGCGGTCATCCTCGGATATTTCGTATCCGCCGGGACGAAGAGCAAGCTCTGGCCGTCGCTCGAGTAAAACGCCGAGCGTCCGCCGGACTCCGGGAACTTCTTGAAGCGCATCTCGACGCCCGAGTACGGATAGCGCCGCGTGATACCCGAGAGGGTGGCAGTGACGAGGCTGGTCTCGTGGGGGCGCGGTGCCAGACCCGCCCAGAATTTGAGCAGCCCGTCGAACTTCGACTCGCCGGTCTCCGCGTCCAGGCAGGTCAGCCGCGTGCCGCCCTCCCAGAGCGTGCCCGCGCAGGCCAGCCGCGGGAGCAACGGTGCGATATATCCGGAGCGAAAGTTGGCTCGGAAGTTCTTCGCATTCTCGGAGCGGTCGACCAGGTACTCCCACGCCAGCGCCCCCTCGGCGTCGAACGCAGCGAATCGCTGGTGATAGCCGGCCTCCTCGAGCGGCACGCGGTAAGCGATGAAGGTTCGACCGCCCGCGCGTGAGTAGGCTTCGGGATCACAGCCCGCCAGGATGTTGGCGCGTTCCAGAGCGTCGGTTGCGGGGAAGCGCTCGACGACCTCGCCCGACGGCTCGAAGATCTTGTGGCACTCGGGGAATTTGCGCGACTCGCCGAGCTCGAGGGCTTCGGGGTCTCCGCTCGGCGCGAGTAAGTCCACATGCCTTTCGGGCTCGAGCATGACGACCGGCGGCTCCTCGGGAGGAGATGGGGTGGGGGTCTTCGTCTTCTCGTCGGAGGACTTGTCGCAACCTACCGAGAGTCCGGCGGCAGCGAGCGCCAGAGCCAGGACGATGCGACATGAGGCGGTGTACAGCGTGTTCATCTCGACTCCTCGCGGGGCTCCCAGCGCAGCACATGCGTCTGGGGCTGCTCGAGTAGCGATCGGAAGAGCGGGTTGACGACCAGACAGTCGTGCGAGCCGAAGAGGATCATCTTCGAGCGCGCACGAGTGAGCGTGACGTTGAGGCGGCGGGCGTCGGCCAGAAAATCGCCCGCGTGGTCGGTCTTGACCAGGCTGACCAGGATGACGTCGCGCTCGCCGCCCTGAAAGCGCTCGACGGTGTCGACGTCGATGCTCGCGGCGGCGTCGCCGAGCTCGTCGGCCAGGCCGTGGCGGATCAGCTGGACCTGCGCGCGGTACGGGGAGATCACGCCGATGCTGGGTGGGTGCTCCGAGCCGTCCAGGAGGCTCGCGGCCGCCCGGACCACGGCAGTTGCCTCCGCGGCGTTCGCTCGGGTCGTGGTCTGACTCGGGACGTCGACGAATACCAGCGGTCGGCTCGGGTCGAGCGCCTCGGCCAGGACGTCGGGTCCGGACCCGCTGTGCTCGAGCGGCTGGCGCGCACCCACCGAATCGCTCGCGCGAAGCTTTTCGCCGTAGAAGGCGCGGCTTGGCATCGCCATCAAGTCGTGGTGCATGCGGTACTGCTCCTCGAGCATCACGCACGGCAGTCGGTCGGCGAGCCGCTCGAATAAGCTGCGGTCGAGCCCGGCGACTCCGGCGTCGCGCAACGATTCGGGCAGGCGGTCATTTCGCTCCAGGAAGACCGAACGCGCGGCCTCGTGGCTGACGATCGGCGGCAGTTGTCGGTGATCGCCGACCAGCACGACGCGCTCGGCGAGCGTGGCCGCGGCCAGCGTCATGGGTTCGGTGATCTGGGCCGCTTCGTCGACGATCACGGTGTCGAACGGGCGCTCGCTGTCGGCGTCGCCCTGCAGGAAGTCGATGAGCGACGACGACGCGCAGCCGTGGGTCGTGCTGGCGACGACGCGACGCGAGAGTACCTGGTCGGCGAGCGCATCGATCGATGCGGTGCGCTCGGCGAGGTCGTCGGAGAAGAATGCATGGGGCGTGTAGCCGAGGGCCTCGAGCTCGCGGGCCAGCTCGGGGCTCTTGCGCATGGTTCCGGCGCGCAGCACGTCGTCGATGCCGACGTCGAGCAGCGCGACGACCAGGTTGTCGACCGCGGTATTCGTAAACGCCGAGACGAGCACCCGCTCACCGCGCGCCAGGAGCTCCCGCACCGCGTAGGCGATCACGGTGGTCTTTCCGGTGCCGGGCGGTCCCTGAACCAGGGCGAAACCCTCGTTGTCGACGGCGGCTCGTACCGCGTCGGTCTGCGCATTGTTGAGCAACGATACATCGGTCTCGAACTCGCGGTCCGACGCGCGCTCGAATGCCAGGCGCGCCGCGGACGAGTTCGGACGCAGCAACGGGTCCAGCAGGCGGGGGTTTTTGCCCCGGAGCGCCCGATAAATAGCGTGGTGCGCCTGTCGAAAGCCGATGCGGGCGGGGAGATCGTCCAGGATCCAGCCGTCGGCGGGCAGCGCCTGGGCCATCTGCGCGCCGCCGGATTCCAGGTGGATGCGCTCGCCGTCGATGTCCTCGATGCGGCCGCGCAGGATATGCCCGTGTTCGATGTCGCCGCGGTGGGCGAGCACGTAGTCGCCGGGCGTAAAGGTCTGGCGGTGATCCCCGCTCAGCGTGACGCGCCCGCGACCCGAGTCCACCTCTTCGAGCGTCAGATCGTCGATGGCGTCGTGGCGCTGCTTACGCTCCTCGAGCCGTCCGGGCTGCAGCACGGCGCCGAGCGCCTCGCCCTCCGCCCACCGCTCGCGCTCGATGAGGCGGGTGAAGTGGCGGTGCCATCGCCATGCGCGCTCGATGACCTCGGGCTCGAAGCCTCGCCAGTCGCCTTCGGTCGCATCGGCCGGGCTGACCTCCGGGTTGAGGCCGAGCACGTCGGTTTGCTCGGAGCATCGATCGCGCCGGAAGTTGCAGGCGGCCGCCCGGCAATGGCGCGGGTTTTCCAGGTAATAGGGGATGTGTGCGCCTTCGTCGGCCGTGACGAGGCGGCGAAGCGCGCCGACGAGCTGGTTTCTCGCGCGCAGCATCTTGCGCTCGCGGGCGGTGTCCTCCATCGGCGCGGGCCGCATACGTCCCTGCTTCGAGTAGAGGATGTGCCCGGAGATGGGCAGCTCGCGCTGCTCCGAGAGCCCCTCCCAGAGGAAGCGGTAGAATCGAAGCTGGCTGAAATGCCCGTCCCAGGCCTTTCCGGACTTCAATTCGATGACCTGCAGGCCCTCGTCGGCATCTTCGGCCACCAGGTCGACGCGGCCTTCGATGCCGTAGCGCGCCGAGTAGCGGGTGACTTCGACGTGGCGCCCGCTCCAGCCGACGCGGTCGAGCTCGTGCGAATCCCGGGTGCGTGGCTCGGTGAATCGGCGGATGCGGTCGAAGTGCTCGTGCGCTTCGGACTCGAGCTTGGGCAAGTCGCGGTCGGTCAGGCCCGCGGCCAGCATGTCGATGCGGAGGCCGCGCGATTGCCGAGCGAATGCGTCTTCAAACGACGGTGCGTCGGGTGCGGCGAGCTCGTCGAGCAACCCGTGGACGAGGATGCCGAAGACCAGGGGTCGGCTGCTACTGCCGGAGTCGCGCTGATCGGTGAGGAATCGGCTGGTGCAATTCTCGGATTTGAGCACGTCCGAGACGCTGAGCATCATGTGTGGCTCGACGACCGGCAGCGTCTCGTCGTCGGCGGTCACGAAGATGTCCCCCGACGAGTTTCGAATCACGCGAGCGCGTATCAGGTTCAACTCGGCGCCCTCGAAGACCTCCGAGACGCTCCTGAACACGTCCGGTGAGCGATCTTCGTAGAAAAACGCGCCCACGCGCTCGCCCAGCGGGGCGTGGCTGGCCGGACAGTTCAGGAAGAACTTGATGCCGGCGCCGCGCTTCGGATGCTCGAAGGTCTCGATATTCGAGACATGCGCGTGCATCAATGAGGCGACCTCGTCGGGCTCCTCGTCTGGCGCTGGGGGCAACTCGAGATCGGCGCCGCCATCCAGCGGCGCGGTCGCTCGTAGCAGGTTTTCGATGCGGTCGGGGCGGTCCGCCGGGGAGTCGGCGAGGGCGCGTTCGAGCACCGGGATGGCGTAGGCCGGGACGCCGGTGAAGTTCGGGGTTGCGGCGCCGGCTTGATCGGGGCGAAGCAGGCGGACGAGCAGCCGTGCCATGCCGTAGACGTCCGACGCGGGGCTGGGGTCGCGCTCGCCGGCCGCCGCACGCATCTCGGGGGCCAGCCAGGTTGCCTGCGCGTCGTCGAGCTGGGGCGCGCCGATCCAGTGGCCGGCCTCGAGGGCGCTGAGCTTGCGGGCTTCGGCGTCGATCCAGACGTTCCACGGCGCGAGTTGACCGTGCACGAGCCCGCTTCGGTGGGCGCGCTGAACCGCCTCGGCGAGCGGGCGCCACAGCTCCAGCGCCTCGCTCCACGAACAACGACCCAGCGCCGTCTCGGACAACAATTCGCCGCGCGGCTTAGGCGCCGCGGTCCACACGGTGCCGTCGATGCGCCGCCAGACGCTCGGGCCGCGAAGCCGCGGGTGGTCGAAGCGGCCGGCGGCCTCGAGGACGGGCCCGGCGTGCAGCATCGATGCGATATCGGGGAGCGAGCGCAACAACCAGACCGGGTGGCGGGCGTTTCCGCCGTCGAAGAGCTGGTCGGCGTCGACCTCCCACAGTGGTCCGCACGCCGTGTCGTAGGTCGGGGCGCGGTCGGTCAGGTCTCTGGGTATGAGGAGGTTCGAGTTCATCCGTCCGGTTCATCCGTGAAGGCGGCGATCATCCGTGGGTGATTCTTATGCCATGAATGGGGGCGAGTTGGCGAGCGGTTTAAGGCCGAGGGGGAGCTGTCGGAACGTCACGGCGTGGAGCGTCGACTTCTGAATCGCTCCGCGCGGCTGGACTTGTCATCTCGTCGAGTTGCTTGATTGGTGCTGAGCGCGTTGCCGGGCGCCGGAGCGAATGTGTATGAGATTCACCGGCTCGCGCGCGAGAACCGATACCCGAGTGGGTGAACTGGATTGAGTGCGCCATCTGATAACGTGTCACCTGGACCGAACCGTCCTGTGGCTGGGTGTTCTCGAGATATAAATGTGCCCTTTAAGCGACGCAGGGCATGGCACTCTTGTCCCTTCCTTCGCCCTACCCCCCGCAGGAGGCCCCCTGAGGCCCTTTGTGGTAACGAACCAGGTTGGTGCCACCTTACTCGTCCAAGTGAGGTCAATTTTGCATTTGACCGGGGGTTTTGGGGTCGATCCGGGGTGTGTTTTTGAGGTCAGCGGGGTCGATTTGGGTTTGGAGGGGGCTTTTTTCGTGGTGAAATTCGTCAAATTTCGTCAGAAATCAGGGCGTAGCACCGCTGCAGACACACCGGTCCATGCCCCGGAGAGGCTCGAAATTAGACGCATTTTCAGGGGTTCTGTCGCGGTTCCCGGCGACGCGTAGCCCGATCGACGCCCTCGGCGCATCACCACGCCACAGCCATCGTCTCGGACGTCGACGCCCTCGGCGCGTCACCACGCCACAGCCATCGTCTCGCACGTCGACGCCCTCGGCGCGTCACCACGCCACAGCCGTCGTCTCGCACGTCGACGCCCTCGGCGCGTCACCACGCCACAGCCATCGTCTCGCACGTCGACGCCCTCGGCGCATCACCACGCCACAGCCATCGTCTCGCACGTCGACGCCCTCGGCGCGTCACCACGCCACAGCCGTCGTCTCGCACGTCGACGCCCTCGTCGCGTCACCACGCCACAGCCGTCGTCTCGCACATCCGAGGTGGCAGTCTACGCCGCCATCGGCCGGGGCTCGTGCCACGGCAGCCGCGGGCCTACCGCATCCGAGGCGGCAGTCTACGCCGCCATCGGCCGGGGCTCGTGCCACGGCAGCCGGGGGCCTACCGCATCCGACGGCGGCAGACACCGCAGCCACCCCGGCGGAAACGTCCCCGGCGGATACTCGCCCCACGCCCCGGCCATCCGCCACTTCATGGCGGCGTACTTGTAGACCTGCGTCGTCTCGTCGTACCACGCGTTGAACGCCGCCAGGAACTCCGCATTGCGGCTGATGCACCGACCGCGCGCCCGCCAGTGCACCTCGTCGGGGCGCTGCCGGTGGCGCTCGTCCAGGATGCGGTTGCGGCCCCGGGTGCGCTCCCTCTTGCGGTCGATCTCGGCCTGCAGCCGCGCCTCCTCGGCGTCGGCCAACTCGGCGATCCGCTGCTGAATCTCGTCATCGTCCAGCTCCGCCCAGAACGGCGGCGGCGACAACACCAGCTCCAGCTCCTCCAGGCTACGCTCCAGCGCCCCAGTCAGCCCGTCCTTGCCCATCGCCGCTGCCTGCGCCCTCGTACAGTGGCGCACCGTCCGGCTCGTCTGGCCCTCCCGGTGCATCGAGAGCGACGACACCCCCGGCCAGTCGGCCGCCTCGTAGACCAGCCGCGCCCGCACCGGGTTGCACAGGATGTGCGCCACCAGCTCGCAGAAGTCCTCGGCCGAGGCGATCTCTTCGGCGTGGTAGCGCTCCGGGAAGTTGGTCTGGCTCACCCCGCGGTACCGGTTGAGTCGGGTCGACAGCTCCCGCTGGAAGTACTCCATGAACTTATGCAGGTTCGCGAACGGGACCTGCACGACCAGGTGAAAATGGTTACCCATCACCGAAAAGGTGATGATGCGCACACCGTATTTTTTTGCCGCCTTCGCCAGACAGCCCTCAACGAACAACTCGACGAACTCGTCGGGGCTGAGTCTCAACTCGCCGCGGTAGGTCTTGTTGGTGACGTGATAGACCGCCCCCATCCGGAAGATTCGAATATCGCGTGCCATACGCTCCTCGGGTCGAAGTTCGAAAACCAGAGGGGCCAGCCCCCTCTATAATGGTTTTCGGCAGGCACCCCCGAATCGTTGCGTAAAAAGTTGGAGCGCGGCCCGCATTCTCGAGGTAGAATCTCGCCCGGGAGGGCAACCGGCGCCCTTACTTCTCTTCCTGAATCTGCCCCTCTTCGGGCACCTCGAAGTACTCCTTCTTCACATCCGGCTTGAACTCGACCTCGGACAGCTCGATGGCCGTGACTTTCTCGCCGATGGTGCCTTCTTCTTTGTTCCACTTATAGGTCGGGAACTTCTTCGCCAGCGTGATGCCATCGACTGTCTGCTCGCCCTCGAAGCGCATGAACTTTTCGGGGGAGTGCCCGCCTTCGGGGAAGAAGCCCTCGTAGGAGACGACGTATCTCAGCCCGTGGACCTGTCGGGTCTCTTTGTCGAAGTACATCACGTAGTAGTCATCGGGGGCGTCACCGACGTCGTCGCCGAACGTGACTTTGATGACGTCGAATTCCTCGTCGTCGACGGTTTGCGTTCCCTCATAATCCAGGTTGACGCCGGGGTCGGCGAGCACGAACGGCATCGCGATGAAGTAGTAGGGGGTCAGCGACCAGAAGCGCGGGTTGATGTCGAGCTTGTCGTCCTGCGTGACGTACCAGGCCTGCTCGCCGGTCCAGCCGAATTGTTTGGCTTCGTCGACCGCGTAGTAGTGGCGCGCCATCGACGACCAGGTGTCGACGGTCTGATAGGTGTCGCGCGTGGTGCTGTCTCCGAGCGGCTCGTAGTCGAAGCGGAAGAAGATCGGGCCGTTGGCAAACCAGCGTGTCAGTCCGCCGTGCGCCTCGATCGACGCCCAGACGATCTCGCCGGCTTCGCTGTCCTGCAGGCGCTCGCGGCTGTCCTCGACGCGGTCGGCCACCCACGCGTCCTTCGGGATGGCGAGGTCGCGTTCCTCCTCGGCCTGTTCAGCACTCTTGTCCTCGTCGGCTTTGGATTCCCCCGACTCTTCGGTCTTCGACGCACTTTCTCTGGGCTGGCTGTCGGCCTCGACGGCCTTCTTGGAGTCGCAGCCGGCGACTACCAGGGCGAGTCCGACCAGGAGGATTGCTATGGATTTGTAGTTCATCGTCTTGACTCTCGTTGTGGTTAAGGTCATGTCCTTGACGGCTGGTCGGTCGAAAGGTTTCAAGACAATGAAAACGTGATGCACCGTTTACTTGATGGCGTGTTCGTGAATACGTTGATGCGTCCGCGGCCTTTATTTTGAATGGAGCGTACATGCAGGACACCGCGAAAGCCCAGCGCCGAACATACCCACTGGCTTACGTGGGGCGAAGCGCGTCGCAGATCGAGCGAGATTTCGGGATGCGGCTCGAGCGTCTCGCTCGCGAGGGCTTCGACGTGCGCGTCTACGCCGCCGATGACGGCGGGTTCTCCGAGCTCGTCAAGCGTGGTGTCCAACCGCGCCCCATTCCCGTGGGGGCCTCGGTCAACCTCGCCGGTCTCATGGGCGCTTACTTCATCATCCAGGCGGACTTCATCGAAGAGCAACCGGTCCTGGTGCACGCATTCGACGACGCGTTGGCGTGGGTCGGGGCGTTCGCGGCACGGCGCGCCGGGGTCCCGGCGGTGTTCGTGACCGTCGAAGAGCACCTGCTGGGCGACCGTCGGGTCCACCTGGAGCTCGACTCCATCCTCGGGATACCGCCGTCGTGGGTCGGCGCGCTCGAGGGCGTGCTGGACGAGCTCGCAGGACGCCCGATCCGAGGCGGGTTCGAGGCCGCCTATCGCTGGCTGGCGGCGCGCACGGACAAGTACCTGGTCACCAACGAGTGGGACCTGCAGACGCTGCAGGACCTGGCCGTCGTCCCGCCGAACAAGCTCGAGATGCTCATCGGTGGCAACGGCGTGGAGCTAGGGGAGTTCGAGATCAACAACGAGGACTTCCCCAGCCAGCAGGAGGCCAGGGCGTTATTCGACGTGCCATCGGGCTGGCGTCAGGTTACCGGATACGCCGGGCCGCTCACGCTCAAGCGCGGCGCGCGAGACCTCCTCGACTGCATCGAGTCCGTCGCCGATACGCATCCAGCCGCGGGCTGGCTGGTCGGCCTCGAGGGCGAATCCGCACCGCTGCTCGTCCGCGAGCTCCGTCGGTGGGAGGAGCGCGGCAACGTCCGCATCGTCGAGATTCCCGAGGAACGGGGTCACTTCTATCGGGCGCTCGATTTCCTCGTGTGCCCGGCTTATCGTCTGGGTGTGGCGAATGCACTAATGGAGGCGGCCGCCACACGCGTGGCTGGGCTGGCGTACAATACGCCGGCGGCATCCACGGTGATCGAGGATACCCAGACCGGTCGACTGGTCGCCACCGGGGACACCTCGGGGCTCGTCGAGTCGGTCCGTCGCGCACTCGACAACTCGAAGCTGTGGGAAGATTACGGGATTCGAGCCCGGGCGCGGGCCTCACAGCGCTTCAGCCGCCACCACGTCGAAGATCAGATCATGCGCCTGTACGATACAGTGCTCGAGACCAGAATGGCCTCGGAAGCACCTTAGGTTGGAGCCTCGATGAGCGACGACGCACAACAACCCGAGCAGCCCGAGCGAGCGCCGCTGCGCGAGGACCCGCTCTCGATGGCGCTCATCGGCGCCGCCGTGCTGCTCGCCATCGTGTATGTCTGGGATCAGCGCAGCCGCGATACCCTGCAGGCGCAGATGTCCATCGCCGAGACGATTCACGCCAATTTCAAGCTCGACAGTGGCCGTTGCACGGTCGGCTCGGCGGATGCCAACGGCCGGGCGCTGGTCTTCGCCTGCACCGGCATATCGGCGAGCGAAGTCGCGACGGCTGCCGCGAACTCCGACACGGTTCGAGCGTCGGTGGACGCGTTCGAGGAGGTGCTGTTTCGGTCGCCAGATGGCGCGCTATCCTGCCCCGCGTCGCCGGAGGGCTGGCCCGACAGCTGCGAGCCGCTCGCGGGCGGTGAGCTTTCGACATCCATGCATCTGAAGAAGGGAGCACGACGATGAATCTACAACTCGACGGCAGAGTCGCACTTGTTGCAGCATCGAGTCGCGGCATCGGGTACGCCAGCGCGCTGGAGATGTCGCGGGCGGGCGCCACGGTCGTCCTCTGCTCTCGCGATGCCGAAGAAGTCGAGCAGGCTGCTCGCTCGCTGCAAGAGGAGACCGGGAATGACGCGCTCGGAATCGAGGCTGACCTGACCGACAAGTCCGCCATCGGGCGGCTCGTCGAGGTCACCGTCGAGAGCTTCGGCGGCATCGACGTGCTCGTCACAAACGCCGGAGGGCCTCCTTCCGGCTCCTTCGAGGACCTCGAAGACGAGGCGTGGGAGGACGCCTGGGAGCTGACCTTCCAGAGCGCGGCTCGGCTCATGCGCGGCGCCCTTCCGCACCTCAAAGCGTCCGATCATGGTCGTATCATCGCGATCTCGTCTGTCTCGGTCCTCACGCCGATCGACAACCTCGACTTGTCGAACGTGGTCCGCCCGGCCGTCGATGCGCTCGTCCGATCGCTGGCCAAGCAAGTGGCCGCCGATGGAATCACCGTGAATAATGTCGCGCCGGGTTATACCCTTACGGGGCGCCTGGAGAATCTGATCGAGGGCAGCGCCGAGGAGGCCGGCACGGACTTCGAGGACATGAAGCGGCAATGGGCCGAGTCGGTCCCGGCCAGGCGCCTGGCGGCGCCCGACGAAGTCGCATCGGTCGTGGCGTTTCTGGCGTCTGGACCCGCCGCATACGTCACCGGCCAGACCATCGCCGTCGACGGCGGCATCACGATCTGATGTGTGTCTCCCGGAGACGGGGCTCGAAGCACGAATTCTCGATTCGATGGATCATAGATAGACGTGGATGAACGCACGCTGGACGACGTTCGAGGTCAGGACGACCTCGTCGTCGAAATCGATGACTACGGCTACAAAGGGGAGGGGTTCGTCCGGCTCGCCGACGGCTGGCTGTCCGTGCCGGGGGCGCTGCCTGGCGAGCGCGTTCGCGTGTCCGTCGAGGACGGCCACCCGCGCACGAGCAGGCTTTACGGGCGCGTTCTCCAGGTCATCGAGGCATCCAAGCACCGGCGGGACCCGCTCTGCGAGCTCGATGACGTCTGCCGCGGGTGTCAACTGCGCCACGCGACGATCGGCGAAGAGCTTCGGTTTCACGTCGATACTGTCGCCGAGGTCATCGAGAAGTACGCCGAGATCGATGCTGATACCCGGCCCGAGGTCGACCTCATCACGCCGCAGCCCATCAGTCGCGGCGATGCGTTTCGGATCCGCTCCTCTCTGACCTATCGGCGCCAGGGAGATTCGTGCGAGCTGGGGCTGGTCACGCCTGTGCGTGAGCCGCTGATCCCAATGGACACCTGCCCGGCGCTGACCACGCCCGTGCGGCGGCTCATCTCGACGGTGACGACGTGTTTTGCGGAGCTCGACTCGCTGCCGTGGGATACCCATATGGCCGAGGATGTGGGTAGCCAGGTCGATCAATTCGAGCCCGAGCCAGGGCTCGAGTATGTGCGCGTCATGTCACCCGTGTATGGCCGCGGCATGGTCGACGTGATCCTGACGGGCGGGCATTCGAGCGAAAAATTCGATGCGTACATCGAAGAAGGCGCGATCGGGCCGCTCCTCGAGGCGCTCTCCGAGGCGTTGCCCGAAGGCGTCGGGTTGGGTGTGAAGAGCGGAGATCTGCGCCGCGTCATCAAGCCGCCCGAGCGCACCCGCCTGCCGCTGGCCGGGCTTCGACTCGAGGTGGGATTCGACGATTGGATCCCGGCGACCGTGGCGCCGACCGACGCGCTCTACGAACGCCTCGTCGAGTTGCTCGCGATCGAGCCGGACGACAGATTCCTGGATCTGGGCTGCGGGATGGGGACCATCTCGCTGCTCGCCGCCCAGACGGCCGACGAGGTCGTCGGTGTCGACATCAATCGCCAGTCCATCGAGACCGCGGAGCTCAACGCGGTCAACCACGACGTCGATAATATCGAATTCGTGGTCGGTGGATGGGAAAACGCCCTGCGCAAGCTGGTGCTCGACGAGCGCCAGTTCGACGTCGCGACCATCAACCCGATGCGAGAGCCGCTGGGGCGGCGAGCGCTGTCGTATTTATCGCGCCTGAACGTCGAGAGGTTGGTCTACCTGGCGCCGTCGCCCGTCTCTGGCGCCAAAGATATCGGCGAGCTCGCGAGTATGGGCTGGGAACTCGACTACCTCGCCGCGGCTCACATCCATCCGGCGACGTATCACACGATGCTGGTCGCCCGACTGCGCGCCAACTAACCCCGTGTTCTCGAAGGACTGATTATGCAGCGCGCTCTGGTTATAGGCGGCACCGGATTTATCGGTCGCCATATCGTACGAGCTTTAGTCGAGCGCGACCTCGAGGTGGTCGTGATGCGGCGCTGGGATAGCGATCGCACGGCCGTCGATGCGATGGGCGTGCCTCAACTCGTCGCCGACCTCGCCGGCGAAGACGAGTTGGTGCAGCGGCTCGCCGGGTTCAACTACGTATTCTACTCGGTCGCGCCCGATATCGAGCTGGAGGATCACGAGTACCTTCGCCGCTCGGTTCGAGCGATGCGCAGGCTGCTCGATACGGCTCGCGAGGCCGAGGTCGACCGCCTCGCGATCACGAGCTGTGCGAGTACGATCGCAGCCCGCGGGGACCGTGAACCCTCGACGCGAGACGACGTCTATCTGCCGGGTTCATCTGGAGACGTGCGCGTCGAGGCGCTCTACGCCGCCGAGCAGGAGTGCTTCCGAGAGGCCGCCGACAACCTGGACCTCACTATCTTGAACCCGGGGATCTGCATTGGTGATGGGGCACGGTTTCCGAGCAGTGAGGCGCTGGGGAGGCTTCCAGAGGACGCGCGGGTGAACGTGGTCGACGTCGAGTCGGTCGCGGAGGCTCACCTGGTCTCGATGGCGGAGCTCCATTACGGGCGCAGGTACGCGTTGGGCGATCGCAATACCACGGTGGGGTCGTTGCGAGCGGCGTTGGTCGACCATCGAAACGGCAGCGGCGAGCTCTGGGGGCGTGAGCTGGAGTTGGTCGATGACCTGGACGCGCTGCGGCACCGCGCGTTGTTCGAGAACGGGTGTTGGTTGAACGCCGAGCGGGCGCGCGATCGCCTGGCATTTCGCAGCGATCGCTTGTCGGCGAGGCGATAGCCCTCGGCCCCCAATCTCCTCTCGATGGCAGGTCTCACCGCAGCGACTGTTGCGCGGGCGTTGGAGGTGGCTGCTCACCGTGGCGGATCTGGCTGCGGCCCTCTCGCTTCGCGGTATACAGGCGCTTGTCGGCGACCTCGAAGAGTTGATCCGCTTCTCGCCCATCTCGAGGATACTCGGCGATACCTGCGCTAAACGACACCTGGAAATACTGATCGTCTTCGCCCTGGAACTTCAGGGACTTGAACTCGCGGAGCAGCCGGTGGAGCACCCGGGCTGCCGTGGCTGCATCTTCGTTGACCAGGCCGACGACGAACTCTTCGCCGCCCCAGCGTCCGCGCAGATCCTCGAAGCGGAAGCGGTTCAAGAGCAGCCGGCCGAGCGCGGCTAGCACCCGGTCTCCGGCGATATGACCGTGGGTGTCGTTGACTTTCTTGAAGTGGTCGAGGTCCAGCAGGCAGAACGCGAACGGCTGGTCGCGCCGACGCGCCTCCGACAGGCGAGTCGCGGTCAGCTCGAGGAACGCCCGGCGCGATAGCACGCCGGTCAACATGTCGCGGTCGGCGCGCTCGCGGGTGAGTCGAGTTCGGTCCAGGCGAACTTCGAGCCGAGCGATGAGCTCTTCGGCGGCGATATTCTTCTCGAAGATATCGTCAGCGCCGGCACGATAAGCCGCAGTACGGGTATTCACCGAGTTGCGCTCGCCCACGAAGATGATGGGGAGGTCTTGCCAGCGCGGCATCGTCCGAAGCATGCGGCACACGTCGAATGGCGCGACACCCGACATGTCGATGGAGAGGATGACCGCGTCTGGTGTCGTCTGACGCAAGCTCTCGAGGATCGACTCGACGCTGGTTCGGCGCGCCACCGACATGGACCTTGCGAGCAGCGCACTCTCGGCAGATTCGGCGAAGCGCTCGTCGTCGTCGACGATCAAGACGGTCGGTCGTGGGCCACGCCACGTGCCGCTGACGTGATAGATCGCCTGGGTCAGCGACGTGCTGTCGACCGGCTTGGTCAGCAGGACGGTCGCTCCGGCATGGGCTGGCGCCAGGCGGTGCTCGAGCTCCGCCGAGCTGGTGACCACGGCGATCGGCAGCTGCGGATCCGCCGAGCGGCGGAGCAATTCCTCGATCAGGACAGGGAGCTCGTCAGCGGTCAACATGTCGGCATCGAGTACGACGCCGTCGGTGTGCTCGACCCTATTCAACGCGTCCTCGGGCGAGTCGGTGGTCTCGATGTGGATGAGCGTCTGCTCGCTGACGACACGTAACTTCTCGTGGAGGTCGGCGTCGCTGGTGAGGACGAGGACCTGCTGGCCGGTGGCCGCTACGTTCCGGCGGTGGCTCTGGCCCGAGGCCAGCCGCATGCCCTGGAGGTCGATGGATGATGCTCGCGCGTGGCTCAAGGCCGCTTCGACGGAGTCCCAGACCACCTCTAGTCCCTCGCCATTGGTCTTCTTGGCGCTTCGCAGCGATACCTCGATCATGCCGGCAGACCGGCCGATGTCGAAGAATCCGTGTCGACTCGCCGTGGATTGCAGCCTCGAGGCGGTCTCGCGGGCCGAGGACACGATGTCGTCGACTGCGCCGCGCTTCTTGACGTGCTTGATGTTCTCGGAGAGCTCGTCGAGTCCACTCTTGAGCGTGACGAAGAAGTCGTCCTCCGACTCCCGGACGATCTCTCGGATCTCGGTGTCTTCGGTGACGACATCCGGCTGAGCTGCGTGCGTCAGCGAGTCGACCTGTACGACGAACTCCAGAGGCGAGACCGGCTTGTGGAGGACGACCTCGACGCCCAGGTCGCCGGTGAGCCGTCGATACACCGTGGAGTCCTGGTCGAAGATCGACATCAAATACATGACGTCGGGCTTCTCGCGCATTCCGCTCCAGGCCTCGAGCTCCAGAAACTCCGCACCCGTCATGTCGGCGAGCGTCTCGTCGACGACGATGACTTTGGGGCGCTTGGTTACGCACAACTCGATGCCGTTTCGCCCGGACTCCTCTTGAAAGACTTGATAACCACGCTTTTCCAGCGCGCTCGAGCAGAGCTGCCGGCGTCGCGTGTCGTCGTCGAGTATGAGAACCGTCGTGATCGCGAGCATCTGTTTGGTCTTCCGCTGGTGAAAATGCCGAGCCAACATCGGAGCTGGAGCAATTCAGATGTGCTCCACCCTTCGAGCAGGCACGTGAATGTCGCTTGCGTCTGACTGAAACCTAATCACCCTCGGGTCACCCCCTACCATCTTTTCTGTGCAATCCTACTCACCTGGCCTGCTGACCTGGCCTGCGACCGCAACTGAGGAAACAGGAGCGCAGACACAAAAAAGCCCGCATGGTCTGACCATGCGGGCTCGAATGTCTGGCTGAGGTGCCAGGAGGGTTTACTCGTCGCTCTCGGTCTGGTCACGCTCGATGGCCTCGAAGAGCGCGCGGAAATTTCCGCCGCCGAAACCACGGTCACCCTTGCGCTGGATGAGCTCGATGAAGAACGGGCCAGCCTCCGGCTCGTCGTAGAGCAGGGCAGCTTCCTTCATGAAGATCTGCAGCAGGTAGCCGTCGTCGGAGCCGTCGACCAGGATGCCCAATTCTTGGAGGACCTCCCAGTCCTCGTCGATCTCGGCGACTCCCTGCTCGGCGAGAGTCTCCGGACGAGCTTCGTAGTAGCTGGCGGGCGTGTGCAGAAACTCGATGTCCTGCTCGCGTAGATCGCGGACGGTCTCGATGATGTCGGCGACCTCGAAGGCCGCGTGCTGGACGCCCGGCCCGCCGAAGTCCTCGAGGTACTTCTGGATCTGCGAGCGGTTGAAGTACGGGCGCATCGGCTCGTTGTTGGCGAATTTGATCTCGCTCTCCGGATCCCAGGTCACGATGGACTTGAGGCCCGAGCCGCTGTCACCGGACGGGTCGATGTCGCTGGTATGGAAGGCGATCTCCCAGAACTGCTCCATGCCCAGGACGTCCTTGTACCAGTCGATATACGGCTTGAGCGTGCGCATATTGCTGGTCAGGTGGTCGATGCTGCTGATGTCGTAGGGGTTTTCGACGTCGTCGGTGATGGTCTCGAAGCCGGGCGCGTACTCGTCGAACTCGCGCTTCTCGACGAAGCCGAACGTCGCGTTGCCCAGGGGGCTGGCGATCTCGAAGCGCTTGTAGCTCGAAGAGCCTTCCTCGAAGGTCTCGATGTCGTCGACGAAGGTGGCGCCGCGTTCTTCGAGGCGATCCCAGGCCGCTTGTGCGTCCTTGACCCGGAAGTTGACCGTGGCGATGCCGGCGGTGTGGAACTGGCGGTGATAGGCTGCGAACGAATCGTCGCGCTGGCTCTCGAGCACCTCGATGGCGACGTCCCCGGCCTTGAAGACCGCACCTCGGTCACCGGTGCGCTCCTCGAAGTCCGAGGTGGACCGGGCGATCTCGGTGAATCCCAGCTTATCCGTGTAGAAGTCACGGCTGCGCCCGAGGTCGAGCGAGACGAAGCGAAGCCCGTCGTAGCCTAGAATGCCCAGGTTGGTGATATCCGTCATGGTGGCAACTCCGTGGTGGTAGGGTTGGTTCGGTGCGGCGCCGATTGGTTCGGTTTTGATGCTGTCTTGGACGCCTCGAGTGCTAGCGAAAATTGTGCGCGGTGTAAAGATTGGGGGATGTGGGGGAGCGGGGGATCTGGGGGAGTGGGTCATTGTTGAAGAGGCGTCTCGGAATCACCTCAATCAAATCCGTTCTCGAACCATTCGCCGCCGTCGTGCATCTCGACGAGGCGGTCGAGGACGCGGCGCACCAGCGGAATGTCGTAGTCCTTGAAGTTGCGCTCGACCTCCCAGAAGCGCTCGACGTCGCCGCGGTTCTGGGAGCGGTACTGGAGGGATTTGCACAGCATCTGGATGCGGTCGGCGGCCTTGACGATACGGGCCTCGATGCCGTCGAGCTCGCCGTAGGCACGCACGGCATCTCGCCAGCTATCGGGCGTGTCCTCGAGCACGATGTCGGCGGCCCGGGCCTCGCCCTGGGCGACGGCGTCGGGGTCGACGAAGCGCTTCACCGGCCACGGCAGGTCGGTCATCATCGCCTCGCCGATGTCGTGGAGCAGGGCGATGCGCAACAGCCGCAGCATATCGACGTCGTCGTCGACGTTCTCGCCGAGCCACATCGCGATGATCGCGACGCCGTGGACGTGCGCGGCGACGGACTCGGGGGTGTCGACGCCGCAGGCGATCCAGCCGCTGCGCGGAAACGATTCCAGGCGTTCGGCGCGGCTGACGAGGCGGATGAGCTGGTCGGGTAGGTCGCTTGTTGCGGACATGGGGTGCGTTTACTTGTCGGTGACGGTGTGCGATGGCAATTGACGACCGACTGATAACACGGACTTCTCGGCGTTGTCAGGCCAACGACGTAGCCAGTGAGGCGAGTGGATGGATAAACCGACGATTCTCGTGGTGGGGGCGACTGGATTTCTGGGGGCGCACGTGGTGCGCGCGCTCCGCAATCGCGGCTATCCAGTACGTGCGACTCGCCGACGCAACAGCCCGACCTGGCACCTCGATGACGTCGAGGTCGAATGGCGACTGGCGGATCTCGACGAGCCCGCGTCCATGGGAGACGCGGTGGCGGGGTGCCGGGGCGTGGTACATGCGGCGGGGTTCTATCCCTCCGATGGATTGGCGGTCGGGCCTGCACAGATGCGGGGCGTGTCCCACCTGCGACACCTCTTCGACGCGATTCGCGCCGAGGAAGTTCCCCGGGTCGTCTACGTCTCGAGCCCGGCGACGCTCGGCCTTGGAGACTCGGCAGACGACGTGCTCGATGAGACCCACTTTTATACGCCGGGTACCGTCGTCAATGCGTATTACGAGTCGAAGCAGTCCATGGAGGCCGAGGTCTATCGCTACGTTCGCGACGGGATGCCCGCGTCGATCGTGTTGCCGACTGCCGTCTTCGGGCCGGGCGATATCAAGCCGACGACGGGCCGCTTCCTGGTCGAAGTCGCCCGCGGTCGAATGCCCGCCGTGCTCGACGCCACGATGAATGCGGTCGACGTCCGGGACGTGGCAAATTCCGTGGTGAACGCGCTCGAGCGCGGCCGCGGCGGTCGTCGGTATATCCTGGGCGGGGAGAACTCGAGCGTCATGGACTTTACACGCCGTGCGGCCGAGCTCGCCGGAGTGTCTCCACCCCGGCTGGCCGCGCCTGCAGGCCCTGTCAGCCGAGCCGCGCGCGTGATCGAGCGAATCGGCCGAAGGACCGTGGGCCGCCTTGGGATCGACGTCCCGCCGTTCGTCGTCGGGGTGGACTTGATGGCCTACTCGCGCGGCGTCGACGACAGCCGGGCGCGCGCCGAGTTGGAGCACCAGTCTCGCCCGATCGCTCGGACGCTCGAAGACGCCTTCGCGTGGTTCGAGGAGCACGACTACCTGGACTGATCCGCGCCCGACCGCTCCATCAGCGCCAGGCGCAAGTTACCCACCGATGCAGATGCTAGTACTGCCGGAGGTCGCACAGCCTGCGTTTCCACAGCAGTCGTCGGTGGTCTGACACGGTTCTCCGACGGGGGAACACTCCAGTAACGTGCAGACGTCGCCGGAGCAGACGAGCGGCGCGCAGCAATCTCCGTCGGCAGTGCAACTGTCGCTCTCACCGCCGCAAACCGGGTCGGGCGGATCGCCCGCGTCGGCGTCGTCGGTGTCGCCATTACCCGCATCGGGGTCCGGATCGGGATCGGGATCGGGGTCGGGACACGTATTGCCGATGGTGCCGACCGCACGGTCGTAGTGGAAGCTGACCTCGTTATTGGAATCGAGGATCTGAGTATACGTCGCACCGAAGACCTCCAGCGGGTTGTTCGAGTTGATGCCACCCGGCACCGCATAGATATTCGTGGCAGCCACCACCTCGTTGTTGGTCTTCAACCCCTCCGGGCCGCCTATATATAAGCGCATCCGCGCAGGGTAGTTGGGAGAGCCGAAAGTGACGGGGTTGTCCGTGTTGACGTTCCCCGCGACGAAGACATCGAGCTGCGCATCCGGCGTCAGCGTGATCGTGAGCTCGTCACCCGAGAGGACGTCCCCGTCGATGAAGAGGGCCGTGTTCCCGTGGGCGACGATCGTGGTGGGGGGCGAAGACTCGATCGCAGACAGGTAGTATTTTCCGCAGGGGAGATCGAGGCGCGTGGGTTCGGTTACGTCGACGAGCGCATCCTCCGAGAGCCCGATCTCGGCGTTGTCATTATTCGTGCCGCTATGCGCGGCGACGATATCCCCCACCGGAATGCGATCTTCGGGAGCACACGCCGTGCACGGATCGGGAACCGTCACGCTCTGCTCGACCAGATTGCCGTAGGTGGCGCTGCCTCCGACGTTGCCACTCGATGGGACGTGCAGGTCGCCGGCGACGGCGAGCGGGCCCGAGATATTTCCGACCACGTAGGCGTCTTCACCGACCGGGACCTGGGAGTCGACCGTGATCTCGCCGCCAGCGTGGAGGCGCTGGAAGATCTCGCCGCCGTCATTGCTCTTGAGCTCTTCGGTCGAGGATGACCAGAGCGTCCCGGATATCTCGAAAGCATTATTTGCCGAGAACGAGCCGTTCGCCCCGACACTTCCACCGTAACCTCCCGGCGTGTAGGGGCCACGCGTGCTGTTGTACGCATCTGCGAGCAAGGGGTCGTTCACCTCGACGCTCTCACACGAGCAGAGCGCCCACCGGAACGTCTGTTCGGCGAGTCCAGGTGCGCAGCGCTCTGTGTCGGAGACTTCAGCTCCGATGTCGATGGGCGGCCCACCGCCCTCACATTTGGCCGGCGCATCGCCGACGGGGATGGTATCGACGCACGTCTCATCGACACAGCCCTGACCGGGGTCGCAGGAGGTATCGCAGTTTCCGCAGTAGTCGCTGTCGTTTCTCGTATCGACACAGCGACGATCACAGGGGGTCAAACCCGTCATGCAGGAGTCGACGCAGCGGCCTCCCGAACAAACTTCGGTCTGCTCGCAGACGACTCCACAACCGCCGCAGTTATCGGGATCGTCCGACGTCGGAATGCACTCGCCATTGCACTCTGTCTGGTAGGCCGGGCAGCCGTCGTCGACGACGTCTCCGGTATCCCCGATATCGCCGCTGTCCTCGGCGTCGGTGGCCGTCGTATCGGTCTCCTGATCCGAGTCAGTGACCGTGTCGTCGACATCGGAGGCCGTGGTATCTCCGGTGTCATGGTCGCCGTTATTGGTTTGGTTCGAGCCGTTCGGCTCTTCTTCGCAACCTCCGCATGCAGGGAGGTTCAGCGAGACGAGTGACAGCGCGAGCAATACCAGACCCAGGGATACTCTCCCGATGCGTGGTCTCATGGTCGACCTCCGAGTTACGTGGAATGTACCTTGATCTCGAGGCTAGCAGGCGACTGGAGGCGCTACAACTCTCTGCCAGCACGCTCGCTGGACCGTCTTCGCAGGCTTTGCTATTGTCGAGTTGTCTTTCAACATACGCGGCGGCGACAGTGCTTTTCGCCGGACGCGCAGTCATGCAAACGTTTGTGCTCAGTCCCAGAGGTCGTCCTTATGGCGAAGAAGAAGCTGCTAATCGCTGCGTTCGTCGTCGGTATATTCGCTGCTGTCCTGGTTTGGCTCTACGTCGATCAGAAGGTCGGTCAGAGCGAGAAGGTCATGAAGGACACCAGGACGGTGGCCCATGCCGCCGTCGAAATCCCTGCAGGCACTCCGCTCACGCAGGATAAGCTGCGGACCAAGAAGGTGCCCGTCCAATTCCTGCCGGCCAATCCGCTCCTCAAAGAAGACATCCAGATCTACCTGGACACTCGGTTGGGCAGTCAGGTCAACGAAGGCGACATGATCTTGACCAGCCACTTCGCCACCGAGCAGATCTCGAACGATCTGTCGGGCAAGATTCCGGACAAAGAGCGCGCGATGTCCGTCCCGGTCAACGAGGTCAGTGGCGTGTCCGGATTGCTGCGCCCGGGTGATCGCGTCGATATCCTCGGTACCTTCCCGATCAGCAGCGAGGACGAGGTCATCCCGGAAGCCGGTGGCGGCAAGAGCGTCGGCTACGTGACGATGACGCTGCTCCAGAACGTCACGCTCCTGGCGGTCGGCAAAGAGATTTCGGGCGTGCGAAACGGCCAGAGCAGCCGCCACAGCGGATACAATACGGTCACCGCGTCCGTGACGATCGACGAGGCCGAGCTCCTGACCATCGCCCAGACCCGCGGTAATCTGACGTTGCTGCTTCGCCGTGAGGATGACGTCGATATCGGTTCGGTCAAGCGAAAGACGCTGCGTCAGGTCCTCGAGGACCTCGAAGTGCTCAACCGCGAGCGCAAGACGCGCGTGATCAAACAGGCTCGTGAGGAGCCGGAAGAGCCGCAGATCGAGATCATCCGCGGCTCGGACTGAGCCTCGCACAGGCCACGAAAAAACGGCGCCTTTCAGGGCGCCGTTTTTTTTGTGGCGACCGCCACGGATCGATCTCGAACGGTACGTCCGCGTATTCCCGAGTTTTTGGAAGAGCCTTATCAGAACGGCTCTATTGGGTTACAGTGGCGAAGAATTGATCGATGACGAATTGAGTTTCGAAGGACCGCACTTGAAGGCAGTTTGCGCATCGCCGATGCGAGAGTGGCAGCCGGGTGCGACGAATTGAGGAGAATCATGCCGAAGCTGATGCGCCTGGGAATTGCCCTTTCCGTCTTGCTATTGACGTCGCTGACGGTCGTTGCTGCCTTCCCCTCTCAAGCTCGAGCTCAAGCTCCAGACAAAGAATTTACCATCGCCATCGGTGAGACGCTGACCTTCGACGGTCGCGGAATCCGCACGGTGACCATCGGTCTGGACGAGATCGCCGCGGTCAAGACCACCAGCGGCGGTCGCGAGTTGCTCGTCACCGGCAAAAAGCCGGGGGTCACGACGATCAATATCTTCGCGTCAGGCGGTCAACGAACGCTCCTCATCCGTGTCGTCCCCGTCAATCCGACCGCGCTCGCCCAGGAGGCGCGCGCGATTCTGGGTGACCAGAGCGGCGTCGATGTTCGCGTGGTCAAGGGGCGCGTGTTGCTCGAAGGCGAAGTCGCGAGCTCGGTCTTCAAGGATAAAATCACCAAGCTCACCGAGCTGTATCCCAACCAGATCCTTAACTTCACGACGTTTCGCGAGGCCTTCGTCGAGGGCGCACGCATGGTCGCGCTCGATATCTACTTCATCCAGTTGGCCGTCTCAGACCGTGATCAGGTCGGTGTGCAGTGGGGCCAGTTTATCGGCGGTAACTACACATTCGGTACCGGCGACGTCCCGCTCTACTACGAGCAGCAATCCCTTCAGCCTGGGGTCTTGCCGGGGGAGGGCGCCAACAATAATAAATTGTCGTTTCCCGGTGCATTGACCGGTGGACAGGGCCTCAACAGTTACTGGTCGCTGGTCGGTCAGCTCAACGTGGCTCTGGACTTTCTCGTCGAACACGGCCTCATCAAGACCATCCAGCACGGCGTGATCGTGACGGAGGCCGGTCGCGAGGCGATGTACCACACCGGTGGTACGCTGCTCATCGGTGTCAGCAGTCTCGGCTCGTCGTCCATCGTCGAGAAGCCCTACGGCCTCGAGGTCAAGATCAAGCCTGTCCTGGACTTCGAAGACAACGTCAAGCTCGAGATCGACATGCAGTACTCGGAGTTGGACAACGCGAACGGGGTCGGAGAGTTACCGGCGCTTCGCAACACCGACGTCAAGACCGTCGTCAACATGAAGGAAGGCCAGTCGGTGTTGGTGTCGACCCAGGACAATATCATCAGCACCAGCAACGAGTCGGGTTGGTTCCTGCTGTCGCGGGTGCCGATTCTGGGCTGGTTGTTCAAGGCACGAAACAAGCGTGCTGAAATGCTGGACAACGCAATGTTCGTGACGCCCCGCGTCTACGAGCCCGGCGGGTCGACCCACAAGACGCTCATCCGCGGCAGCTTCGAGGGCCTCCTCGACGCCGGTGCGGACCCCGAGGACCTCCCCGATATCATGGAGCGCGAGGGCGGCGGCGCTATCTCCAACACCCCCTCGGGCGAGACAGACGGAAACGGCGACGAAGAAGGTTCGACGGGCAACTCGTCTGAAATGTTGATAGAGTAAAGAGGACCACCCGGATTCGGTCCGAGTTAAGCGATGAAGCAGATACGCGTACTGGACAATCAAGGGGAAGAGTACCTCTACCCACTCGAGCAGGCCGTCGCCGAAGTTTCTATCGGTCGCAGCCAGAGCAACGACATCATCTTGAGCAGTAAGACGGTCAGCCGTCGCCACGCTGTGGTGAAGGTGATGGGGGACCGCATCCTGTTGATCAATCAGTCGGCCAACGGTGTCGTCGTCAACGGCGAACGCGTCGACCGAGTTCGTGAAATGAGTATCGGGGAGTACGCCAAGATCGACATGTATCGGTTTTGCGTCGAGGAGTCCGACGACGCGCCGGGCGCATCTGCGCGTGGAGCGAACGGGCGTCGGCCTGGATCCAGCGGGCGAAAGAGCCGTCGCGCGCGGGGTCGACGCGGCGGCAGCAACGGGGAAGATCGCTCGATCGACACCTCCCGTGGGAGCAGTCGTCGGGTCGATCGCAATCGCACGACCATGGGAGGGGATGACGGCGCCAAGGCCCGATCTCGCGCCGACCGAGCTCGCGAGAGGGACGAAGATCGCGCCCGGAAGAAAGCCAAGAAGAGCAAGCCCCGCGCCGAGCCGAAAACGCCCGAGGAATTGCAGGCGTACCTGGGCGAAATCGCGCCGAGGAAAGACTACGAGGAGCCTCGCGTCAACCTGCGGGGCGAAGAGGCCGAGACCATCGATCGCGATGCTCGCCGAGAGCTCGTCGAGTTCAAATCGATGATCCACGACGAACTCAAGGAGCGCCTCGACCTGCACAGCTTCGAGATCACCGACTACCGCACGCCGCGCGTCGTCCGGCAGGTCTCCGAGAAGCTCAAGCTCCTGCTGGATATGCATCGGGCCGAGGTGCCGCCTCCGTTTTCGACCGACTACGTCTTCAAAGAAATGATGGACGAGGTCTGCGGGCTGGGGCCGATCGAGGACCTGATCAAGCACCGAAAGGTCAGCGAGATCATGGTCGTCGACCGCGACCATATCTACGCCGAGATCGACGGTAAGATCTGCCTGACTGATCGTTTCTTCAACGATGAAAAGTCGATGATGACGGTCATCGAGCGTATCGTCATCCCGCGTGGTCGACGCATTGACGAGTCGACGCCGCTGGTCGACACGCGCCTGGCAGACGGTTCACGCGTCAACGCGGTCATCCCGCCGCTGGCGCTCAAAGATCCGTGCGTCACGATTCGTAAGTTCCCGGAAGACCGCCTGCAGGTCTCGGATCTGGTCGACTTCGAGAGCGTGACGCCCGAGATGGCCAAGTTCATCGGGCGGTGCGTCCGCGCACGTAAGAACATCATCATCTCCGGTGGTACCGGCTCGGGTAAGACGACATTGCTCAACATCATGTCCTCATTCATCGGCAGCACCGAGCGCGTCGTGACGATCGAGGACGCCGCCGAGCTCCAGCTCCACCAGGATCACGTCGTGAGCCTGGAGACCAAGCCGCCCAACCTCGAGGGAAAAGGTGAGATCGCGATTCGCGACCTCGTCAAAAACGCATTGCGGATGCGCCCCGACCGTATCGTCGTCGGTGAGTGTCGTGGCGGCGAGGCACTGGACATGCTCCAGGCCATGAACACCGGTCACGAGGGCTCGATGACCACGGTTCACTCCAACTCCCCGATCGAAGCCATCGCGCGTCTGGAGACGCTGGTGTTGATGAGCGGCATGGAGTTGCCGACTCGCGCAATTCGCGAGCAGATCGCCAACTCCGTGGATATCATCGTCCAGCAGACCCGATACCACGACGGTAGCCGTCGCGTGTCGTACATCTCCGAAATCGTGGGCATCAACGACAACGGCTACGTGGAGATCGAGGATATCTACCGATATAAGCAGACCGGCATGAACGAGGATGGCGAGGTGACCGGCTACCATATGGCGACCGGATACCTGCCGAGCTTCCTCAACGAATTCCTCGTCCAGGGCCTCGCGACCGAAGAGGACTTCTTTTAGTCCAGCTTGCAACGTCGTCCACAGGGATTGCGAGGTCGCGCTTTGCGACGGGTCGCCGTGCTCATGTTGCGCATGGCGTGTGTGAAAGTTACACTCGAAGTCAGTCGTCAGAGTTGAAAATCGACTCGCGCCGCGCAATTGCGGCTCGAAAGACGACAGGTATGATAACGCGCGACGCACCTCTCAGAGGCAGTCGCCGTGCTCGAAGTTCTAGTAGGAGTGACGCGTGCTCTATTATCTCATTCCCGGGATAGCACTGATGTTCGTCGCCTTCTTCCTGGTTGTCCTGGGAGGAGGCGAGTGGGCGGCGAATCGAATTTCCGAGGAACGGGGCGTCTACGAGCGTATCGTCGGAAAGGAACTCTACCGCCTCTTTCTCGATATTTCGCCCCAAGAATTTGCTCTGATCCATCTCTTCGTCTTCGTGGGGATGGGAGCGATGGGATACGTCGTCTTCGGCGGCATGATCGGCGGAATCGCTGGACTCGCCGCGGGCTTCTTCCTCCCTCGGATTTACCTGAAGTGGGAGTGGAGCAATCGAATCGATCACATCAACGAGCAGGTCGAGGAGGCCATGGTCTACATGGCGAACTCCTTTAAGGCCAACCCGTCACTGCCCGAGGCCATGGCCGACGTGACCAACTCGATGGGGCCGCCCATCAGCCAGGAGCTCGAGGTCATGCTGCGCGAGTACAAGCTGGGCACACCGCTCGATCAGGCACTCATCCGCGCCCAGAGGCGGATGCCCGCGCGCAACCTGGAGCTGGCCATATCCGCATTGCTCGTCGGCCGGTCAGTCGGTGGCAATATACCGAAGATCCTCGAAGACATCGCAAATACCATCCGAGAGAGCTACCGACTCGAGCGTGTAATTGACACGCAGACTGCTCAGGGCAAAATGCAGGCATGGGTCATGGGGGCGATGCCGGCGATTGTCGTCGGCGTCTTCTACCTGATGGACCCCGAGCTCATCGAACCGCTCTTTAATACTTTGATCGGCTACATCGTCATCGCGATTGCGGTGGTCCTCAATATCGTCGGTGTTCTCCTTATTCTCAAAGTCGTCAACATCCGGGTTTAGCCCACCATGTTCGAGGTCATCGACCCCACATTATTTCTCATCGGCGGCTTGCTGCTGATGTTTATCGCGTTCGCGTTGCTCATCTTTGGGTTCGTCCCGGATGAGGTCGAAGAGGACGAGGTCTTCGGATACCGCTTGACCAAGCGGCAGCGCCTGATCGACGAAGATCAGGCCTACCAGGTGACGTTGGCATTCGTGAAGCTCTTCGCTCATTACATCCGGAAAATCCCAGAGGGAGACAACTGGGTCGAGAACCTGCGCAGGAGTCTCAGAGAGAAGTTACCCAGGTCGGGATTCATCGGGGCGTTCACGCCGAACGAATTCCTCGGCATGTGCTTCGTCTCCAGCCTGTATACTTTTGTGGCCCTCCTGTTATTGTCGACCCTGTTGGCGGGCTCGCCGAATTTGCCCATCGCGGGAATTGTTGGCGCCGCGGCGATCTCGTTTCCCTATTTGAGCCTCAGCGGTGCGATCCAGGAGCGCCTCGCCGAGATCGACCGGCGACTTCCGTACACGATCGACCTGCTGGTGCTTTCGATGAATGCCGGGCTGGACTTCATGTCGGCGCTCGATCGAGTCGTGATGCGCGGTCAGCAACAGAATCCAGACGACCCGATGATCCAGGAGCTCGGTGTCGTCTTGCAGGAGATGAGGGTCGGCACGCCCAAATCAGACGCGTTGCTCAACCTCTGCGAGCGCGTCAACTCCGAGTATCTCAAGTCGATGGTCGGTGCGATCCTCCAGTCAGAGAAGCGCGGTACGCCCCTGGCCAAGGTCCTGGAGATTCAGGTCGACACCATCCGCAATAAGCGTACTCAACGAATCGAGAAGGCCGCCAGTCAGGCCGCCGTCAAAATTCTGTTGCCCCTGATGTTCATCTTCGGTGCCGTGATCGTCGTGGTCGTCGGTGCGATGATCCTCAAGATCAAGGGCAATACGGGTTGACCCGATTGGTCCTCACCGGCGCCGATATTCGGTCCCTCTTCTGCGTAGACACATGAATAACTTTTGGCTCGAATACAACCAGAACGGCGAGGTTCAGGAGTTCACCTTCGATGGCCCGTCGGTCGCGATTGGCCGGGACAAGTCTTCTGATTTCGTCCTGGACCATCCGACGGTCTCCCGACAGCACGCCGTGATTCGACGAGACGGTCCGGGGCAATTCGTCCTCCGGGTATTGTCGCGCGGCGGACTCACCGCCATTGATGGCCAGCAGGTTCAGGGCGAGGTGCCCCTGCACGATGGCGCGAATATCAACCTCGGAAAGCTGTCCTTTCGCTTTCGCTCGGACAACGCACCCCAACAACCGCAGCATAACCTGGGTGGCGCTCAGGCACCTCAGGGCCCGTCGTCCAGCGGCTCTTTCGGTGCCCCAGGCGGCGGTAATACCGGCGGGGGCGGCCAGCAGCATCAGGGCGGTGGCGCTCAGCATGGTCAGGGAGGCCAGGCGAACTCCGGGTTCGGTTCGGGTTCTGGAAACTCCGGATTTGGCCCATCCCAGAATCAGGGGGGCGCCGTCGGAGGATTCGCCCAGAGCTCATTTGGCGGCGGCCAGCAAGCTGGTGGAGCCGCCCCGGGGCAAAACCAGGGGCAAAACCAGCAGAACCAGGCGGCCGGCCAGGATGGCTCCGTGAGCGACGAAGAGCCGCAGGCCGACGGACCAGATATCGTCTCCTGGGACGACATCGCCAGTAGTGAAGAGGCGATGAAGGACGCGTCCCCTGAAGACCGCGCGAAGTCAGTCTTCGAGCGGATGGAAGAGGGGCAAAAGAAACAGGAGGAGACCCGCCCCGGGCTCATCATCGTGGCGGGCATCGCGATTGTCGGCTTGATGGCCTACATCTTCCTGGGCGGTGGAACCGGCGGCGGAGCCGGTGGCGAAGAAGACACCAAATTCGACTCGAGTAAGCAACTCGAGGTCGAGGTCGAATGCCTGGGCAAGGCTGATTGCGTCAAGAAGGCCAAGAGCGCCTACAACGTCGGCAACGAGAAGCTCGAGAAGGCCGGTGCCGCTATTTCCAATCGCTTCGAAGGGTACAAGTCGTTGCTGGAGGCCGAAGAATATCTCGAAGAATCGGGTATGAGTGAGCCTCCACCCAGCATGACGGATCTCGAACAGCGGCAGACCGAAGCAAAAGCACAACTCGATGCGCTTTTTCGTAACTTCCACGTGGCCTACCACCAGGCTAAGAACGCGAAGAACCACCAGCGCATGGCAGAGTCGTTATCGAATATCATCAGTTACTTCCCGGACAAGAAAGCGCCGCAGCACCAGTGGGCGCAGGGCCGCATCCGTTGGATGAAGCAGAAGGGAATCTATCCGGCGAAGAGCTACTGATTACCTCCACCGGTCTCCCATACATGTCTCGCATATCGTCTATCCTTCGGGCTGGCATCGTCGGCCTGTGCGTCACTTTCTTGGCTGGCTGCGCCACGCCCGAACAGCGGGCCGACCGCGCGCTCGAAGCCGATGACCATGTTCGCGCGCTCGAATTCTATAAGATGGAGATCGCGAAGGAGCGCCGTGACCCTGAGCTGTATTACAAGGCGGCCGAAGCGGCGATCCAGAGCGGCAATCTCTCGCTCGCGGAACGCTATTACAGCCGTGCACTTCGGTACGGAGGCGGTGAAAAGGTCACCAAGGCGTTGGCCGAGTTCTATTTGAAGACAAGCAACTACGCGAGTGCGGTGCGCGTGCTTCAGCGTCTCCTCGACGAAGTCGAAGACACACAGCCGGTCTATAACAATCTGGGGACCGCGCTGATGTATTCGGGGATGCCCCTCGATGCCGAGTCGTATCTGCTCATCGCCCAGCAAATGGAGCCGAGCGATCCGATCCCCTACCTGAATCTCGGGCTCCTGTACGACGAGCATATGAATAAGCCGAGGCTCGCTGCTGGTTTTTACACCTGTTATATGGAGCTGGGCGAGTCGCTCAAGCAGGTGCGCAAGGTCCGCGTTCGGGTCAAGGAGATCCGGCGAAATTGGGGCGCGATTCCGCGGCAATTTCAGGTCGAGTGCGGCGAGCCCTACGAGCCGGGCGTCGCGGCAGGATCTGCCGAGTCGCTCGCCGCCATGAAGGAGGAGGCGCGGGCCGAGGCCATTCCGGACGAGGGCGCAGGCGAGGACACACCTGCAGACGACGGTCAGACGATCGACCTCGGGGTCTCGGGCGGAGAGGAGCCCGACCCGGACCGGCCGCCTTCGATCGAACGACAGGTCGAAGAGGATGCCTCCGGCCGATCTGATGCCGATGCTGATGCCAAGCGTAGCGACGAGACGCTCGCTGCGCTCGATCGGGCCGAGCGGGCGTTCGCCGCGTCCGAGTATCAAAAGGTCGTCCAGGTCTTCTCGAAGCTGCCCATCGACGCACTCAACCCTCGAAATACGGCGATGTACGGCATCGCCCTGCACGAGGTGGGACGGGATGACGACGCGGAGCATTGGCTCGAGCGCGCGCTCGAGCGCCGGCCGACTCCTCGGATCCTCAAAACGCTGGTCAAAATCTACCGGAAGAACGAAAACGACGAGGAGCTGATTCGAGTGTGCGAGAAGTACCGCTCGAATCCGAACCTCGAGGACGTGGTCGCCGAAGAGTGCCCCGAACCCGTCGACCAAGAGAAGCTCCAGGAGCAACTCCGCCAGCAGATCGAAGCGGGCGAGGGTTCCAACCTCTAAAGCTCGGGCGAGACGTGCAGCGAAGCGATCCTCCAGAGTCTTCACGTCTCCTATCCTGGCCGCTGCGCCTGTCGGCGATCTGGGTTCTCTTTCCGCTTGCGGGCGTCATCTTCGGCGCGAGCATCCAGCCCATCTCCCCTCACGATTACTGGTGGCACCTCGTCATGGGGCGTTATATCTCGGCGACGGGTTCGATCCCGGACGCCAACCTCTTCCTGTACACGATGGAGTCCGGGGCGCGCTTCGTCGATCAGCCATGGCTGTCACAGTGGACGATGTTCGAACTCAGGGAGTGGGCTGGCGATGTCGGCCTGATATGGGCGAGGAATCTGGTCGTCGCCGTGTCCTGGGCGCTGCTCATGTACCTGGCGCTTCGCCGTGTACCCCGTCCGAGAATCGTCGGGGCGGTGGCGCTCGTCGCCGTCTTGTTGAGCGGCCTAACATACGGCGTGCGTACCCAGATGTTTGCGCTCATACCCTATGCGCTCTTATTGGGGTTATTGGTAGAGCTCGCCGAGCGCCGAGCTGGCGCGGCCTGGGGTCTGGCCTTTCTGCCACTGACGGCGCTATGGGCGAATTTGCACGGGAGTTTCGCGTTGGCACCCGCGCTCATTTTTCTCGTTGGGTGCGCGTGCGTCTTCGAAGCAGTGGTCGAAAAAGGGGACGCGACCGCGGTCGCTCGGGCGTGGACGACGGCACTGGCAGCGGCGCTCATCGGTGGCTCGCTGACGCCGCATGGTGTCGGCGTGTACGCGTACGTCGCCGAACTCTCGCTGTTCTCGACCGTTGCCCAGACGGTGACCGAGTGGCAGTCGCCTGCCTGGAATAGCTTTTACGGCGCTGCTCTACTCGTCTCCGTCGGCGCAGGTGGTGCGTGTCTGGGGTGGAGGCGCCGCGAGGTGTCGCTGTGGGAAGTCGTCGTATTCAGCGCGACCGCGTATCTGGCCGCCGACGCGATTCGCAACTTCTACTGGTTTGCGGCGGCCTTCGTGGTCATCCTGTCGCCACATATTGTCGCGATGATCGGCGAGCCCGACGCCGACGCCCCGACGGAAAGCCCGGCGGAAAGCCCGGCGCTCAACGCCGCACTGGCCTTGCTGCTCGTCGCGTTGCCCCTCGTGGCACAGCCGGCTTCACCGGTCTTCGAGAGGGTTGTTTCGACCCTGAATCCCGACGCCAGGCGCACCGCGCCCGGCGTCGCAGTTCACTCCACCGAGTCTCCGATGCGGCTGGCGGTCATGCTCGACGAGCGCGGCATCGAGGGGCGCCTATTCCACGCCCAGGCGGTCGGTGGGCTCGTCGAATTTGTCCTCGCACCGCCCTCCGGTGAACAGGTGGCGTTTGTCGACCAGCGCATGGAGCTGATCCCGGAGTCGGTCTGGAAGGAGTATTTTCTCGTCAGCAGCGCAGCAAGTGGCTGGCAAAACGTCCTGGCCGACTACGAGATCGAGGCGGCGCTATTGTCGACGCTCAACCAGTCTCGGCTCGTCGAGGCGATGTCGGCATCGGATGACTGGGTGCGTGTGGCCGAGGATGGGCCCTACGTGATGTTTATCGCCGCGTCGTCCGGGCAGCTCACTCGATGGCGCTGAGGACCCATCGAAAGAGCAGGGCGGAGCCGATGACGAAGACTCCGTCGATGGCCAGGACAATGCGCGACCAATCCCATACGCCTTCGAGGTCCGGCTCGCCCATGAGCATCGACGTCGACTTGACGCCTGCGATAAGTAGCGGCACGCACAGAGGATACAAGACGATCGGTAGCAGCACATCGCGCAGACGACTGTGAACCAGCATCGCCGACACCAGGGTGCCCAGCGCGGCAAATCCAATCGTCCCGGCGACGATCGCCAGGGCATGCCAGCCGATGTGGGTGAGGATGTCGACGTTGAAGGCGATGGCGAGCACCGGGACCAACACCAACTCGAAGGCGAACATGAACAGCAGGTTCACGACGAGCTTGGCGAGGTACAGGCTCACGTCGGTTCGCGGCGCGAGGGCGAGCGCACGCAGGCAACCGCTCTCATTTTCCTGCGCGAATGTCCGGTTGATGGCGAGCGTTCCGGAGAAGACGACCGATATCCAGAGGATACCGGGGAAGACGAACGCAACCGTTTCCTGGTCTCGATAGAAAGCGAAGGTGAACACGACCATCAAGAGCACCGCGAACGAAATCGTCGTGGTCAGGATCTCGCGGGTGCGCCACTCACGGCGCAGGTCCTTGCCGATGATGGCTCGAAATTGTCGAAGAAACGACGGGTTCATGATGCGTGCGCTTCAGCGCGACGACCTCGGAGTAGTTCAAGCGTGCTCGCCGTAAGCTTCCATGAGGTCGTACTCGCTGTCCACCGCGCTGAAGTCGACGAGCTTTCCCGATCGAAGAATCGCGACCTGATCGGCGAGTTCGGCGAGCGTCGAGAGGTCGTGTGTGATCATCGCGACGATCTTCTTCTCCTCGCGGAGCCTGGCGAAGACATCCGCCATGACCTTGCGACCGCCCTGGTCCAGCCCGGTCAGGGGCTCGTCGAGCAGCACCAATGAGGGATCGTGAATCAGTGCCCGGGCGAGCGTGAGTCGCTGTCGCATGCCGCGGGAGTACACCCCCACACGTCGGTCGGCGGCGTCGGTGAGACCCACTCGGTCGAGCCAGGCGCTGACGCGCGCCTCGAGGTCGCCGAGTCCGTAGATGTCGCCAAAAAACTGGAGGTTCTCGGTGCCCGTGAGGTCATCGTAGACCAGAGAGTCATGGCTGACCCAGCCGACGCGAGCGCGCGCCTGGCGGGTGAATTGCTCCCAGGTCATCTTGTCGTAGGTGATCTCGCCGGAGGTCGGGGCGTCGAGCGTGGCGAGGATATTGAGCAGCGTCGTCTTCCCGGCGCCGTTGTCCCCGACGAGGCCCGTGATACTGCCGGCGTCGAGGTCCATGCTCACCCTGTGCAGGGCGAACTGTCGGTCGAAGACGCGGGAAACCGAGCGTACACGTACACGCCTCATGCCGCTTTCTTTGGCTCGAGGTCACGCAACTTCTTCATGACGAGCGCCAGTCGCTCGCGGAGCATCATGGACTCGCGTTCGTATTCGTCCTGAGTCGCGTAGCCTTCCTCATAGTCTTCTTCGAGGGCGACGAGCTCCTCCATCAGGTCTTTCTTTTCCTGGCGGAGCAATTCGGCGATCTCTTCTTCGGTCTTCTCACCGGACATCCGTTTTGTCTCGGCACGGCCGAATCCGAAGACGAAGATCATGCCGGCGAATCCGAGTCCGAGCGCGATCCACGGTCCGAGAGGCTGCTCGAACGGGAGTCCTTCCATGCGGACGAGGAAGCCATCCCCGGCGTCGATCTGTGCGCCCTTGGCGATCAGGAAGTCTCGCTGACCGAATTGCTGGAACATGCGACCAAAGCCGCGCTGAGGCTCGACCGCCTCGAAGCCCGGTGCTGTCAGCGTGAGGTCTCGAAGGCGCGGGTACTGCTGGAATCCCGTGTCGAGCATGACGCCGACATCGACGTTCTTAGCCGGATAATCGAGCGTCTGCTCGTAGGTATACTTGGTCTTCGTGACCGGAATCGAGTAGTCGATTCGGACCGGGATGGCCTCACCTGGCTTGATGACGCCGGAGACGAAGACGGTCGAGTTGACGGTCTTGGACTTTAAGGCGCCTGCCACCACGTCGATACCCTCGGCCTTGAGCGGCAGGGTGAGCGGAATGCCGTTTTCGAAGTCTTCGCCCTTGAGTAACGAGGTGTCGAGGGCTTTGTCCCCACGCACACTCAGGGTCCAGACTTGCTGGAAGCCCAGGTAGTCCTCCCAGACGTAGACCAGGGTGCGGAGGTTCGCGACGAAGAGCTTGTCGAGGTCCGAGCTTCGCTCGAATACGTCGACCTCGATAGTCGCGCCGTTTGCAGGCATGACCTGGCCGCTCTTGTAAGACATCCCACCGTGCTCGACTTGAGCGTCGAGGCGAAGTCCGTTCTCGACGAGCGTATCGGTGTCGACTCCGGAAAACTCCGCGACGCCGGTTGCGTTCGTGATGCCGGTCCACTCGCGCGCAGCCTCGGGATCTTTCTGTTCGAATGGGCCCTTGGGCCGACGCGCGCTCAGGACGACCGCTTTGTCTGCGAGTCCCTCGCGATCCTCACCGGTCACCCGGGCGACGCTCACATTTACGGTGCTCTGGGCCTGCTCTGGCGCTTCAGCAGCCTTATCCGCTTCTTTCGCCTCTTTCGGCTCGGTTTCTGAAGCCTCCTCGGAGGGCTGTTCGGGCTGGTTGGATTGCGCCAGTGCGGTGGCCGGCAACAGCAGCGCGAAAGCTATGATCGCGATTGTGTGGCGTGAATTCGTCATCGTGCTACCTCCGCGCTCGAATCGCCCATGTCCGTATTCTGATCGGTGACGAGGTCGTCGACCGCCGCGGGCTCGGATGCGCCGGCCGTCTCGTCGTCGTCGGCACTTTCGTCTCCAGCCACGGCCTGGTCTTCGGGTTCGTCGTCGAATGCATGGCCACACTGCGAGCAGAACCGAGCATCGACCTCCATCGACTTGCCGCACTCCGGGCAGTCGAGTTCGTGGCCTTCCGGCGCAGCCTCCACGTCGTCGGACACTGGTTCGTCGGACCCAGCCTCGATTTTTGCCTCGAGTGTGCCGGTTGACTCTTCACTCCCGCGCTGCCGGATCCCCTGAATGCGCTCGGAGAGTTCCTCATCGATGGCCTGCTGCCAGCCGCGACCGCCATGGACTTCATCGAGTTCACGGAGCACCGTGACGGCTTCCAATTCGAGCTTTTTTCGGGTCTGCTCGTAGTCGTCGTCGGGGATTTTGCCCGTATCGTAGTCCAATTGAAGCTCGCGCAGCGACTTGAGCAGGTAAGCGCGTTGGGCGACCAGCTCTTCGATCCTGCGAAGATCTTCGTCGAGCACCTCGAAGCGTAGCTGGTCTTCGCGGCTCTGGAAGAAAGGCGCGACGATATGAAACGCCGCATAGAGCGTGAGCGCGGCGGTGATGATGAGGAAGAGGATCATCATGATGGATCCTCCCCGCCACCAACATCTTCGTCGACCTGGGGCGCTTCTTCGACCGTCTCAGGTGCGCTGACGGTGACGAAGTCGTCGTCGGTGACCAATTTATATCTCATCGCCGAGCCCCAATCGCTATTAGACTCGTAGTGAAGCATGGCGAGTGGGGTGAAAAGCATGGCTGCGAGGGCGACCGCGACCGCGGTGCGGCCGATGTCGATCGGATGTTTGCGCATGGCCGCGATGGCCTCGCGAGTCGGCCACAGGCAGATGAACGTCCCCAGCATGATCATGATGCAGGCCATCCAGAACCACCACGTAAACGGGCTCACGAAGACTTGTAGCACGATGGCCGAGCCGTCCTCCCGGTAGTTTACCAGCGCGACGTAGAAGTCCTCGAGCGGGGTGGAGTGGATGTCGATTTCGCTGGTCGACATGGGGCGCGCGCCACCAAAGTTGGCTTTGCCTGGGTGGATGTCGTAGATGTAATCCCCACCGCGCTCGACACTGAGGTTGGCGATTACCATCTCCCGGTTCGGCTCCATGCTCCTCTCGAGGTTCGAGTAGGTGAGCTCGTAGTCCCCGACTGTCGTCGATTCTCCGGGCTGCAGCGCGACGTCTTGCTCGATCTTGAGCGCGTTGCCCGCGAATGCGATGAAGGCGAAGACCACGCCCAGGTGGACGATATAACCGCCGTAGCGTCGACGCTGCTTCTGGAAGAGCACCAGAAGCGCCGCGACGGTTGTTTCCTCGTGTTTTCTCATTCGAGCGCGGATGCCGCGCCAGAACTCCTGGACGATCGTCCCGGTCACGAAGATGCAACCGGCGATCGTCGCGATGGCGTAGAACATCGTGAGGCCATCCGGAATCACGCCGAGAGCCACCCCACGTAGCTGCCAGTAGCCGATGATGACGGTCGGTGTCAGCAGGACGGTCGCCACGATCGGGCCGACGAAGTCGCGTCGGAAGTTGTTCCAATTCGACCGGCGCCACGAGATGACCGTGCCGACGCCCATCATGAACAGCAGGACCAGGCCCAGCGGGATCATCCATCGGTCGAACCAGGGCGGCCCGATCGAGACCTCTTGTCCGGTGAGGCCCTCTTTGATCTTCGGCCACATCGTGCCAAACAACACGACGGTGGTCATCGCCATGAATAGCCAGTTATTCAGCACGAATGCTGCTTCGCGACTGGCGACGCTGTCGAGTTTTCGCTCGCTCTTGAAGTCCTTCCATCGCCAGGCGAACAGAAGTAGCGACGAGATGGTCACAAACAGCAGCAGCGCGAGGAAGTAGTCTCCGATGTCGCTCTGCGCGAAGGTATGGACAGACTCGATGAGTCCGCTGCGTGTGATGTAGGTGCCGAAAATCGTGAGTACGAACGTCGCGATCATCAGGCCGACGTTCCATCGCTTGAGCATCCCGCGTCGCTCTTGAATCATCAGCGAGTGGATCAGGGCGGTTGCCATCAGCCACGGCATGAATGATGCGTTCTCGACCGGATCCCACGCCCAGTATCCACCCCAGCCGAGCTCTTCGTAGGCCCACATACCGCCGAGGATGTTGCCGACCGACAGGAAGAGCCACGGTACTAGAATCCACTTGCGTGCTGCCTCGACCCAGGAGGACGAGGTGTTTCCCGTGATGAGCGCCGCGATCGCGAAGGCGAAGGGCACGGTCATCGAGGCCAGACCCGTCAGAAGCGATGGTGGGTGCAATACCATCTTGGGTGTCTGAAGGAGCGGATTGAGCCCCTTCCCCTGCGCGGGGACGTCGACCACGTTGTAGGCATCGAATGGATTGGACGCGAACGCCAGGATGATGAGCAACCCGGACAGCACGGCCAGGCAGACCATCGTCACCCACGGCATAAATTCTTGGTAGGTATCGCGGTAGACCCACAACGCCAGGCATGTGAAGAGCCCCACGATACTCGCCCAGAACAGGAGGCTCCCGGCCTGACCACCCCAGAATGCGCCGATGAGGTAGAACAAAGGCATCGATTCGTCGGCGTAGCTGGCGACGTATTGCATCGAATAATCCTGCGTGAGCAGGCCATTGAGCAATACGAAGCCCGCGACGGCGATGGCTCCGTACGCAGCGAACGCAGAGAATCGACTCGCGCGCATAAATCGCCGGGAGCCGGTCTTTCCTGCCACGAAGCTCAGCGCGACACCTACGAGTGAGATGTACAGCGCGGCGTAGATCGAGAACGTACCAATGAACTTCATCGAATTACCGCTGTTGGGGGGGGACTTTAGCGGGCGGCTTGAGGTGAGTCGCCTTCCTGGTGAGCCGTTGGAGGTGCACCCTCGTAACGGCTGGGGCACTTGACCATGACTTCATCGGCCTGGAGCACGTAGCTGTCGTCGACGTCGCCCTGGATGACGACTTCGACGCCATCTTTGAAGGTGTCCGGCAATGCCTTCTCGTAGCGCACGTCCAGCGACTTGCCCTTGGCGGCGACTTTGAAGCTCCGTCCGAGTTGGCCGCTCTCACCGACCACGCTTCCGGCTTCGACCTCGCCTTTGACCCGTACGGTCTGCCCGACGAGATCCTCACCCTGCGCGACGGCCTGGTCGACCTCGTAGAAGTAGGTCTGAGATTCGAGACCGTCCATGACGACGTAGCCGATCAGGGCCGCCGCGAAGACCAGCGCCACGACGATCGGCCAGTTGCCGATGCCTTCGCCCTCTTCGAGAGGTTCGAGTTCATCGAGCTCATCGAGCTCGTCGTCAAAGTCGTAATCGTCACGAGACTGCATGGATCCACTCGGTGTCTAAATCAGCATCATGAAACCGTGGGGAGAACACGACATGAGAATCGTGTATTCCACGATTTTGGATACTTAAAAAAATCCGGGATCACAAGCGTGATCGAGCCCACTCGCGATCGTGGAATGGCGGGACTGTAAAAGAAAGCGGGTCGAGAGCGCGCGCTACCAGAGCTGGATGACGCCGTCTTCGTCTTTCTCTTTCTTCTTTTCTTCGCTCTTACTCTTGTTTTTCGAGCGGCTCGCTGCTCTCCGTCGTGCCGCTCGCCTGCGCGCGGCACGTTTCGCTCGGGCTTTGGCGCGTTCGGCTGCGGCGGGATCGGTGAATCGTTGCTCGATGACGAGGACTTCGGCATCGGTGCCGAGATCCAGCGTCCAGTCGGGGTCAGCGGGCTTCATCTTCCAGGCCTCGTCTTCATCGTCCCCCTCGTACTCGGGCGTGTCGACTTCGACCTTCAGCGACGAGCCCGGGACACGAGTGAGCGTGATATGAGCGATGCCTTGCTCGTTGGTGCGGGCGACCTCCTCGCCGCCGACGAGCACGGGGACATCGGTGCATTGACCCTCGTCGAGCGAGTCTTCGTCGCACTGAAGATCGACCCAGAGGAGGTAGTTTTCCTTGGTCGAGACCATCTGTGCCTGCAGCGAGACGGGAACCCTCGTCATGCCTTCGCCGGTGACATTTTCCGTCAGGCTCATCGTCTGAGTCGTGGTTGCGTCCTTCGTGAGCTTGTAGCCATCGGGTGGCTCGACGGAGACGGTCACCTCCGCGCCCTTGCGTTCGCTGAGAGCGGCCTGGAAGAGCCCGTCGCGGTCGGTGAAGCCGACGGGACTGCCGTCGACAATGATCTTGGCGCCCGCGACGGGTTCGCCGTTGGTGTCCGTCGCAGAGATCTCCATCGGGAACTGGATGATAGACGGCTGCTTTTTCGTCTCGCCTTCACCGCAGGCTAGCATCGCACTCGAGGCTACGAATGCGAGGGCGAGCACGAATGTCCTGTGAAGTGTGTGCATATCTCTTCCCGCGTCGGGTAAGCGCTCTCACGCCTGTCAGTCGTCTTCTTTTTCGTCTTCGATCTTCGAGATGAAGCGCACTTGCGCCGAGCTCGCTTTCTCGAAGAAGTCACCGGCGTCGGCCGCAGGGTCGATCGAGGCCCACTTTCGATAACGAAAGCGTGCATCCCCGACGTCGCCGGAGCGGATCGATTCTCGGACGTCGGACCTGATATCCTCCTGGAACTCTTTGACGACATCCTTGGACTGAAGCTCGGTGAGGAGTTCATCGTCCTGGGTCGTGATCTTGCCCTGCATTCGGATGGCCTTGGTCAGATCGGCGAGAGCTGATTTATAGAGCTGTTCTTTTTCGCTGTCGGCGAGGCCGTTTGCCTCTTCCATGCTCTCACGCGCGCTCTCACGCAGGGCATCGGCCTCTTCGCTGAGCTGGCCGGGGTCTGCGGTGCCCTCGCTGTCCTCGGGTGGGTTGTATCGAAACGACGTGTGGATCTCGACGCGCGGATCGGGGATGACGTCACCGGGCGCCTCGGCTTTGGGAGGCTCCCCCTTGGCGTTGAGCTCCTGCCCCTGTGCGGCGGCAGCGGCTGCACCGCCTTTTTCCGCCTCGCCTGCGGCAGGCTCCTGCGAGGCCTGTGCCGAAGCCTGGCTGGGCGGCGAGGGCTTGGTCTGATTTTGTTGCCAGTACATGAAGCCAGCGAAACCGAGCATCAAGACGGTCGCGATTCCGGCGACGATCTTGATGTCCCAGTCTTCGGGGTTGAGCGAGAGCCCACCGCCCTGGAGGCTCTCGATGAACTCGCCCGCCGACTGGGGCCGGTCTTCCGGGTTCTGCTTGAGCGCTGCCTTGATCCCGTCGGCGAGCTTCTGGTTCTCGAGCTCGTTGAGTCGCATCGGGTCGAAGGGCAGGCCAGTCAGCGCCGCCGTCGTCACAGCGGCGAGCGAGAAGACGTCGGTGGCGGGTTGGAGTTGTGCGCCCTGTTCGGCCTGGGCGAGCTCCGGAGGGCCGAACGGGCCCAGCTCCCCGCGATGCTCGAAGCTGAGCACGTCGAACGGCTCCAGGACGACGGTGCTATCTTCCGTAATCCAGATCGCGTTGGGCGTGAGGTTGGCGTAGATGAGCTGTGCTTGATGGATGGTGTCGAGTACATCGGCGACGGTCGTCATCCACTCGAGGACGTTTTCTTCATCCTGGGCGCCGTGTTGCTCGAGCACGGCGGTCAACCGAAAGCCCTCCGGGCGTTGCAGCTCGGCCCACAGGCCACTCTGTGCGGCGAAGACTCCATTGAGTGACACCAGGTTCGGGTGCGAGAGGTCATCCAATTCGCCGATGCGCTGGCGCATCTGCCCGGGCATCTGCGAGGGGTCTCCCTCCCAGATCTGGCGGAGGACCACATCTTTTCCGAGCGCGTTCTGCGCGAAGATGAGCGTGACGCCGCCCCGCTGGATCGCGTCGGGCGTAAACTGGTAGGTCTGGTTGAGGACCGGGTCGGCCTCGATGCCGCTGCCACCGCCGGCTCCCGGGCCCTGATCCGGTCCGCCGCCCGTCAGGGCATCGATGCTGACGAATTGCGTGCTTCCCTCGTAGCCGGCGCTCTGTTGTTCGGGGGCGAACTCAGTCGCGCCCGCGGCGAAGTCGTCGATGTTGATGAAGTCGGTCTTGCCGTCGTAGCCGCTCTCATCGGCGCCGCCCGGTGACAAGACCTGTTGGTCTTGCGCGCCACGGGACGGGGCGGGAGCGCTTTGCGCCTGGCCTCGTCCACCGCCGCCTCGCTCGCGTCCCGGCCCCGGGTGGTTCAGGGCTTCGCGTGATGGGGCCGTACTCTCGTCTGGGGCCGATCCGCCTCCGCGGATCTGTACGCCACCGCTTTGTGGTGGCCCTGCGTCGGGCACTTCGAACATCTGGGTGGCTTCTTCGGGATCGTACTCTCCCTGTCCGCCAACCGCGCCCGTGCGAACGGTGCGAGCCCCGTCCTCGTCGCCGGCTTCGCCGTTGTCGCTCGGAGGTGGACCGCCGCTCTGTAGACGGTCGAGGTCGACCATCTGGGTCGCCTCATCCTCGTCATACTCATCGGCATCCTGGCCGCCGGACTTCTTCTGGCGCTCGCGGTTGCGGTCGATGAGACTCTTGCGAGCCTGCTTGAATCTGTCGTCAGACATGAATGTTTTTACTCGTTATAGCGACATCCGACTCCAAGACCGTTGAGTCGAATGAGGTGCCCACGAACTCGGCCACGATGGTTGCTCGTCGGCAGTGAGCGGGTTCGGCCGGGGAGTTCCCGGCCGAGCACGTCGCCGCGAGCAACGGTCTCGCACCTGATGTGCCGGCGCGTTCGGCTCGTCGCTTCAGATTAGGGTGCGTTCCCATCTGGAGACCAGTCTATGGGATGAACCAACTCTCGTCGATCTCGATTCCCTGCGAAACTGCTTTGTCGAAGAATGTCGGCTTGTTTCCAGTCGGCTGGAGCTCCCCGAGGACCTTGCCGCTCTCGTCCGTGCCGCGGTGCTCGAACTCGAAGATCGGGTGGATCTGATACTCTCCGTTGTCGGCGAGATCGAGGACCTCGGCGATATGAGTCGTCTTGCGTGTGCCGTCGTTGAACCGGCTGGTCTGCACGATGACGTTGACCGCCGAGGCGACCTGGCTTCGCAGGGCGTTGAGCGGCATCTCGATATTCGACATCATCGCCATGGTCTCGAGTCGGCGCAGCGTATCGTCGGGATACGTCGCGTGTGTCGTGGTCATCGAACCACCGTGTCCGGATGTCATCGCCTGGAGCAGCGAGAGCGCCTCGCCGCCGCGAATCTCACCGATGACGATTCGGTCGGGGCGCAGGCGCATCGCCGAGTGGAAGAGGTCGCCGATGGTGACCTCGCCGCGCCCCTGGGCGTCGGGCTTGCGGGCCTCCATCATGACCACGTGTGGCTGGACGAGCTGGAGCTCCTGGGAGTCCTCGATGACGATGATGCGTTCGTCCTTGGGGATCATCATCGAGACGACGTTGAGCAGTGAGGTCTTGCCGCTGCCGGTACCGCCGGCGACGACCATATTCTGCTCCATATTGACGCAGCAGTCGATGAATTTGGCGCCCAACGGCGTGATCGAATCCCATTCGATAAGTTTCTCGACGGTCAGCGTGAACTCACCGAATCGACGAATTGCGACGCTCACGCCATTGCGCGCGCAGGGAGGGAGTACCACGTGGACACGACTGCCGTCGGGCAGGCGCGCGTCCATGCGCGGGTTCATCTCATTGAGCGTCTTACCGACGAATTGGGCGATATTTTTGACTCCGCCCATCAGGTCATCGGCCGTGTCGAACGTCACATCGGTCTTCTTGAGCTTGCCCGCGACTTCGATCCAGACCTCATCTGGTCCGTTGATCATGATCTCACTGACCGAGTCGTCTTCCAGGTAAGGGACGATCGGCTTGAAGTAGCGCAGGATCGATTGTTCGAATATCCGCTTTGGAATCATCGAGGTTGTCTCAGAGTGAGTGTGCAGACGTCGCCACGCGTCGAGCTCGTCGGCGCGCGCCCTACTTGCAGTGCTCGACAACTATACAATGCTGTTACAGGGCGCTGCAATCGCGTTCCCACCAGACATCGCCGAGTCGAAGCGTTGCTGCGCTGTGCAGGGTATGCTAGGGCGCATCGGTAGAGCTCCTTTCCGAGCACATGCCGCATCCCAAAAATGGCTGGCTCGCGTTCGGTAGCTCGCACGCGCGGGAATGAATTGTTGCCGAGAGCCCTTCCCGCAGGGGTTCGTCGCTTCTGTACCAACGGGTGCTAGCGTGGTTCGCATAATCGACAAGGTCTTTCCCTGGCTCGTCGGGCTCACCGCCGTGGCCTTCGCGGTCATGATCTACTTGATCTTTTTCTATGCGCCGGTCGAGCTGACCATGGGCGTGGTCCAGAAGATCTTCTACTCGCATGTCCCGGCTGCGATGGTGATGTACGCGGGATTCACCCTCACCGCCGTCGGAAGCCTGCTGTATCTGCTCAAGCGCAACAAGGCGCTCGACGCGGTGGCGCTCAGCGGCGTCGAGGTCGGGCTGTTCTTCGCGGTCTACGTCCTGGTGTCCGGGCCTCTCTGGGCCATCAAGGCCTGGGGTAAAGCGTGGGTCTGGGAGCCCCAACTCACGGCGACATTCGTGCTGTTTCTACTGTTCGCGGGGTACGCGCTGTTGCGGTGGTTCTCCTCCGACAACGAGCAGATCCGAAAGATCGCAGCGGTCCTCGCCGTCATCGGCTTCGTCGATATTCCCATCGTCCACTACGCCGTTCGCAAGTGGGGTGGTCTGCACCCGGTGGTCGAACGCCAGGGCGGGGGCGGCCTCGCGGATGCGATGAAGCTCACCCTCACGGTCTCGATGGTGGCGTTTTTGTTGTTGTTCCTGGTCTTGCTCTGGATGCGAATCCGAGTTCGCTTGACCGAGATGCGCCTCGACGAGGTGTACCTCGACGTCGAAGACGTCGCCCACGAAATGAGTTGAGGATCGTTATGAGACGTTTGCTTGTCCTATTCGCAGCGATCTGTGTGGTCGCATTTTCCGCGACGACGGCGCTCGCTCAGGCGGGCGGCGCCGACCCCTCGCCCGACGACCAACAGGTCGAAGAGCAGGAAGGCGCCGA